>DVLC01000094.1 GCA_018715685.1 Candidatus Cryptobacteroides merdipullorum
CCGCCGACCCTTGCGAACAGGGCCTGGGTCGAGGCGCCCATGCCGAAGGTCAGCATGGTCGTGGTGATCGCCACGAGCTTCTGCGGCCCCTCAATCCCTATGAACTTGTTGAGGATGATGTACCATAGTGAAATGTCAAGAAGCCCGAGTCCTACTACGGTCAGGCTCATGACAGCTCCGCTCCGGAAGGCTATCTTGAGCCCGTCGTTGAGGCCTCTTCTCGCCGCGTTGGCCGTGCGCCCGGAGGCGTAGGTGGCCGTCTTCATCCCGACGAATCCCGCGAGGCCGCTGAAGAAGCCTCCGGTCAGGAATGCGAAGGGAACCCAGGAGTTCTGGACATGGAATCCGTAGGCGAGGACGGCGAAGAGAGCAGCAAGTATGAGGAACACGATGACGACGACCTTATATTGCTGCTTCAGGTACGCCATTGCGCCTTCGCGGACATATCTGGCTATCTGCCTCATCGTCGGCGTGCCTTCGTCCTCCTTCATCATTTTCCTGAAGAAGATGTATGCGAACAGAAGCGCCGTCAGCGATGCTGCCGGAACGAGATAGAACAAAATGGTGTCGGTCGTCATAAGTAGTAGTATTTAAAGAGTTACCAAGTCTTGTAGGGCTTCTTCATAAGCATGGAGTTGTAGTAGCGGGGGTCACCCGTCACCTCTTCTCCGAGCCAGCCGGGACGCACGAACTCCTCGTCTTCCGAGCCGAGTTCGACTTCGGCCACCACGAGACCTTCGTTGTCTCCGTAGAATTCGTCGACTTCGAAGGTGTGCTTTCCGGCGGGCACCAGGTATCTGGTCTTGTCTATGACTCCGGGCTCGCATATTTTCAGAAGCTCGCGCACGTCCTCGACCGGGATTTCCTTCTCCCACTCGAAGCGGCTGGCCCCGCTGTCCGAACCGATGCCCTTGACGGTCATGTATCCCTTGTCGCCTTTTATGCGCACCCTCACCGTCCTTTCGGGGACGGAGCTCAGGTAGCCCTGGGTGATGCGGGTGGCTTTGGCGGCTTCGGATTTGAAGTCGCCGGATACCAAGAACTTTCTTTCTATTTCCTGTGCCATGTCTTCGTCAGTTTGCGAGAGGTTTGTCTATCATGCCAATGACGCGCTTGATGGCCTGGAGGTAGTTGATGTTCTCGACTCCTTCAAGCCGGCAGTCGGCTATGGTCTTCTTTATGTCCTCGATTTCGGTGGACTCGGAGTTGATCGTGACCACCTTGGCGCCGTTGATCAGCACGTTGCCGACTTCGCAGATGGTGTCGTTGACCATGTAGCCGAAGCGCTGCTTGTGCACCCTCACGGCCGCGAGGTCGGGATTCGCCTTCACCATCCCGAGGAATTCCTCGAGGGTGTAGCTCTCCTTGTCGAGCGGCGGGGTGTCCACCATGAATGCGGGGAACACCTCCTTCTCGAGGACTTCGCGCGAGATGGGGAACTCGCCCTTCATCAGGGGGTTCCACTGCTCGAGTCCGTCAACGGCCCTCACGAAGGTCTTGATGTCCATCTTGCCGTTGCGTATCTTGGTGTTGTTGATGTCGTTCCTGGCCGAGATTATGTAGATTTCGTCGCTCTCCCTCTCCCACACCTTCTCGGGAACGGGGACGGAGAGCCTGGCCATTCTTTTGTGGGCTTCGCAGAAGCACTGCCCGAAGGAACGGAACTCAAAGCGGGGCTTTGATATTTCACCGATTTTTAATTCTTCCTTTGCCATTTTCAGCTTTTTTATCAAGCCGTCCGAAGTTTTTCAAATTTTGCCATTTTCGTAAAAATAATTATTAAAATTAATTTTTACAACAGCTCCGGACGGCTTTCTGTTCAACATGTGTCTATTCCAGCCAGCCCTCCACGCTTTCGGTGCCGTCCACATTGGCGGCTCCCGGAGTGGCGGTCGTCTGGATGTACCAGCCGCCGTCGGCGTTCCTTCCGTAGGAGCCTTCGACTTCACCGCCGGGATGCTTCGTGCAGTTGAAGTCGTCTATGTCGCTTCCTTTCGGATCGCGCAGCTCGATGCGCACGTTTTTCTTGGCCGACAGTCCGCTTGAGAAGATGAGCGCCGCGTCCCAGTCGGGATGGTCGGCCTGCACGTCCTCGCTGTAGAGCAGAAGGAACTCTCCGGCTTTCAGGGTCAGCTGAGGTGCGTCCCACACGCTCTTCTCGCTGTCCTTCCAGATGCAGAGACCTGAGAGAGGGATGTCCTCCCCGGAAGTGTTGTAGATCTCGATGAACTTGTCATTTCCGTTGAGCTCGTTGAGCCTCAGGCCGCTGTAGTCTATGACTTCCGCTCCCACCACATAGCTTATGGTGACGGAGACCGCAGTCTCTCCGCCCTCGCTCTCGGCTTCGATGTAATATGAGACTTCAGTGTCGACAGGCTGGGCCGGGATCACTCCGGACCATACGTCTCCGGTCGCCGTCATCGCCACGGGGGTCCAGGCCCCTCCGTCCGCGGCCCAAAGCAGATTCACGGAGCTGATGCCGGTGAGGGATGTCACGGTCGCGGTCACCACCACCTCGTCGGATGCCAGGACGGCCACGGTGTTGTTTATGCCCGTTATGGTCGGCAGGCCGTAGACTTTGTCCTGCACGCAGGAACTCAGGCTTGCCGCCAGTGCGACGGCAGCCGCTGCAATTGCAAATATCCTTTTCATGATCATGTCGTTTTTCTATGTCAGAATGCAACTTCGAAACGGAGCGCTATCATGTGGTAGTCCACGCCTGCCTTGCCGTCGGACTCGACCACTTTGGTGTAGTCGCTGGTGGGATTGCCCGCGGCGTCGTGTCCCACGAGCAGCTTGCCCTTGCCGTTGGCGTAGCGGTCGTTGTTGTTGAACTGGTAGTTGAGGACGATCTTGACGTTGTTCGTGGCGTACCAGTTGAGTCCGAGGGTGTAGGCCTCGGCGCTGCCTCCGAAGTAGTTGGCGGTGTTGAAATTGCAGTATTCGTAGCGTGCGCAGAGCTCAAGGTCTCCCCAGGAGCGCCCTCTGGTCACGCGGGTGTACTTCGCTCCGTCGGCGTCGTAGTTCTGGCGTCCTCCGAACAGAAGGATGCCGGCCTGGGCGTACCATCCGTCGGCCTTCTGCGGCACGATGTCGTTGACCGTGGGGTCGAAGTAGGCTGTCCTTGCGAGATAGGCCGTCTCGTAGCGCAGGCCCTTCCAGTGTCCCGCGAGCTCGACGGTCCAGGCGATTTCATGGTCCATGCCGGGCATGTCGTCGGTGTCGAGGTATTTCTTGCGGTTGATGTTGGTGGAGTTGCGGCTGCTGTAGCGGGCGACCGCGTATCCGTCGGTGTTGGTGGTCTTGGGGTTGCGGTACGAGAACGCCGCTCCGATGTGCAGGGCTCCGTTCTTCGACTTGTACATGGGCCTCAGCACTCCCTTGAGCGTGTAGGAGAGACCTTCGCTGCGGCCATAGTCCTTGTTGTTGTCCTCCATGTAGGTCTGCTCCTCGGAGCTCTTGAGCTCGGGTCCGAAGACTCCTCCGCTGAGCCAGTAGAGAGGCTGCGACCAGGTGACGTTGAGTCCGAGGTGGCGGGAGGGCGCGAGGGCAGTCACCATCGGCCTTTCCATGAACTGGAGGTAGCGCGAGGTGTTGTTCCTCTGGATGGAGAAGTTCTCCTTGAAGTTTCCGGCCTGGATTTCAAGCCCGGGAACCCCGTTGAACGCGATGTAGGCGTCCTTGATCTCGGGAAGTCCGCTCGTCCAGTCGGTGTCGAACTCTCCGTACCAGTTCTCGTCGAGCTGGGCCTTGACTGCGAAGCGGGTGCGGCGCAGGCTCATGCCGTTGCCGATGGGGTCATAGTCCTTGTTCTGTCCGAAGTACACGGCTGCGTCGCCCTGCACGCGGATGTCGAACCAGACTTTGTAGGCGGAATCCTTGCTTTTGATCACGAGGATGCCGTCCTGCATCTCCGCGTTGAGCGGAGTCACGTTGACGACCTGACCATACTGGTTCACGTCAGTCTCCTGTGCCGATGCTGCTGCAAGTCCGAGGCAGCAGACGGCGGTCATGAGCAATAATTTCTTCATTTGTCAGATGGATTTTATGAAGGTGATGAGATTGTCGCTGCGTTTGAGCCCCAGTTTGCGCCGGAGCCTGTATCTTTCGATTTCGACGCTCTTGGGGGTGATGTACATCAGCGAGGCGATGTACTTGGTGGAGAACCCCAGGCGCAGCAGGGTCGCAAGCTTGCGCTCCTGGGCCGTGAGGGTGGGGAAGCTCTCGGCCAGCTTGACCGAGAAATCCTTGTGAAGCAGCTCGACTCTTGCGTAGAAGTCGTCGAGGCGGTTGTCGTTCTGGAGTCTCTGCTGTATCTCCCGTTCGAGTTCTGACAGCATTCTGTCCTTGTCTTCGGGGCTGTCCGCGCTGCTGATGCCGCGCAGCTTTTCCGCAATTGCGTTGAGATATTCCTTCTGCTCCCCTATGTTGAGGGCTATGTCGACGAGTTCGCGGCGCTTGCGCTCAAGGGTGTCGTGCAGATGGTCGTTCTCGTCCAGCACCGCCTTGAGCTCCATCGAGTTGAGGGCTTTCTGGTTCTCGTATATCTGCTGCTGTTGTGCGGCGAGCAGCCTGTCGGTCTCCTCCCGGCTTCTCCTGACCGCCCGATAGAGATGCAGGCCCGCCATTCCCGCCATCAGCAGCACGAAGACCGCCAGTACCATGGGATAGGAGGAGTTGTCGCTCCGGCGGATGAGAGAGAAGCTGAAATATACCGTGACGAGGGCGAGAGCGGGGGAGAGAATGAGCCCTGCGAAACTCTTGCCCGCGGCCGACGGTTCGAGCGCGAAGTTCCTCCTGCTCGCGGACACGCCCAGGAGAGCGGCGCATGTCAGCGCCGGAACGCTCTGGGGTGCGGCTTCCATGTGAATCAGGCCGCAGAAGCTGCTGCTCGAGAAGCAGATGAGGACTACGGACATGGAAAGGCTCACGCTGATGGCGGAGTGCAGCGAGAGTTCGTAACGACGGTCGGCTGCGGAATATGAGCGATGCAGCACCGTGGAGCCGAGCAGGGCGAGCACCGCACCGGCTCCCGCGGCAGTGATTGCCGGAGAGAGCCCCGCCGCCGCACCTGCTGCATGGAATACGGCCCCGCAGCTGGCGCCCGCCGCGGCGAATCCGAGGCACATTCCGGCGAACGCCACATATTTCATCCAGTATGAAAGAGTTATGATGTGGATTCCGGACTTGACGAAAAGAGATTTGAGCGCAAGGTCGAGCATCCAGGCGAGCAGGAATGCGGCGAACACGGCCGCACCCCAGTTGAGCAGGGGCTGGAGGTCTACGGGAAGGTCGTCTCTCGCCACGAGTCTGAAGCCTTCCATGGCTCCCACGAAGGCGGTGCATACGGACGGCATGAGGGCGAATCTGTCGAGGATGACCGCGCTCAGCAGGGCGGCCAGAAGAATTATCACCATCTGCCCGGCTTCAACGCCGGTGCCGTACACGAGCCCTTCTCCGAGCCGCACGACCGCCGGGGTCAGCATCGCGCCGGCTGTCAGGAGGACGGACAATATTCTGAACGCGGCACCTCCCATAGATCCTGTGGGGAGCAGGAGTCCGTACGAGCCCGGCAGCTCCTTGAAAGCCAGCCAGGCCAGAACGGCAGCGAGAATCAGAACAGTCCCTGCGCTGTACATGGCTATAGCGTCCTTTTTATATACATCAGGGAGAGCTGGTCCGCGACGTTTTCGGCCGCTTCGGACAGATTCTCGATGTGCAGAGCGAGATAGCGCAGATGGAATTTCTCGCTGAGCTTCAGGCTCATCATCTCGTGGAACACCTTGCGTTTGAGGGCCTGGGCGCACTTCGAAGTCTCCTTTTCATAATAATAGACCCTGCTGATCTTCTCGGGGATGAGTTCGGGGGTCCTGAAATAGGCCTTGGCGGCCGGAAGTACGGACTCGACCGCTGAAGTCGAGAGCTCCGTGAGCTTGATGAAACTGTTGTTCAGTTCGGAGGGGATGAGCGGGATCTCGATTTCGAACTGGAGCAGGTTGTCGCCGAGAATCTTGACTATGTGGCCGGTCTTCTCCAGCAGCCGCATGATGTCTCCCTTCGACCTTATCATCGCGGTCTGGGTGTAGAGTCCGTTCTCGATTTCCCTGCGCAGCACGGTAAGCTCGGCCTCGATTTTCACCATGCTCTGGAGATTGGCGTCGAATTCCTCTCCGTGCGAGTACAGGTAGTTGCGGACTCCGTCCTTGAATATCAGCAGCGTCTGGTCTATGCCGTCGAAGTATCTGTCGATGTTCTCAACCAGCTGCCTTGTCTTGTGTCGGTTGAACATAATTATGCGGTTATCGTTGATGACAATTTCGCGTTGTTAAGTTTCTGTTACGAAATTGTTTCGTTTTTGTTACAGCAAATGTAGCAAGATTCGCGATAATTCAATGTTCAGTAAGGCCGATGTAGAGTTTTTGTAGAGTTTATAAATTCATCCTGTCGAGTAATCTGAAACTCGCCGCCTCGAGGATGTGCTCCTGTCCTATGTCTTTCCCGCCGGCGAGGTCGGCTATGGTCCGGGCGACTTTTATGATTCTGAAATACGCCCTCATCGAGAGCTGCTGCCTTTCCATGAGGCTGCCGAGAAGTCTTTGGCACCCGTCGTCGAGAGGGCAGAATCTCCGCACCGCCGCGGTGGTCATTCCGGCGTTCGAACTTATGTGTTCGCCTTTGAACCTGTCCCGCTGGATTTCCCTTGCGGCCAGTACTCTCGCCGCCACGGCCGCGCTCCTTTCTCCGTGCTTCCGCCTCAGCATTTCGTCCGAGGGAACGGGTCGGACACGAACCTGGAGATCCATCCTGTCCATGATCGGGCCCGAAAGCCTGGACAGATATGCCGCTCTCTGGTAAGGCGAGCAGCTGCATCGGTCTCCCTCCCCGTAGTATCCGCACGGACAGGGATTTGAGGCGGCCACCAGCATGAACGTTGCCGGGAACTCAATTTTCGAGCGCATCCGTGAGATCACCACTTTCCTGTCCTCCATCGGCCCCCGCAGCGCTTCGGTGACCGTGTGGGGGATCTGCCCGAATTCGTCAAGGAAGAGGACTCCGTTGCTGGCAAGTGACACTTCTCCCGGAATAATGCTGCTTCCGGAGCCTCCGCCTATGATGGCGGCGAGAGACGCCGAGTAATGAGGGGCGCGGAAAGGTCTGGCCCATTCGAGCCCTCCGCCGCCCCTGCCGGCGACGGAATGGATCTTTCCCGTCTCCATGGCCTCCTCCCTGCTCATCGGAGGCAGGATTCCGACCAGGGCCTTGGCCAGGCTCGTCTTTCCTGAGCCCGGCGGACCTATCATGATGATGTTGTGCCCTCCCGCCGCCGCTATCTCCATTCCCCGTTTGGCGCTCTCCTGACCTATGATATCGGCGAAGTCGACTTCCGGGGCGGGTCTGCATTTCCTGCGGCTCCCGTCAGGTTTCCGGATTTCAAGCTCCCGGCAGTCTTCCGCTCCACGGAGAATGCGGACTGCGTCGTCAAGGCTTTTCACTCCGAACACTCTGACACCTTCGATTTCAGCGGCTTCCGGAGCGGCCGACACGGGCAGTATGATGCCTGACAGACCGCTTCTGGCCGCGAATTCAGCATAGACGAGAGCCCCGGGGATATATCGTACGCTTCCGTCGAGTCCGAGCTCGCCCATGATCAGATACGAACCGGCGTCCGGCAGCTCCTCCTGCCCCGATGCGGCGATTATCCCCACTGCGATCGGAAGGTCGAACCCGCTCCCGTTCTTCTTCATGTCGGCCGGCGCGAGGTTTATGACTATCTTCCTTCCCGGAATCCTGTAGCCGGACGAAGTGAGCGCAGTCGTAGTCCTGAGCAGGCTCTCCTTGACCGCTATGTCGGCCAGACCCACGAGATGAATACCGACGCCGCTGTCGATGTCCACCTCCACGGTGACTTCCACTGCGTCTATTCCTATGCATTTCGCTCCTTTGATTCGTGTAAGCATCTTTTGTTTGATATTTGGTTGTATATTTGCCTTCGTTATGCAGCACGGTTTGTTCATGAAAGACCTGTCGGAGATCGACAGCGCGGCGCGCGAGTTTCTGAAGCTTGCGGCAGGCCACAGCATAGTGGCGTTCCACGCGCCCATGGGAGCGGGCAAGACCACCTTCATAAAGGCGCTCTGCAACTGTCTCGGCGTCAGTTCCGACACCGTGAGCTCCCCGACTTTCGCGATAGTCAACGAGTACGCGGCCGGTTCGGGCGACGCGATCTACCATTTCGACTTCTACAGGATAACCAAGGAGGAGGAAGCTCTCGACATCGGACTCTACGACTATCTTGACAGCGGCTCTCTCTGCCTGATAGAATGGCCGGAGAACATCGCCTCTCTGCTGCCCGAGGAGACCCTGATGGTCGACATAAGCGTCGGCGACGACGGCTCCCGCACAATCAGCTGGCAGGACTGATCTCCACAGCGACTCTGCTCACATAGCCGTGAACCGGCACCTCCACATACTTCACTCCGTCCCACAGCTTCGGGAAGCCGTCTTCGGCTCTCGGCGATACTGAATATATGAACCTGTCCCCGATGAGAACCGCGCAGGACGGCGACAGAAAGTAGCTGTCCGCTTCTGTGCGGCTTGCTCCAGTCGACGGGCGTATCCCGACATCCGCCCCTTTGGCTGAAACGGCGGACCAGCCGCAGTCCGAACAGTAGACCGTGGCGTCTCCGTCGCAGATCTCCTGGAGTCTGCCTTCGCCGCGATAGTATATGCCGCTGAAACTGCGGCTTCCGGACTTCATGACTCCGGCCGTGACTATGTCGGTCGGCAGTATCCAGAGGCTGCAGCTGACCGGAGTGCAGTTCTTGAGTTCGGTGCCGGCTGCCAGTAGGTATCCGTTTTGCGGCTTGATGTCGGTGACCGCCTTGCCGGAGAATTTCGTGATTTCCTCCTCTTCAGTGCCGTTTCTCACGCGGAAATATTTACGCAGGGCCCCTTTGCCTGTCCAGTAGCAGAAGGTCAGATCTCCCCGGTCGAAGTACAGTGCACCTGTGGGGCCGTACGACGGGTCGTCCATGCCGCCGAAGAGAGAGCCTCCGGACTTGGTGAACAGGATCTCCCCGTTCTTCCTGAAACTGAATCCGCTGCCGTCCCTTCTTTCAGTCAGCGTGTAGATGTCTCCGTCGTGCGGCATCAGCCCTTTGAGGAACTCCCTGCCGGAGAAATCGAGAATCACGGTGCCGTCGCGTCCTATGGTGGTGCGCGAGAGGTTCGAGTATTCGGTGTAGAGGTGCCCGTCTATTATATGGTGCGTGTCATGGTCGGGGCTGATGCAGGAAGATGCGGACGACTTTATGCTCAGAATCTGCTCGGAGTCCTTGAACAGCAGAAGCTCGTACGGCACTGAACCGTAGGCCGTGTCGCGCTGCCAGACATAGTCGTCGTCGAAACGCACCGCACAGAAATAGATCGAAGTGTCGGCTTGCCGGACGGCCTCGTCTCCGCCTTCCTGCGCCTCATCGCCGCCATGGCCGCGGAAGAAGGTGCCGGCTCTCGGAGGGCCGGAGTTCAGGTCGTTGTCGAGGAGGATGCATCCGCCGGCCAGAAACGGCAGGAGCGCAATCAGAATTGAAGTTCTCATAGTTCGTGAATTTGCCGGCAAGATAGTCATGAAAAAGAGAAAAGCCCGGGAAATTCGTCACTTTTTCCCGGGCTTTCGTCACTATTTTATGTTTCTTGTGTTTTTTGACTGTTTTTTATGTCTTCTACAGGCTGAATCTCAGGCCGGCGTCGAAATTGAACATGAAAGGCTTGTCCGTCCTGATGCTTTTCGGCTGGCTGTTCGGAAAATAGTATCTGACACCGGGGTCGAGGTAGAGCCCGAGCTTTCCGCTGAGCCTGAATTCCACGCCCACGCCGGCGCCGACGGAGAACTGGAGCTTCCTCACGGGTTCGCTGCAGGTGATTCTCGGACTTGAGAACACGGTGTACTTGTTGGAGACGCAGTATTCGGCCTCGCCTCCTCCGTATACATAGAACTTTATCTTGTCTGAGCTCAGGATGTCGTAGTAAAGGTCGACGGGCACTCCGATATACTGCATCGTGTGCTGTACGTCTCCCGACACCTCGTCGAGACCGGATGTCTCCGGACCGGTATATTTCCCGGTGAAGGTCCTCGTGAGCAGAGAGTAGTCCACTCCAGTCCCTATGGAGAATCCCGGCAGGAGGTAGAATCTCACTCCGAGTCCGAGGGTGAGAGGTATGCCGTAGGTGGACTCTCCCAACTCGGTGATTCCGGAGCTCGATACTCCGGGTGCCATCGTCATGCCGGCTCTTCTGCCTGTGAAATCGGGGTCATTGCCTCCGATCGCTCCCTTTGCATATAGGAAAGTGGCTCCGAAGCCTTTTCTTCCGTTGTCTTCTTCCATCGCGAGCAGGGCGAAGGGGTCTACGCCAGAGTTTCCGTCATAGCTGTAGGTTTCTCCTGAGCGTTTCGGATTTACTGATTTCCGGCCGCCTGCCGGAGCGGGAGCCGCATTTCCTGTCTCTTCCTTTTCCTGCGGAGCGGTGGCGTCGATTTCCACGGCGGCAGGTACGGCGGCCATCCTGGCAGCGGCGGTTTTTGCGGATCTTGCCGGATTCCCGAGAACCCCGGCCTTCTGCAGTCCGGGTTCCTGGATCCGCACCGCTTCCGCCGTCAGGGCCCCGCGCTCGATCGAGACGGAACTCTCCGATGCTCCGGGTACCGTGATGAATACTCCGAGAGCCACTGCGGCGCATGCTAGAGCCGCCCCCGCCCATCTCCAGGCTGCCGGAGCGAATCCGCGGCTGCCGGAAGAAGGTGCGGCAACAGCATCGAGCCGCCTGGAAATCTTTTTCCATGCGTCCCGGGGCGGCTGTATGCCGGCGTTTTCAAGAGCGGACCTCAGTCGGAGGTCGAATTCCTGATTATTGTCTTGCATCTTCAATACCTTTCTTTGATCTTGGACTGCAGCAGCGTCCTGGCTCTCTGGAGCTGTGAACGTGATGTGGTCTCGGAAATTCCGAGCGCTTCGGCTATCTCCTTGTGGGAGTAGCCCTCGATGACATACATGTTGAACACGGTTCTGAATCCCGGCGGCAGCGCGGCTATCATCCTGATAAGTTCGTCGTAGCCTATCTTCTGGATGGCCGACGGGTCGTCGCTTGAGATTCCCCATGCGGTCTGGACGTCTTCCGAGTTCTTGAGCGCATCTTTCTTCCTGAGGCTCATCAGTGCAGTGTTGACAAAGATCCTGCGGGCCCAGCCTTCGAAGGAACCGGTCCCCGAATAGCTGTCGATTTTGGAGAAAAGGGTCACGAAACCGTCCTGAAGTATGTCCTCGGCGCTGTCCCTGTCGCCCATGTAACGCAGGCAGACGGAGAACATCTTTGCGGACAACTGGTCGTAAATCGCTTTCTGTGACTTCCTGTCACCGCGCTTCGCGCCCTCTATCCAATCTTCTTCCCGTGTATCAAGATGCTTCCTGTTCCCGAAAAGTTGCATCCTTCCTGTTGATATACTTTCACGAAAGTAGGCAATTTTTCCAATATTAGCGCAAGGTCGGCGCCTCTTGGAACCTATTTTGCCGTAAAAGAGCGGAACGGAATTGAAAATTATATATTTTTGTACGATATGCGCAAATTCCTATTCAGTATGTCGCTGTTTCTTTCCTGCTGCCGGCTCGCCTGCGGTCAGGAAGCCGACACCGACAAGTTCCTGCGCGGCGTGACGAATTACTCCCAGGAGCGTTTCGCCGCAGCCGGTGAGATTTTCTCCGGCCTGCACAGGGACTTCCCCGCCGATGACGCCGTGAGCTACTATCTCGGTCTCACCGAATTCGCTCTCGGGCAGGTGGATTCTTCGGAGGCGCATCTGAGGCTTGCAGTCAGCCAGGACAGCACCAATATATGGTATTGGGAGGCTCTGGCGTCGCTCTACAGCTCCAAGGGCGAGAGGAGCAGCTTCGCGGCCATCTGCGAGAAACTCCTGGAGCTCAATCCTTCGCAGTACAACAATCCCTATACTCTGACCGTCGTCGGAGACGAGATGATGAACCGGCGGGCGGATGCCAAGGCCCTGGAATACTACGACCGGGCACTGGAGCTGGACCCCGATTACGCCCCGGCCGAACTTGGCAGGCTTGAAATTCTGCGCTTTCAGGGGAATTTTCCTCCATTTTTCCTGACTCTGGATCACTTTGTCCGCAACGATCTCGTCCGCGACGACATCAAGAGCCAGTACATAGGGGCCCTGATGGAACGCATGGACTCCCGTTTCTACTGGGTCTGGGGAGAGCAGCTGAACAAACTGGCCGACATATGCGTGAAGCAGGCTCCCGACGATCCGGGTGCCAACCTGAACAAGTTGAGGCTGACCATAATCGAAAACAAGCAGGACTCCATAATATATATGTGCGGCCGTCTCGCCGAGGCCGCAAGGAAGGCGGGAGACAAGGAGAACCTGGTGCTTGCGCTTTCGACCGCCGGCGACATGAGCTGGCAGCTCGGTGACCGCCGTGAGGCCTACCGCTTCTATGACGAGGCGCTCGAAGTGGATCCGGATTGCACGGCAGTGCTCAACAACTACGCATACTATCTCTCCGAGGAGGGCAGGTTGCTGCGCAAGGCATTGAAGATGAGCCGCAGGGCCATCGCTCTCGAACCCGACAACGCGACCTACCTCGACACCTGCGGATGGATTCTCCATCTGCTCGGCCGGCCGAAGGAGGCGAAACCGCTGTTCAAGCATGCGATGATTTACGGAGGCAAGGACAGCTCGGTGATACTCGAACATTATTCCGAGATACTCGAAGCTCTCGGAGAGAGGGATCTCTCCATATATTACGGTTCGCTCGCCGAGCAGAAGAAATCCCAGGGCCTATGAGTCTGCGTCTGCGCATATTGTTCTGGCTGCTCCCGCTGTTTGCGGGGGCCTTCTCCGCTTTCGCCCAGGACACGAGCGAGCAGGAGTCGAAACGGGCGGCTCTCGAGAAGGAGATCGCGCAGCTGGAGCAGCAGATTGCGGAGAATGTCTCCAGAAGCAGCAGCGCCCTGAATGACCTCACGCTGATACGCCGGCAGGTGGAGGCGCGCAAGGCGCTGGTGGCCGAGAGCGAACGTCAGATCAGACAGCTGAACGACAGCATAAAGCTGACGAACAGCAATATTTCCGGCCTTCAGGCCAGAATAGACACGCTGACGCTGTATTTCGGCAGACTGGTGCGCAGCGCCTACAAGAACCGCGACGCGAGGGTGTGGTATGTCTACATTCTGTCCAGCAGGAATTTCGGCCAGGCGACGCGCCGGTATTCGTATCTCAAGAACCTTTCCGAGACCATGAACGGGGAGGCCGCCGAGGTCAAGGAGATGAAAGCCGACCTCGAACGGGAGCTTTCGCGGCTGGACAGCCTCAGGACCGAAGCCACTCAGCTGCGCGACGAGCGGGCGAAGGACCTTGCGCGGCTGAAGGCCGAGGAGGCCCGTTCGGACGACCTCGTGTCGCAGCTCAGGCGTTACAGGACCAGATACCAGCGTCAGCTTGCCGCCAAACGCGAGCAGGTCGAGGCGCTCAACCGCGAGATAGAGAGAATCATAGCCGAATACATAGCCGCGCAGCAGGCGAAGGAGAACGAGGCGAAGGAGGAGGGGAAACCCGTCAGAACCGTTGACTACAAGCTTGCGGCGGAATTCGAGGCCAACAAGGGAAAGCTGCCCTGGCCCGCGGACGGACCGGTGCTTGAGAAGTTCGGCCGCCACAACCATCCGGTATATACGAACATCGTGATGCCGTTCAACAACGGGATCAGCATAGGCCTTGCGAAGGGCAGCGCCGTGAAGGCCGTCTTCGACGGAGAGGTCAAGAACGTCATAGCGATGCCCGGCTACAACATGTGCGTGCTCGTGCAGCACGGCAGTTTCTTCTCGTTCTACTGCAAGCTCGGCCAGGTGTCCGTCAAGGCCGGCGACAGGGTGCGCACGGGCGAGGTGATAGGCATAGTCGACACCATCGACGGGCAGACGCAGCTGCACTTCCAGATCTGGAAGGAGAAGTCGCCGCAGAATCCGGAGATCTGGCTGCGGACACGCTGAAACGAATATATGCCGGAACGGTCTCCCGCCCGGCAGAATTCATTGAAGAAACAGTCTGAAACCGAAGATCAGCCTGCGACCCAGACGAGCACGTGGCGGTCGAAGGTCATGTACTGCAGGTGTATCTCCTCCTCGAACCCGTCCTTCTGGGTGAAGGTGGCTTCGAGCTCGCCCTCGCCGCGCATGCGGAAGTCCTCTATTTCTATCTGCTCGGCGAAGTCCACATTGTACTGCGACATCTTCTTGTAGACCGCCTCCTTCGCGCACCAGTAGATGGCAAGCTGTTCGTTGCGCTGGTCCTCGTCAAGGTCATCGATCTCGTCTTCGGAGAGGGCGCGCTTCTCCACGGCGGAGAAGTCCCTGTCCAGAGACTCGCAGTCGATGCCCACCTCTTCGGAATCGTTGACTATCACGGCCACATATTTGTCGGTGTGGGTGATGCTGATGTTGATTGAAGAGTTTTCGATATACGGCTTGCCGTTGTCGTGGTGGTTCAGATATACTTTCTCCTCGAACATGCAGTCCAGCAGCGTGCGTACTGCGAGCTTCTGCTTGCGGAGGGATTCGCTCTTGATGTAGGAGATTTCTTCAAGTTCGTCCGAGGGGACGGATGAGAGTGCGCGAAGTTCCTTTTCGGACTCTGTAATCTGCCAGACTCCCAGTTTCGAGTGGTAGTCGTCGTCCAGATCCTTAATTAGATATAGTGCCATAAAAAGTTTATAACACGGCAAAGATAATGTTTTTATGTTTATAATACATGGATTTTGTTATATTTGTAAGGATTTTGACAGTCATAACTATATTTTATACCATGAACTATATCACAGATGAGAAATTGGTCATTGTCGGCGCCGCAGGTATGATCGGCTCCAACATGGCCCAGACAGCGCTGATGCTGAAGCTCACTCCCAACATTTGTCTTTACGATGTCTATGAGCCCGGACTCAAGGGCGTGGTCGCTGAAATGGACCACTGCGCCTTCGAGGGTGCGAACATCACCTGGACCACCGATCCCGCCGTGGCCTTCAAGGACGCCAAGTACATCATTTCTTCAGGCGGAGCTCCCCGCAAGGAGGGCATGACCCGCGAGGATCTTCTCAAGGGCAACTGCCAGATCGCCGAGGATTTCGGCAAGAACGTCAAGAAGTACTGCCCCGACGTGAAGCATGTGGTTGTGATCTTCAACCCCGCCGACCTTACCGGACTCGTGGTGCTTCTCCATTCAGGACTGAAGCCCGAGTGCGTGACCACTCTCGCCGCTCTCGACTCGACCCGTCTTCAGGAGGCTCTCGCCCAGGAGTTCGGCGTCCAGCAGTGCAAGGTCACCGGAGCCCACACCTACGGAGGACATGGTGAGGCGATGGCGGTGTTCGCATCGCAGGTGAAGATCGACGGCGTTCCTCTCGCGGAGAAGAATCTTTCAGCCGAGAAGTGGGCCGAGATCAAGCACAACACGGTTCAGGGCGGTTCCAACATCATCAAGCTCCGCGGCCGCAGCTCATTCCAGAGCCCTGCCTACAACGCAGTGAAGATGATCGAGGCTGCGATGGGTGGAGAGAAGTTCACCTGGCCTGCCGGCTGCTATGTGAACAACGCCGAGTACAAGAACGTGATGATGGCAATGCCTACCGTGATGGACGCCACCGGAGTTCATTACAGCGCACCCCAGGGCACTCCCGAGGAGATGGCTGACCTCAAGGCTTCTTACGAGCACCTCTGCAAGATGCGTGACGAGATCATCGGGCTCGGCATCATCCCTCCTGTAGCGGAGTGGAAGACCGTCAACCCCAACCTATAGGCGATAGCGGACTACGGTTCCGCAGCTATACAACAGAACGGCAGGATTCGCGAATCCTGCCGTTCTTGTTCTTGTATGTCCTGCTCGCCTGTTCGGTCGGATTTCCAAATCCGACCGAACGCCGGGCTATTTCAATCCCTTGGAGAAGATCTCTATCGCCTCGGAGGTGAGTCCCACGGAGGAGAAGCCGCCGTCGTGGTAGAGATTCTGCATGGTTACGTGCCTGGTGAGGTCGGAGAACAGCGTCACGATGTAATCGGCGCAGTCGGAAGCCGATGCGTTGCCGAGCGGCGACATCTTGTCGGCGTAGGTGAACATCTCTTCCATTCCGGCGATGCCGCTGCCGGCGGTCGTCTTGGTGGGCGACTGGGAGACGGTGTTGATTCTCACATGGCGCTTCTTGCCGTAGATCACTCCGAAACTGCGGGTGATGGATTCCAGCAGAGCCTTTGCGTCGGCCATGTCGTTATAGCCCTGGAAAGTCCTCTGGGCCGCGATGTAGGTCAGCGCGGCCACGGAACCCCAGTCCTTGAGCGCGTCCTTTCTGTAGAGCACGTTCAGCAGCTTGTGGAACGACAGCGCCGAGATGTCGAGGGTCTTGCCGAAGAAGTCGTAGTTGGTGTCCTCGTACGGCTTGTTCTTGCGGATGTTGGGCGACATGCCCACGGAGTGGAGCACGAAGTCGAACTGTCCGCCGAAATGCTCCATGGCGGCGTCGACGAGCGCGCCCAGATCGTCGAGCGAGGTCGCGTCGGCGGGCACCACGAGCGCGCCGCACTGCTCCGCGAGCTCGTTGATCGTCCCGAGCCTGATCGACACGGGGGTGTTGGTGAGCACGAGCTCGGCACCTTCCTCATGGGCCTTCAGAGCGGCCTTCCATGCTATGGACTGGTCGTTGAGGGCTCCGAAGATGATGCCGTTCTTGCCTTTGAGAAGATTGTAAGCCATATTATTCCTTGTTCAGTTTGTCGTTGGGGACCAGCATGAAAGTCAGTCTGCCCTTGCAGCAGAGCTTGCCGTTGACGGTCGCCTGGGCGTCCACCACGACGAGCGGGCCTCTCTGGGTGACTTCCTTGGATTCGACGCACACGGTGTCGCCGGGAAAGACAGAAGCCTTGAACTTGGCTCCGTCGATGCCGGCGTAGAGGGCGGTGTTGTCCCTGAGTTTCTCCGAAGGGATGAGCAGGAAGCTGGCCTGCGCCATGATTTCACAGAGAATCACTCCGGGAACCACCGGATAGCCGGGAAAGTGCCCGGTGGTGAAGAATTCGTTCTCACGAATCGTGTACTTCGAGTACACTGTGTCTCCTTTGCGTTCTGATTCGTCCAGCAGGAGCATCGGCTCCCTGTGGGGGAGAATCTTTTTGATTTCTTCGCGGTTCATTTGGTCAAGGTTTTATTTGGTACACGGTTAAACACGGCGTAAGGCTACGCAAACATTATGCCCTCCGAAGCCAAGAGAATTGGATATGGCGATGTCCAGATCCCTCTTGCGGGCCTCCAGGGGAGTGTAGTCGAGGTCGCACTCGGGGTCGGCCTCCTCAAGTCCGATGGTCGGGGGAACGATGCCGTCCCTGAGGGCGAGAGCGGATGCGATGAGCTCCACTGCTCCGGTGGCTCCGAACATGTGTCCGTGCATGGACTTGGTGGAGCTTACTGAAGCCCTGCGGGCCTCCTCTTCTCCGAGGGCCACCTTGATGGCGCGGGTCTCGGTGGAATCGTTGAGATGGGTTCCCGTGCCGTGGGCGTTGATGTAGAGGTTCTCTCCGGCCTTGTATCCGGCCTCGTCGAGGGCTTCCCTGAGAGCGCGTCCGGCGGTGATGCCGTCGGGTCTCGGCGCGGTGTAGTGGTGGGCGTCGCAGGTGCAGCCGTAGCCGCATACCTCGGCGTAGATGTGCGCTCCTCTCGCGATCGCACGCTCTCTCTCCTCGAGAATCAGGACACCGGCCCCTTCGGCCATCACGAATCCGCCTCTGCGGGCGTCGAACGGCAGACAGGCCTTGGCGGGATCCTCCTCGGTGGTCAGAGCCTTGGCGTTGGCGAAACCTCCGATCGCCAGAGGGGTCACGGCGGCCTCGCTGCCTCCGGCGAGAATCGCGTCGGCGCGTCCGCACTTGATGGCGAGGTAGGCCTCGCCTATGGAGTTGGTTCCAGTGGCGCAGGCTGACACATGGGTCAGGCAGGGGCCCTTGGCCTTGTACTTGATCGCGATGTTGCCGCCGGCGATGTTGGGGATCATCATCGGGATGAAGAGGGGGGAAATCCTGTCGACGCCGTCGTCGAACAGAATCTTCGTCTGCGTCACTAAGGTCTGGATTCCTCCGATGCCGGAGCCGAGATAGACACCGAAGCGGTTCTCGTCGATGTTCTGGCTGGAGTCAAGACCGCTGTCGGCCATGGCCTGCGCGGCGGCCGCCATCGCGTACTGGCTGTAGATGTCGTTGCGTCTTTTCTCGGCGGCCGAGAGACCGAACTTGAGAGGGTCGAAGTCCTTGACCCTGCCTGCGACATGGATGGGGAGATTGTACTCCTCGAATCCTTCGATTCTGCTTATGCCGCACTTACCGGTTTTGAGACTTTCCCAAAACGTGTTCACGTCATTTCCGACCGGGGAGATGACTCCCAGGCCGGTGATGACTACTCTTCTCATTTCGTTATTCATACATAAATCTCCTTATGCTTCCCTTCGGAGTCTTTGCGAAGGCTTCGAAGCGCAGTTCATATCCACTTACGTGCGAGTATGCCGGAATCCTCTTGTTGAGGACTTCGAGATTCGCGTCCATTATGCTCTTGAGTCCGGCGGAGTCGATCTCGCCGAGCTGGTTCTGGTCGGGCACGATGAGGGCGACGAGCCTTTCGCCGCGGTTGACCACGAGGGATTCGGCGACTCCGGGCAGCGCGTTGAGCACCACCTCGATTTCCTCCGGGTAGATGTTCTGGCCGTTGGAGGTCAGGATCATGCTCTTGCAGCGTCCGACGATGAAGAGGCTGCGGTCCTTGTCCATGGTGGCGAGGTCGCCGGTGCGGAACCAGCCGTCGGATGTGAACACGGCCTTAGTGGCCTCCTCGTTCTTGTAATAGCCGGAGAACACGATTTCGCCCTTGACGAGAATTTCGCCGGGAATGTGTTCGGGATCGGGCGAGTCTATCTTCACGTCCACCACCTCGTCGAGGTATTCGCCGCATTCGCGCAGCTTGTAGCTTCCGAGATGGCCGATCGAGATTACGGGTGCGGTCTCGGTCATGCCGTAGCCTGTGATGAAGGGCAGCCCGAGCTTGGTCACGAACAGCTTCTCGAACTGCTCGGGAATCGCGGCTCCTCCGGTGCAGAACAGCTCGATCTCGCCGCCGAGGGCCTTCAGGAAGATGATTTCCAGAGCCTCGCAGAAGTCGGGGTTGTTCTGGTAGTCCTCAAGCTTGGCCGCTCCGTTCTTGCTGTGGATGAAGTCGCCGAGGGTGTCCTCGATGAGTTTCGAGAGAATCAGGGGCACGGCGAAGAACACATGGGGCTTGTATTCCCTGAGCGCGGGCTTGAGGTAGGTCGGGATGGGCGGGAGTCCGAGCACCACGAGGTGCATTCCGAGACACAGAGGGGTGATCATGTCCACGGTCATTCCGAAAATGTGGGCGTAAGGCAGCACGCTGACTATGTTCTCGCCCCTGCGGAAAGGCACATGGTTGGGCACCGAATAGACGTTGGCCGACAGGTTCCTGTTGGTCAGCATCACGCCCTTGGGGTTTCCGGTGGAGCCGGAGGTGTACATTATGGAGGAGAGGCTGTCGACGCTCGTGCCCGAATAGTCTACGTCCTCGGGCTTCATGCCGCCCGGATGCTTCTCGGAGAAGATCTGCTCCTTCGAGTTGTAGACGGCGTCGAATCCGTCGCGTGCGGCCAGAAGTTCTCCGCTCATGATGTCCACGGCGCCGAGCAGCGCGGGCATGTGGTCGAACACCATGTTGTCGAAGATCGCCTTCTCGGTGTAGAGCAGGCGTGACTCCGAGTGGTTCACGAGGTTTTCGGTGTCGGGGGCTGTGAATCCGGGGAATATCTGCACGGACACGAACCCTCCGGCCTGGTTGGAGAAGAATATCTTGGCCCAGCTGGCGCAGCTTCTCGCATTGATGGCAATCTTGTCGCCGGGCTTGATTCCGGCGGCTTTCCACATCAGGATGTTGGTCTCTATCTCTTTGGCGAACTCGCCGTAGGTGGTGCAGGATTTCCTGAAGTCACTGACTGCGGGCTGATCCCAGCACTGCTTTACGCTGTCCTCGAACCTGAGGAGGAAATTGTCGTTTTCTGTAAGAATGTGCATCTTGGAAACGTTTGGTTACACTACTACTATTTGTCACTATGCATACATGAACCTCCTGATGCTGCCCTTGGGGGTCTTCGCGAAAGGTTCGAAGCGGATTTCGTAGCCGCTCACATGTGAGTATGCGGGTATCTTCTTGTTGAGCGCCTCGATGTTGGCGTCCATTATGCTCTTGAGTCCGCTGGCGTCCATATCGCCGAGCTGGTTCTGGTCGGGAACGATCAATGCCACGAGCCTGTCGTTGCGGTTCACGATCAGGGATTCGGCCACTCCGGGCAGGGCGTTGAGCACCACTTCGATCTCCTCGGGGTAGATGTTCTGGCCGTTCGGGGTCAGGATCATGCTCTTGCTGCGTCCGACGATGAACACGCTGTGGTCCTTGTCCATGGTGGCGAGGTCGCCGGTGCGGAACCAGCCGTCGTCGGTGAACACGGCCTTGGTGGCCTCCTCGTTCTTGTAGTATCCGGCGAAGAGCACGTGGCCCTTGATCAGAATCTCGCCGGGGATGTTCTCCGGATCGGGTGAGTCGATCTTGAGGTCGACGCACTCGTCGATGTATTCTCCGCACTCACGGAGCTTGTATCTGCCCTTGTGGCCCAGACAGATGGTCGGGGCGGCCTCGGTCATGCCGTAGCCTGTGACGAAGGGGAGCTTGAGCTGCTCCACGAACAGCTTCTCGAACTGCTCGGGAATCGCGGCGCCTCCGGTCACGAATATTCCTATGTTGCCGCCGAGGGCCTCCATGAAAATCGTGGCGAGCGCCTTGCAGAAGTCGGGGTTGCTGCCGTAGTCGGCGAGCTTGGCGGCTCCGGTCTTGCTGTGGATGAATTCTCCGATGGTGTCTTCGATGAGCTTGGTGAGTATCAGAGGCACGGCAAAGAACACGTGGGGCTTGAACTCGGCGAGCGCAGGCTTGAGATACGCGGGCACCGGAGGCAGGCAGAGCACCACCAGGTGCATTCCGAGGCAGAGCGGGGTGAGCATGTCGTAGACCATTCCGAAGATATGGGCGTAGGGCAGCACGCTCACGTAGTTGTCCTCCCTGCGGTAGGGGAAGTGCTTGGGTATCAGGTAGACATTGGCCGTGAAGTTCCTGTTGGTCAGCATCACGCCCTTGGGGTTCCCGGTGGAGCCGGAGGTGTACATGATGGCTGCGAGGCTGTCGAGCGGACGGTCGGGATAATGGATGTCCTCCGGTTTCAGTCCGTCAGGATGCGCCTCGTCGAAGAGCTTCCCGCGATTGGCGTATATGTCGGCGAAATTGCCGCGCGACGCGAGGAGCTCGCCGGTCTTGATGTCGATGACACCTATTACTTCAGGAATGTCTTCAAAGTTGATGTGCTCGAAGATGGCTTTCTCGGTATAGAGAACTCTGGTCTCGGAGTGGTTGACCATGTTGGCGGTGTCGGCCGGGGTGAAGCCCGGGAATATCTGCACCGACACGAATTCGCCGACCTGGGATGACAGGAATATCTTGGCCCAGTTGGAGCTGCTCTTTGCGTTGATGGCTATTCTGTCGTCCTTCTTGAGTCCTGCCGCCTTCCAGAACAGCACGTTGGTCTCGATTTCCCTGGCAAGTTCGCCGTAGTTGATGCTGGAGACTTTGTAGTCGTCGAGCGCGGGCCTGTCCCAGCACTCTTTCACGCTGTTCTCGAAGGTGAGAATGAAATTGTCTTTCTGTGTAAGAATGTCCATTGCGATTCAGGATTTAGTATGCGCGGCAAAATTACTTCCAAAATTCCTTTTTATGAAATTTGCGGCCGCCGTTTGTGGTAAGACCCCCTTTATTTGTGGCAAAATTGCCCGATTTGGGACGAATCGAGGTAGAATTCCCGGGTCAGAAGACTGTATTGCTGACTGCGTGCGCCGTCGGTCATCAGAATTATAGTCTCTTGTGATTCAACGAGTTGCTCTCTGCTGAACTCGCTTATGATGCGCTTGGGCTCCTTAGCTGGAGTCGTTTTGACGAAAATGGTCCTGAAGGGACGAAATCCGAACGATGCGGCGGCTCTCAGGGACGAAATTCTGACATCTGCGGGCAGTATCAGGGAGAGTCTTCCGCCTTCTCCGAGCCATTCCGAGGCGTAGGAGAATATCTGCGTCAGGGTCAGACTGCCGCTGTGCCGGGCGGCGGAGACACGCTCGTCGGGATTGCGCAGGGAGTTGTCGTAGTATGGCGGATTCGAGAAAATCAGGTCAAACCTGCCGGGCGCCGCATATTCGGAAAGCGGGCGGTGGACGGCGTGCAGCCTGTCGGGCCATGGGGATTCGCTGAAGTTGAGGGCGGCCTCCTCGGCGGACGGTCCGTCTATGTCTATGGCCTCTATGCGGAGCTGCGGCGCTCTCTGGGCGACCATCAGGGCTATGATTCCGGTGCCGGTGCCTATGTCGAGCGCAAGTCTGTCCTCCGGCTTCAAGGTCATCGCGGCCCCAAGCAGCACTGCGTCTGTGCCCAGCTTGAGAGCGGATTTTTCGTTGTGCAGCGAGAAGCGCTTGAATCTAAACAAAGAGTCCATCCTTCATCGTGAGGCTGCGGTCGCAGAGGGAGGCCAGTCCGGGGTCGTGGGTGACTATGACTATGGTCTGCCCGGTCGTGTCCCTGAGGTCGAAGAAGACCTTGTGTATCTCCTGCTTGGTCGCTGAGTCGAGGTTGCCGGTGGGTTCGTCGGCAAGGAGCACCGCCGGCTTGTTGATGATCGCGCGTGCTATGGCCACTCTCTGCTGCTCGCCTCCGGAGAGTTCCGAGGGCTTGTGGTCCGCCCGCGCGGCTATTCCCATGAGATCCAGCAGCGAGGCGGCTTCCTTTTTCGCCTCCTGCATCTTCCGGCCGGCGATCAGCGCCGGTATCATGATGTTCTCTAGCGCGGTGAACTCCGGCAGCAGGTGGTGTGCCTGGAACACGAAGCCTATGCGCCTGCCGCGGAAGGCCGCAAGGGCGTCGCTCCTGAGCCTGAGCACGTCCTGCCCGTCTATCAGCAGTGAGCCTGAATCGGGGGTCGAGAGCGTTCCGAGTATCTGGAGCAGCGTGGACTTTCCGGCCCCTGACGCTCCGACTATGGCTACGGTCTCGCCTTCAGCGGCGGAGAAGTCCACCCCCTTGAGCACTTCGAGCTGGCCGAAACTCTTGTGTATGCCGTGTGCTTCGATGATCATGCGGGCAAAGATACGAAGTTTTGTTTTCTCGCAAAAGGGGTTTATATTTGCCGTCCGGCGTGGTTTCGCTTCAGTCGGTTTTGGCATGGTTCCGGGTGCGGCTTGTCCGGCGAACATCCGGGCGGTGCCGGTTTGAAGCTGGTTCCGATGCTGCGGGAATTTTCGGGGTGTGGCGCAGTTGGCTAGCGCATCTGCTTTGGGAGCAGAGGGTCGAAGGTTCGAGTCCTTTTACCCCGACAGGATGACGGGCGGTCACGATAGGGCGGCCGCCCGTTTTGATTTTCTATTCGGCCTTCGGATTTTTCTTCTCTTTCCGGTCCTGCCGCCAGTAGTAGAGGACGGCTGCTGTGGCTATGATTATGGCCAGAGCGAACATTATCGATGCACCCATTATCTTATTCTCTTTTTGTTATCGTTATTGTCTTTCAACAGGTAGAGTCCCCAGCCCAAAGTACATCATTCAATATTACTTGAGCGCTGTTCGTTGATTCTGGCTGATGCGGAATCCGCCCGTGTGAAAAGTGATGAACAGGACAATCATTTCCCTCCATTGACGGCCCTTGACCGGGAGGGAGTCTGGCTTCGGAAAATTTCAAAACGGCATCTTGTCATGTGACAACAAGATAGATTGTCCTCTGTCTGTTCTCTTTTTCGTGGCATTTGCCATTAAATTTCAACTGCAATTAGCGGGTATTTATCTCTAAAAGTCTTTACAATCTACTTTTACAAACATGGAAGCAGATTGTCGTGAGAATCACCCCCTTGTTCGACGAAGAGTTTTTCGCATCAAAAGACCGCCAATCTTTCTGGAATGGCTTTCTGCGTAAAATAAAAATACCCTGAATCCATTGATTTCCAGACTGTCGGCCTGTTGATAAGAGATCGGCTGCAACCTCATTTCATTTCAGCCACTACGCTCGCCTGTACTTCGCTACGGCTCACTCCGTTCTTCTTCATTCGGCTTATTTCTCGGAAACACATTTGCTTTTATAAAGAGGTATCAGTCAGCCACTCTATCTGTACTCGCAAAGCTCGCACAGATATCCCGGCTCACTGACATTATCTTTCAGACTAAACGCCCACAAGACTCTGCACAGTAAACTGCACAGTAAACTGCACAGAGACTTGTCTTACGGGCAGAGCGGTGTCGGCCGTCCTCTGTTCTCGCTCCGCAGGCTCCGTTCGGACGCCAGACCGCCGACTGATGTCCGCCCATCGCCACATTCCGCGAGCTACATACCTGCGATGACCGGACATTGTCGTTTCGCATTATGAGCCGAAGGCTCAATTTAAGGTTTTGAACTGTAAACTGTTTGACATATTTGTCACCGCCATATTTCATTGCGAGATAGTTGAAATCATTGCGATCGAGGAAGTCTAAAAGCTGAGAGAACACATATTTTCCTTTATGCATATGCCATTCTACGTTAGTCTGGCAAAGATAAATTCAAATCGGTTGACTCGAAAAATTCCTATGAATACCTAACTCTCAATATTTTCAAAGAACTTTTATGATTTTTTACCGGACACTAATGTTCTGTGGCGTATTTTCGTCGTCGCCAAAAAAGATGCTTTCTGTCTCTTCCGGAGTGGCGAATCTTATTGAGGTGTCGGAGACAAGAATATATTGAGGGAGACCAATAAAAAGATCTGTGTCGGCGACAAATAGCTTGTAATCAAGCCATTTTCCCAAATATACGGCTCCAGAAAATCCGTGCTGTCTGGCGAATTCACAGGCAATATGTCGGTCATTTTTCATGATGGATACAAATATAGTAGGAATATTTCTGCGCCGGGAGGGTTATTCTCCCGGATTCGTGGAGCATAACAGGTCGAGGAAGGCGTGAAGGGCTCTGCGGAGCCCGGTGACCCGAAGTCCAGAAGTCCAGTGAGCAAATACATTTGCTCTGCACTCGGCTTCTTCGTATATTTGAGAAAATATACCCGAACGCATCCGGAAAGGCAAGGTGAACGACTGCGCCGGGAACATAGGTGTGCCCGTGTGTCATTGAAGCCATGATGCTGGCTACCGAAGGGAGCAGGATTACGGTTGTGAATACCCGCAGCATTTCACCCGAGTGTTCAGGAAGCAGACGGGGATGCTGCCGTCGAAATATATTGAAAGCCTTAAGCGATGAGACTGGTGATACAGAGGGTTCTTCGCGCTTCCGTTAGCGTGGAGGGCGGAATTGTTTCAGAGATAGGAAAGGGACTGATGATCCTTGTCGGCGTGGAGAATGGCGACACAGCCGAAGATGCGGCGTGGCTTGCTTCCAAGGCCGCGCGGCTGCGCATATTCGATGATGCGGACGGAGTCATGAACCTTGGCGTCATCGATGTCGGCGGCGGGATTCTCGCAGTCTCGCAGTTCACCCTCACGGCTTCGACGCGCAAGGGGAACAGACCGTCATATATCCGTGCGGCAGGACACGAAACCGCTGTCCCGCTCTATGAAGACTTCTGCCGCATGCTTTCTGAAGAGAGCGGCATCGAGGTATGCAAGGGGATCTTCGGCGCCGACATGCAGGTGGCGCTGGTCAATGACGGTCCGGTCACGATCATAATAGACTCCCGCCTGCGCGAATAGACATATCGGCTCTTGCGGCGTGGGCGATGCATGAGCGGGGTGTGCCGAAAACACCGGCCAGTCGCAGGGGTGTGATTTTTGCAGACAAATCGGGCCTATGGAGATTATATTCGTTCTTGCCGCGCTCCTGCTTTCCAGTATTGCCATATTGATCCTTCTGCTGCTGGCGGCGGGGCTTGCCTGTATCTTCGGTGCTTCTTTCGCTCTTGTATTCCGCAGAGGTCTCTGGCTTCTGCTGCTGCCTCCGCTATGCATACTCTACGGATGGCTGGCGGGGCGCGAGAGATTCGTCGTAAAGGAGACCGACATCGTGTCGGCTGCGGTTCCGGAAGGCTTCGACGGTTTCCGTATGGTCCAGATTTCGGATCTGCACCTGCGCTCCTTTAGCGGCAGGCAGAAGTCTCTTGAGCGGGTGGTCGATAAAATCAACGCTCAGCGTCCCGACATCGTGGTGTTCACCGGAGACCTCGTGACCTCGCATCCCGACGAGATTGCACCGCTTGCCGAGATACTCGGACGCATCGCCTCTCCGGTATATTCCGTGATGGGCAATCACGACTATTGCCCGTATAACCGCTGGGATTCTGCGGAGGAGCAGGCGGAAGCTGTCCGGGAAGTGCGCGAATGGGAGGCGCGGCTCGGATGGACGCTTCTGGACGACCGGAATGTGACGCTTGAGCGTGGCGGGGACGAAATATCCCTGATAGGGGTGCAGAATATCTCCTCTATGCGCCAGTTCGCCTCGCGCGGCAATCTCGCAAAGGCCATGGGCGGAGCCGACGCCGATTTCAAGATACTTCTGTCGCACGATCCGACATTCTGGCGCTCCGGCGTGCTCGGAGCCACGGACATGGACCTCACCTTGTCGGGTCATACGCACAACGCGCAACTGAAGTTGCTCGGGTGGGAGCCGAGCAGGCTCATGTTCAGGGAAAACAGCGGTCTGTACCGCGAGGAGACTGCGTCCGGACTGCAGTATCTCTATGTGAACGACGGTCTCGGAGAGACGATGTTCCCGGCACGAATCGGAGTGCCGGGCGAGATAAGCGTCATCTGCCTGAGGCGGAAGAACTGATGGTGTACACCGGATCTGAGATCAGGCCTCGGAGTCTCCGCTCCGTGTCCCGGCGAGTTCCAGCAGGTTCCTGGCGACGACCAGCGCGGAGTTGTAGATGATCTGCGGGCAGGGGCGCTTGCTGTAATATTCCGGAGTGCGGTCGGAAGGTTCGGGATTCTCGACTTCCGCGCGTTTCCTGAGCCTGAGCAGCTCTCCGCAGACTATGCTTCCGCCGTTGAGTTCCTTGAACTCGGCGGCCATCTTCTGCACGAGGGCGTAGTTGGCGGTTCTTGCGCTCTTTACAGACGGGTCGTCCGCAGGGGACATGAAGCCGGACATGACCACGGCACCGCTGAAGCTGCCGCAGACTTCGCGCAGACGGGCCATACCGCCGCCGAAGCCGGAGCCGATTACCGCGAGCAGTTCAGGTGACGCCTGCCCGTCAAGCAGGTCGGAGAACGCCAGAAGCACCGCCTGGCAGCAGTTGTAACCGTTCAGGAAATTGTTGCGGGCCCGTTCAGCCCTTGCTTCGGGGGAAAAGTCCGCGGGCAGTTGTATCTTGAAATCCATAGCGGGTCAAAGGTAGATGATTTTCGGCCGGATTGCAAATCAGGCCGAACGGAGAGATTGCCGAGCGACTGTCGGATCGCAAATCAGGCGGGACCCTCCGGAAGGCATGTCTATTCGAAGCTGCTGCCTCCGATGAAGCCCCTGAGCAGTGAAGTTGGCGGTATTTCCTTGTCGGATACGGGGATGAAATAGTGCAGGAAATGCAGCAGGCGGTGGGCTTCGCTGTATTCCGGGCAATTCTTGGGTACGGTCGCAAGAATGCGTTCGGCATGGTTGCGCAGCACCGCGAACTCCACGAGATAGGCGGAATTGAACAGCACGTCGGCGTCTTCCTGGAAGGGATATATCCACTTGACCTCGGCGCGGCGCACGTTCGGCCAGTTGGCTATCGTCTGCCGTGCGCTGTAGGACCCCATCTTGGAGTCGCGCACGATGCGGCGCAGCAGCCTGTTGTCGCTCGTGGGGATGCAGTTGTGGTCGTCAAGGGAGATGCTGATGATGGTGTTTATGAAAATCCTGAACTTGTAGCTTTCGGGAACCTTGTCGGTCAGCATGGGATTGAGGGCGTGAATGCCCTCCACGAGAAGCAGGGAACCTTCGCCGAGCTTGAGCCGCTTCCCGTTGAACTCCCGCATACCGGTCACGAAATTGTATTCGGGAACCTCGACTTCCTCGCCGGCGAGCAGCTTGAGCACGTCGCTCTGCAGATATTCGTGGTCGACCGTGTCGAAGTTGTCGAAATCATAACTGCCGTCAGGCAGTTTCGGAGTGTCCAGCCGGTTTACGAAATAGTCGTCGGTGGAGAAGGATACCGGATGCAGCCCGCAGGCCTTGAGCTGCACGCTCAGGCGCTTGCAGAAAGTGCTCTTGCCGCTGCTCGAAGGTCCGGTGATCAGCACCATCCTCACCGGCTCCTTTCCCAGGCTGCGTCTGTTGATCTCCTCGGCTATCTGCACTATCTTCTTCTCCTGAAGTGCTTCTGCCACAAGGATGAGATCCGAAGCCTTGCCGTCCAGACATGCGTGGTTGACGTCTCCGACATTGTCGAGACTCATGATGTGGTTCCAGTGTATCGCCTCGGAGAACACGTCGAAGGTCTTGGGCTGTTCGTGGAACGGGGCGAGCTGTTCGGGATTGTGCCTGTCGGGCACGCGCAGTATCATGCCTCCGTTGTACGGGGTCAGACTCCAGACCTTGAGGTAGCCGGAACTGGGCACGAGGCAGCCGCAGTAATAGTCGGGGGTGTCCCCCAGAGTGTGGTATTTGATGTAGATGTCTCCGCAGGTCTCCATGAGCTTGACCTTGTCGGGGCATCCGAGATGGCTGAAAATGTCGATAGCCTCGCCGACCTGGACGTCGTGGCGGCGGAAAGGCAGGTCGAGCCTTACGAGCTCCTGCATCCTGGCGCTTATGGCGTCGATGTCCTGCTGGTTCAGGGCCGATCCGTCAGGCTTGTCAATGCTGCAGAAATAGCCTTTCGAAATGGGCCTGCGGAGACTCGTGCGGCATCCCGGGAAGATGTCTCCCGCAGCCTTGCAGAGCAGAAAGCACAGCGAGCGGCAGTAGACGTTGCGGCCGCTGTAGCTGCGGTAGTCCATGAATTCGACGTCCTTGTTGTTGAACACCCTGAACATCAGGCCTTCGGACACATTGTTCACCTTGGCGGCAAGTATGTCGCAGGGGCTGTAGATTTTGAAGGTTTCGAGCATGTCGAGCAAAGTCGTGCCTTCCTTGAACTCTCCGTAGGTTCCGGTATTCCTGCAGTATATCCTTAACATTGGCTGATGGCGATTGCTGCGCAAAAATACGGAAAAATATATTACCTTTACTAAAATTCTTACGATTATGAGCCAGGTGCACATTATTGACCATCCCATGATCCAGCACAAGCTGACGATCATGCGTGACAAGGATACGGGTTCCAAGGATTTCCGGGAACTGCTCAAGGAAATTTCACTGCTTATGGGCTATGAGGTGACGCGCGACATCCCTCTGGAGGATGTGGTGATACGCACGCCTATCTGCACCATGCACTCGAAGCGTGTTTCAGGACGCAAGCTCGCTGTGGTACCCATACTCAGGGCGGGTCTCGGCATGGTCGATGGGCTGATGAATCTCGTCCCGGTGGCGAAAATTGGCCATATCGGACTGTACCGCGACGAGGAGACCCACGCTCCCGTGGTATATTACTGCAAGCTTCCGGAAGACATAAAGGACAGACTGGTGATAGTCACCGACCCGATGCTCGCGACTGGAGGAAGCTCCTGCGACGCGCTCGCCATGCTCAAGGAGCACGGCTGCACCAATATCAGGCTCATGTGTCTGGTCGCCGCTCCGGAGGGCGTCTCGAAGGTGCAGAAGGAGCATCCTGATGTGGATATCTATGTCGCCGCGGTGGATGATCACCTGAACAGCGACGCCTACATCGTTCCCGGTCTCGGCGACGCGGGCGACCGCATCTTCGGTACGAAATAGTATTCCTGTTTGTTCAGAGCCGGGGCTGCCGTCAAGGAGGAGGCTTTTCC
>DVLC01000095.1 GCA_018715685.1 Candidatus Cryptobacteroides merdipullorum
TTTTGCGAAAACAGCTTCAACTATGAAAAACTCGGACAAACTGCAAAGGCGTATCGAGACCGATCTCGGCCTGGATGTTCCCTTCGTCAAGGGAGAAAGGATTCCGGTTTCTGACTGCTGGCACTTCTGCACTGACGGCAATGCCGTGGACTCGATGTTCCGTGACGAGCAGGACTTCATTGACGGAATGAACAGAATCTATTTTGTATCACGCAGATTCGACATCCGCATTCTGGCTCATGTACTGATGGACACTCACCTGCACTTCGTACTTTATGGAAGTCTCTCCGAATGCACCGCTTTCGTGCAGGAGTATGTACGCCGCACATCCATGCATATCGAGAACCGGCACGGGCTGAAGAAAAGACTCAAAAACATACCCGTCAACTGCCAGCGGATTGACAATGACCTGTATCTCAAGACCGCCCTTTGCTATGTGATCAAGAATCCCACAGCTGCCGGACTGAAGGTCTCCCCGACGGACTATCCATGGTCGAGCGGAGCTCTGTATTTCAGAAGCCAGGGGCTCTGGACATCCCCTGTATGGACATACGGACAATATTTCAGCCATGGATTGAGCGACAAGAGTTTCAGGGAAAGGGCGGCTCTAATGAAAACCAAGTCTCCGGACGTCGATTCCGTCCTGACATCGGACAAGCTGATCTTTCCCGGAGAATACATAGAAGTCGGACTGGTCGAAAGAATATTCCGTACCTGCCGCAACTTCTATTATTTCCTGGGAATCAGCCGTGAAGAAGACCTCAATCCGCTTACGACGGTCGCATCGCGGATGACAATTCCGATCCAGGAAATGCGCCAGCACAGAAACGAACTGTTGCAAGAGCTTTTCGGAGTCACTAACGGCAACAAACTTGACATGATACAGCGACTCAAGCTCGCCCGGGCTCTGCGTAGCCGATACCGCAGTTCGCCCAAACAGATAGCCAGAGTCTGCGGGCTGGTCTATGAAGAGGTCAAAGGGCAGTTGGAATGACTGACGGGCGAAAAGACCTATCGCCCCTTCTGTGGCGGAACGCTAAATCGAAGCCGTCCATCTGGTTGATATGATCAACCCGGACACCTCCGCAAGAACTGGCTGCTGAAATGTGGCCGGAGAGGCCGGACATGTCAAAGCCATGGCGCAATCAGTCGGGACATTGCCAAGTCGTAACTCACTATGGAGGAAAACCGTCCCTTCCTGCCAGCGTAAAATACATTTTTGCAATCCACCTTCGACACTGATCGGCCTCCTGATGCCCTGCAAGGCATCTCGACTGCGCCGGTGGACACAGTTTCCTTCCACCTTCGACGGCAACCTGCCTTCCAGAGGCCTGTACGCTGTCGGGGCTGCGCAGGTGGATTGCAGAAACGAGCCGAAAAGCAGAACATTGCCGCATACCGGAACATGACCGCATACCGGAACGAGGCCGGCAATCATAACGGGCCATGGACGATGCATGGAAAACAGCACATCACTCACAATCCACGGGCGGGAAATGTCATGAAACGCCTCCAATACGGATGTTTCGTTATGGCGCCGACGAGAGCCCGGCCGCCGATGCTGCAGCTTGGCTGCGGGTCGGGCGATGAGGGGAGAGAGATAACGGCTGGTTGGCGTTGACTCTGCCGATGACTCTGCCGAAACGGCCGGTACGAATATTTTTGCCAAGGCCCCGCTTTTTCGCTATCTTTGTCTGGATATGGGTGAACTGGGGACAAATATCCAGTATCTAGGCGGAGTGGGGCCGAAAAGGGCGGAGCTGCTGCGCCGGGAATTGGGCGTGGAAACGCTCGAAGACCTGATTCACCTGTACCCGCACCGCTATGTGGACCGCAGCGGAATCACTCTGATAGCGGAAGCGCGGCCTGAGCTCGCGTCGCTGCAGATCAGGGCTCGGGTGGTCGGGCGCACGCTGTACGGACAGTCCGGGACGGCGGTATACCAGGACCAGACCCTCCAGGGGCCGTCAGTATTCCAAAACGGCAGGGACCAGTACCGGCCGGACTACCCGGAAAACCGGAACCCGGGTCAGGACCAAAACATAAACCGGAACCAAGGCCGGCAGCAAGCCCTCAGCCTGAACCAAAACCAAGACCCCGGCAGTAGCCCGAGTCAGTCCCTGAATCAGAGCCAGAGTCAAGGCCGATACCTTGACCCTGCCGCCGCCCCCGAGCAGCAGGCCCCCCGCGGCCCGCAGACAACTGGAGAAATACGCTTCAACGCCTGCAGGCGCCTGTCTGTCATCGTCGAGGACGGAAGCGGGCGCATGGAGATAGTATTCTTCAAGGGCATCAAGTGGAACTTCGGCAGGCTCGCGCCCGGAAGCGTGTTCGTGTTCTTCGGCAAGCCGCAGGAGTTCAACGGACGCATCAACATGGTCCACCCCGAAGTCGACGTCCCGAACGACGGGCATGTGACGCAGTCGGCGCTCACGGGAGTATATCCGAGCAGCGAGAAACTGAAGAACGGAGGCGTCACCGGCAAGGTCATGAACCGTATCGAAGCCGCGGCGCTCTCGCTCTGTCTGCCGGAAATCCGGGAGACCCTGCCCGACTACATACTCAAACAGAAAAGGCTCGTGCCGCTGAATACGGCGCTCTGGAACATACATTTCCCGAAGAACGCCGACGAGCTCCAGAAAGCGTCGAGGCGGCTCAAGTACGAGGAGCTCTTCCTGCTGCAGCTGGCCCTGCTCAAACAGAAATACATACGCACGCGCGGCTCCCAAGGCTTCGTGATGAACAAGGTGGGGCCTGACTTCCACAGCTGCTACGACGCCTTGCCCTACAGCCTCACCGGAGCCCAGCAGCGCGTAATCAAGGAGATACGCGGCGACCTCATGAGCGGACGGCAGATGAACCGCCTGCTCCAGGGCGACGTGGGTTCCGGGAAGACCATGGTGGCCGTGCTCAGCTGTCTGATAGCCATAGGGAACGGCTACCAGAGCTGCATCATGGCGCCCACCGAGGTGCTCGCGCAGCAGCATTTCGCCAACATACGCAAATATCTCGCACCGACTTCGGTTAAAGCCGCGCTGCTGACCGGGAGCACCGGGCAGAAGGACAGGAGGGAGATACACGCCGGCCTCGAAGACGGCAGCATAGGCATAATCGTGGGCACGCACGCGCTCATCGAGGACAATGTCATATTCCGCAACCTCGGACTCGCGGTAATCGACGAGCAGCACCGCTTCGGGGTCGACCAGCGCGCCCGCCTGTGGGCGAAGAACAGCATTCCGCCGCACATACTCGTGATGACGGCCACTCCGATTCCGCGCACGCTCGCGATGACGCTCTACGGCGACCTCGACGTGTCGGTGATCGACGAGATGCCGCCGGGGCGCAAGCCGGTGAAGACCGTGTGCATAGGCCAGAACCGCAAGCCCGCCATGTTCAAGTTCCTGCGGGAGGAAATCGCGAAGGGGCGGCAGGCGTTCGTGGTCTATCCTCTGATATACGAGAGCGAGAAGCTCGACCTGCGCAACCTCCAGAACGGCTACGAGGAGATCATGCGGGCGTTCCCGCTGCCGGACTACAAGGTGGCGATCGTGCACGGGCAGCAGAGCAACGAGGAGAAGCAGTTCAACATGGACGCCTTCGCGGCCGGCCGGGCCGACATACTCGTGTCGACCACCGTCATCGAAGTGGGCGTCGACGTGCCGAACGCCTCGGTGATGGTCATCGAGAGCGCCCAGCGTTTCGGGCTCAGCCAATTGCACCAGCTGCGCGGACGCGTGGGCAGAGGAGCGGAGGAATCGTTCTGCATACTCGTCAAGGACATCAAGACGAGCCGCGAAGCCCGGCAGAGACTGGATCTGATGTGCGCGACCGAAGACGGCTTCGAAATTGCAGAGCAGGACATGCGCATGCGCGGACCGGGCGACCTCGAAGGCACACAGCAGAGCGGTCTGCCGGTCTCGCTGAATCTGGCCTCGCTCGCCAAGGACGGGATGCTGCTCTCGGAAGCGCGGCAGGACGCCCTGCGCGTGCTCGAAGCCGACCCGGACCTGAGTGCGCCGCAGAACCGCCCGCTCGCCGAGGAGCTCAGGAAAGGAAAATACGAAATCAAAGACTACAGCACTATATCATGAAAAGAAGTTTTATCTGTTTACTGGGACTGATTTTGACAATGGCATCATGTACCGACAAGCTTTCGGAGGGCTACATCGGCCCTTCGGACATCAGGATTGAAGACGGAGTCATGACCCCCGAGGCGCTGCTCGCACTCGGACGCATCTCCGACCCGCAGCTCTCGCCCGACGGCGGCACCATACTGTTCGCTGTCAGCTACACTTCGATCGAGGAGAACCGCAGCTGCGCCAACCTCTTCACCTGCAATGTCGACGGCAGCGACAGACGGCAGCTCACCGCATACGGCAAGAGCGTGAGCAACGCACGCTGGTCGGCAGACGGCTCGAAGATATATTTCATCTATGACGGGCAGATCTGCGAGGCGCCCTACCGCGACGGAGAGCTCGGCAGGATGAAGAAACTCAGCGAGGTGCCTGCCGGAATCAGCGGTTTCGCAGTATCCCCCGACGAGAGCCGGGTCATCTACATAAGCAGCATAAAGAACACCGCGCTGGAGACTCCCGCCGACAGCGACCCCGCCCTCGACAAGGCGCAGGCATACACGACCGAAAGCCTGATGTACCGCCACTGGGACCACTGGAGAATCGAGGTGCCCCGCAGCTACGTGGCCCCGTTCGGAGCGGAGGAAATCACCCCCGACAATTCCGTGGACATTCTCGGCGAAGGCAATCTCTACGAGCTTCCGCTGGAGCCCTACGGCGGTATCGAACAGCTGAGCTGGGCGCCCGACAGCCGCCACATCGCATATTCCTGCAAGAAACTGACAGGCATAGAGTACGCGTTCAGCACCAACAGCTGCATCTATGTCTATGACTGCGAAAGCGGCGGAACCGTGGCGGTGACCACGAGCGGCGGCTACGACACCGACCCCGCATGGAGCGGCGACGGCAGGCATCTCGCCTGGATTTCCATGGAGCGCGACGGCTACGAGGCCGACAGACAGAGGCTGATGGTATGCGAGACCTCGCTGGACGGCGGATTCACTGCCGGAGAGCCCCGCGAACTCAACCCCAATTTCGACAACGACATAGCCGGCATCGTGTGGAACGGTGACGAGATATTCTTCAGCTCGCTTGTATCGGAGGCGGTGCAGGCGATCTTCTGCGCCGACCTCGGCGGACAGATGCTGCGAGTGACAAGGCCTGACTGGAACTTCGACTTCGACTCGCCCTTCGCGGTGCTCAAGAGCGGCGACGAGGTGAAGCTGCTGACCTCTTACCAGAGCCTGCACTTCCCCACCGAACTCGTGGCCGTGGACATACGCGAAAGCGGCACCTCCTACAGTCAGATAACTTCCGAGAACGCCCATATACTCGACCAGCTTGACGAGGTCAGCGAGGAGAGCGTACTCGTGGAAACCGTGGACCACAAGCAGATGCAGTGCTGGATACTCTATCCGCCGCAGTTCGACAGCACCAAGGTCTATCCGGCCGTCGAAATCGTGCTCGGAGGGCCCCAGGGCACCAATTCCCAGGGATGGAGCTACCGCTGGTGCTACCGTCTGATGGCCCAGCAGGGCTATGTGGTCATAATGCCCAACCGCCGCGGAACCACCGCCTTCGGACAGGCATGGAAGGAGCAGATATCCGGAGACTATCCCGGCCTGAACATGCAGGACTACCTGAGCGCGGGCAAATATCTGAAGAGCAAGCCCTACATCGGCAAGCTCGCATGCGTGGGAGCCTCGTACGGCGGCTATTCGGCCTACATGCTCGAAGGCATGGACGAGGGTCTGTTCGACTGCTTCATAGCGCACGCCGGCATCTTCGACGAGAAGCAGCTCTGGTTCACGACGGAGGAGATGTGGTTCGCGAACTGGGATAACGGAGGGCTCACCGAATACGCCTACCGGAAGGGGCAGACCGGGCCCGCCGGTGACGGAATCACTTTCGGCGGAATGCAGCAGGCCGGCGCTCCCTACGCCACCACTGCAAAGGCACGCAGGCATTATGCAAGCTCTCCCTCGTCGATGGTGACCAAGTGGGACACACCGATTCTCTGCATCCACGGGATGATGGACTTCCGCATTCCCTACGAGCAGGGCATGGCCGCATTCAACGCAGCCCAGATGATGGGAGTGCCTTCGAAGCTCGTGGTCTTCCCCGAGGAGAACCACTGGATCCTGCAGCCGCAGAACTCGCTCTACTGGCACAGAGTGGTGTTCGACTGGCTCGACAGATGGCTGAAAGACTGACATCGACGCCGTTGCGTGTCTGGTGCGGCTCCGGAGAGACTCGCCGCCCACGGCCGTAAGTGGGTGTCGCTTCGGAGCGAAGCGCAGAAGTGACGGGATGGAGCGCGCAGCGCGGAACCTCTCCGGAGCCGCCCCCGGCACACAACGACAGGAAACATTGAAACGCAAAAAACTAACGATATGAAACTCGAAGAACAGATCCAGAAAGACATCATGGCCGCGATGAAGGCCCATGACCAGGTAAGGACGAACGCCGTACGCTCCATAAAGTCGGCGATACTGCTCGCCAAGACCGCTGAAGGAGGCAAGGACAGCCTCGAAGACGCCGACGTGGTCAAGATAATAATGAAACTCGCCAAGCAGCGCAGAGAGTCCGCCGAGCAGTATACGGCGGCGGGCAGACCCGAACTCGCCGAGAATGAGCTTGCAGAAGCGGCAGTGCTCGAAGAATATCTGCCGAAGCAGCTCAGCGAGGCCGAGGTCGAGGAGAAGCTCAAGGAGATAATCGCTTCTGTCGGAGCGTCTTCATCCGCCGACATGGGCAAGGTGATGGGCGTCGCCACGAAGCAGCTTGCGGGGCTTGCCGACGGACGCACTATCTCCACGATAGTCAGGAAACTGCTGGCCTAGTCCGGCAGAGACCGTTGAAAACATGATCAGAGTCAAAGACATTGCGGAAGCTCTCGAAAGAACCGCTCCGCTTCATTTTCAGGACGACTACGACAATTCCGGACTCCAGGTCGGCTTCCCGTCGGCCGAGGTCGGAAAGGTGCTCGTGTGCCTCGACGTGACCGAGGCCGTGGTGCAGGAGGCCGCCGACAAGGGCTGCGGGCTCATCGTCTCGCACCACCCGCTGCTGTTCCGCGCATTGCGGCAGGTCAGCGACAGCACTTACCAGCAGCGCTGCGCCGTATCGGCCATACGCTCGGGCATCGCCATATACTCGGCCCACACGAGTCTCGACAACGCCCCCGGCGGGGTGAACCACGAGATCGCCTCCAGAATCGGGCTCGGCGGACTCGAATGGCTCTCTCCGAAACCTGGCGGCGCTGACGCCGGCTCCGGTCTGGTGGGAAATCTCCCGGAACCGGTGGAAGACCGCGTTTTCCTCGCGACGCTCAAGGAGAAGTTCGCCGTGGACTGCCTCCTGCATTCGCAGACTTCGGGACGCAGCGTCCGGCGTATCGCCGTATGCGGAGGAGCCGGAGCCTTCCTGCTGCCGGACGCAGTACGCGCCGGAGCCGACTGCTTCGTCTGCGGAGAATTCCACTACCACGACTATTTCGAAAACAAGGGCGTGCTGCTGGCCGAGCTCGGGCATTACCAGAGCGAGCAGTACACCGTTGATCTCCTGGCCGGCCTGCTGCGCTCGGCCTTCCCGGAACTGGAGGTCGTGAAGACTTCGATAAACACAAATCCGATACACTACGACTTGAGATGAACAGCAAATACACGATGCACTTCAACATAAAGTGCTACATGACCGACTACAACCACAACCTGCGCCCCGCCGCCTTCCTCGACTGCGCCCAGGACATAGCTACCGACGCCGCGGCGGAGATAGATCTCGGCGACCCCACCCTGCACCCGCTCGGGTGCGTATGGGTGGTCGCAAGAATGCACACCCGCTTCCTGCGTCCGGTGAAATTCAACGAGAAAGTGTCCATGTCCTCATGGCACAAGGGCATCAAGGGAGTGAACTTCCTGCGTGACTACCAGCTCTGCGGAGAAGACGGCGTCCCTGCCGTGAACTCCACGAGTTCATGGATAGTCATGGACATGAAGACCCGCATGCTCTCGCGCGACAGGGCGGTATGGGACATCCTGAACCGCGAACCCCAGAGCGGCGACAGCGCGATCGAGGAGCCGAGCCCCAAGATCGTGATGCCCAAAGGCGGTGAGGTCTCGCTGATCGGCACGCACAGGGTGCAGTGGTCAGACGTGGACTTCAACAAGCACGCGAACAACGTCAAATACACCGTCTGGGCCATGGACGCCCTGCCGGAGGAGCTGGTCTACGGCACCTGGCTCAAGGAGCACTACATCAATTTCAACAAGGAGGTGCGTCCCGGCGAGACCGTGGAGCTCTACCACGCCGAAAGCGACGGAGCCCACATCATCGAAGGCCGGGTCGGAGACCATCAGGCCTTCATCACGAAACTGGTGTTCAGCGAATAGGAACAGACAATAACCACATAATAATCTGAAACTGATGACCGGACTGAACAGAAGATTCATTTATTTCATCTGCCTCGTGTCGGCGATGGGAGGGCTGCTCTTCGGCTACGACTGGGTCGTGATCGGAGGCGCAGTCAAGTTCTACGAACAGTTCTTCGGCATAGGCGGCGACGCCGTGCTGCAGGGAGTCGCGACAAGCTCAGCCCTTGTAGGCTGCATGATAGGAGCGATGGTCGCCGGGGCGCTCGCCGACCGCTACGGCAGGAAGCCGCTGCTGATAACGGCGGCGGTGCTCTTCACCGTGAGCGGAATCGCGACCGGAGCCTTCAACGAATTCGGCTGGTTCTGCGTCGCCAGACTTGTCGGAGGAGTGGGCATAGGCATAGCCTCGGCCATCTCACCGATGTATATCGCCGAAGTGGCCCCGGCCGACATCCGCGGACGGCTGGTGAGCCTCAACCAGATGGCGATAGTGCTCGGCATACTGGCCGCCCAGATCGCAAACTGGGCCATTGCCAGGCCGGACATAGGCGGAAGCGTCGATCCGTGGAACATAGAGATGGGCTGGAGATGGATGTTCTGGGCGGAGACGCTGCCTGCGGCGATATTCCTCATTCTCGCTTTCGTAATCCCCGAGAGCCCGCGCTGGAGCGCCCTCAACGGCAGGAGCGAGGCAGCGAGAAAGGTGCTGGCGATGATAGGCGGCGGAACATACGCCGACAATGAGCTCGGCCTTATCGGGGCAGTGTCCTCACCTGAAGGGAAATCCGGCCTCAAGGATCTCTTCAAGCGCCGCTATGCGGGAATTCTGGTGCTCGGAATCGTGATCGCCGTATTCCAGCAGTGGTGCGGCACCAATGTGATATTCATCTACGCCCAGGATGTGTTCGCCGGAGCCGGCTATTCGGTCAGCGAAGCCTTCCTGAACATCGTCGTGACCGGTGTCGCGAACGTGGTCTTCACGATTCTCGCGCTGTACACCGTCGACCGCTGGGGCAGACGGAAGCTGATGCTGACCGGCGCGGCGGGTCTGGCCGTGATCTATGCCGTGCTCGGAACCTGTTTCCACTTCGAGGTCGAAGGCATGGTCATGGTCGTGCTCACCGTGGCGGCCATCGCCTGCTACGCGATGACGCTCGGGCCTGTGACCTGGGTGCTTCTCTCGGAGATTTTCCCCGGACGGGTCCGCGGAACGGCCATGGCCGTGTGCACCTTCGCCCTGTGGGTCGGCAGCTGCACCCTGACCTTCGCCTTCCCTTCGATGAACGCCGGCCTGGGATGCAGCGGAAGCTTCTGGATCTATGCCGGAATATGCCTGCTTGGCTTCCTCTATTTCCTGCGCAGCTGCCCGGAGACAAGGGGAAAGACACTGGAACAACTTGAAAACGAACTGACACGCTGAACACTATGGTAAAAGCATGGAGAGAGAAGGTCGTCATTCCGACCTACGGGACCGGGAAACCCGAGAAGAACCCGATGTTCCTTGAGAAGAGAGTCTATCAGGGCAGCAGCGGCGTCGTGTACCCCTATCAGGTGATAGAATCGATATCCGACGAGAAGGAGGACCGCGAGTACGACGCAGTGTGGCTCGAAAACGAATATATCAAGGTCATGATACTTCCGGAGCTCGGAGGACGCATCCAGATGGCCTGGGACAAGATCGCCAAGAGACATTTCATCTACTACAATCATGTGATAAAGCCCGCGCTCGTGGGTCTCACCGGCCCCTGGATAAGCGGAGGCATCGAGTTCAACTGGCCCCAGCACCACAGGCCCAGCACCTTCATGCCCGTGGACAGCGACATTGAGGAGAACGCCGACGGCAGCGTGACCGTCTGGGTCAGCGAGAGGGAGAGGATGTTCCACCAGAAAGGCATGGCAGGCTTCACCCTGAGGCCCGGCTGCGCCTACCTCGAGATAAAGGGAGTGCTCTACAATCCGACAGAGCTGCCCCAGACCTTCCTCTGGTGGGCTAACCCGGCGGTGCACGTGAACGACGCCTATCAGAGTGTGTTCCCTCCCGACGTGAACGCCGTCTTCGATCACGGCAAGCGCGCCGTGAGCACCTTCCCCATCGCAACGGGAGTGTACTACAAGATGGACTACAGCGCAGGGGTGGATATCAGCAACTACAGGAACATCCCGGTGCCTACATCCTACATGATCGCCGACTCGAAATATGACTTCGAGGGCGGCTGGGAGAACGACACCAGGGCCGGCATGCTGCATGTAGCCAACCATCACGTGAGCCCAGGCAAGAAGCAGTGGACCTGGGGTAACGGCGACTTCGGCCGCGCCTGGGACCGGAACCTGACCGACAGCGACGGTCCCTACATCGAACTGATGGCCGGAGTCTACACCGAGAACCAGCCCGACTTCAGCTGGCTAATGCCCTATGAGGAGAAGTCGTTCACTCAGTACTTCTTCCCCTATCGCGAGCTCGGCATAGTCAAGAACGCGAGCCGCGACCTCGTGCTCAACATGCTTCCGGAACACGGTGACAGGCTCAGGATCATGGCGTTCGCCACCTCGCGGCAGGACTGCCGCATCTCCGTGCGCAGCAGGGACGGCAAGGAACTTTACTCGGAAGAACTCCCGCTGTCGCCCGAAATCGTGTACGAGCGCGTGGTCAGCCGCCACGGCTGCCCCTTCGACCAGATAGTCTTCAGCGTCAACGGCCTGCGCTGCCAGACCGAGAACGATCTCTCGGCTCCGGTGCCCGATCCCGCCGAACCGGCGCTCAAGCCCTCTGAAATCGGAAGCTGCGAGCAGCTGTATCTGACAGGTCTGCACCTTGAGCAGTACCGGCATGCGACCTGGAGCGCCCTGGACTACTACGAGGAGGCGCTGAGGCGCGACCCGTCCGACATACGCAACAACAACGCCCTGGGGCTCTGGTATCTGCGGAGGGCGCGCTTCGACAAGGCCGAAGGCTATCTGCGCAAGGCGGTGGAAGTCCTGACCAGGCGCAACAAGAACCCCTACGACGGCGAGCCCATATACAATCTGGCTCTCTGCCTGAAATACCGGCACCGCTGGAGCGAGGCCTACGACCTCTTCTACAAAGCCACATGGAACGCCGCGTGGCAGGATGCGGGATATCTCGCCTGCGCCCAGATAAGCGCCCGCGAAGGACGCTGGGAGGACGCCCTCGACGAGCTCCGCCATGCCCTGGACCGCAACTGGCACAATTCCACGGCACGGATGCTCAAGGCGGCGGTCCTGCGCCATCTCGGGAAGACGCAGGAAGCCCTGGACCACATACGCGAGTCCCTTGCGGCCGACCGCTTCAACTTCGGCTGCCTTTTCGAGAGGACGCTTCTCGGAAGAAACATGGACGAGTTCGTGGAGATCATGCGCGACGAAGCGCACAACTATAACGAGCTCGCCCTCGACTATGTCGCTGCAGGCCTTTTCGAGGAGGCTTCGGCAGTATGGAAACTGGCGCAGGAACGGAAAGCCGTCGACTGCATGTCCGCATATTACGCCGGACACTGGTGCGGTCTGGACCTCGGACACCCCGCCGATCTGCCGCTGAGCTTCCCCAACAGGCTCGAAGCGGTGGAGGCGCTCGAAGATGCCGCGGAAGGCGACGCTCTGGCCCCCTACCTTCTCGGCTGTCTGTACTATGACAAGCGGCAGTACGAGCCGGCGGCGGAAGCTTGGCGGAAGTCAGCCGCGGCCAATCCCGCATACCCTTCACCCTTGCGGAATCTGGCCCTCTACAGCTACAACCGCCGGCACGACTCCGCCGGAGCCCTCGCCCTGATGGAGAAAGCGTTCAGCCTCGACAGGAGCGACGCAAGAATACTCATGGAGCTCGACCAGCTCCGCAAGAAACTCCAGAAGCCGCATGAGGAAAGGCTCGTCTTTCTCCGGGAATATCCCGGGCTGGTGGCGTCAAGGGACGACCTGGCGCTCGAGGAGATCACGCTTCTGAACATGACCGGACAATACGGCGAGGCTATGGCGAAGCTCGGCTCGCGCATTTTCCATCCCTGGGAAGGCGGCGAAGGCAAGGTTCCAGCCCAGTATCAGTATGCGAGGGTCGAGCTGGCCAAGCAGGCGATGGCAGAAGGCCGCTGCGAGGAAGCCGTAAGACTGCTCGAAGAATGCCTCATATATCCGCACAATCTTGGAGAAGGCAAGCTTCAGGGAGCGCAGGAACAGGATTTCCACTACTTCCTCGGATGCGCGCACGAAGCAGCCGGAAACCACGCGGCGGCTGTCGAAATGTGGGAGAAGGCCGCGCAAGGCAAGCTTGAACCCGCACCGGCGCTCTATTACAACGACGCCAAGCCGGAGAAAATCTTCTACCAGGGTCTCGCGCTCAAGGCGCTGGGCCGCGACGCAGAAGCCGAGGCCAGATTCCGCGCCCTCAAGGATTACGGCGTGCGGCATATCGACGACGAAATCACCATGGACTATTTCGCAGTGTCGCTGCCGGATCTGCTGATCTGGGACGAGGATCTGCAGGTAAAGAACAGGGTTCACTGTCTGTTCATGCTCGCACTCGGCGAGTTCGGGCTCGGCGAGACCGAGGCCGCGCGCGGGCATCTGCGTGAAGCCATGTCAGCGGACATCAACCATCAGGGAATAAAGGCATCTTCAAGCATCATCCTATGAAAGTTCTCCTGTCACTATTGGCGGCGGTGACTGCCGCGGCAGCCGTTTCCGGCACCGGCGACGGTGTGACCACCTACACAATCACCGCTCCGGAATCTCCCAAGATCATCAGAAGCGGCCATCTCGACATGGGCGGAGAGTCCCCCGACGGAGGAAGCATCGAGGTCAACAGCTACTATATGTCAATCGACGGCAGGCCCGTGATTCCCGTGCTCGGGGAGTTCCATTTCAGCCGCTACCCCGCGGAGCAGTGGGAGGACGAGATTCTCAAGATCAAGGCTGGAGGCGTCACCGTGATCCCGACCTATATTTTCTGGTCCATTCACGAGGAGCGCGAAGGTGAGTTCGACTGGAGCGGCGACAGGGATCTGCGCCGTTTCGTGGAGCTCTGCGCGAAGCATGACATGCCCGTAATCGTGCGCATAGGTCCCTTCTGCCACGGAGAGATACGCAACGGAGGCATTCCCGACTGGATTTTCGCCAAACCCCTGGACATACGCACCGACGATCCCCTGTACCTGAAATATGTCGACAGGCTGTACGGGGAAATAGCCCGGCAGCTGGACGGCCTGTGGTACAAGGACGGAGGCCCGATAATAGGCTGCCAGCTGGAGAACGAACTCCAGCATTCCGCGGCGCCCTGGGGCATCTGCTATCCGGGAGAAGCGGCGGACCACACTTCGGCTGTCGGAGACGCCGAATATGCAAAGGTCGGAGTGAGCGTGCAGGAAAGGCGCGCCGCCGCATGGGAGGCAGGCGAACAGCACCTGCGGACGCTCAAGGCTCTGGCGCAGAAGCACGGTATCATCACTCCCCTGTATACCGCTACCGGCTGGGGCAACGCCGCCGTGATTCCGGGAGAGACGCTTCCGGTGACTTCGGCCTATACCTTCCCGTTCTGGTCGAAGCCGGCCATGTCGGAATTCTGCCGTTTCAAGGACATGCACAGACATCCCGACTATGAGCCCGTGCGTTATGTTCCGGAGGACTATCCCTCATTCTGCGCGGAGATGGGAGTCGGCATACAGATGACCTACAGCCGCAGGCCGATAGTGCCGGGAGCCGCGGCGGAGGCGCTCATGGTGCGTTCGCTCGGCAGCGGCTCAAACGGGATAGGCTACTACATGTACCACGGAGGAAGCACGCCGAAGAGGGGCGGCGGAGCCGAAGCCTTCTTCTCGGACGAGCCCATGGGCATGCCAAAGATATCCTACGACTTCCAGGCTCCGCTCGGGGAGTTCGGACTTGAGGGTAAGATGTACCGCAACCTGCGCATACTGCACCTGTTCCTTGCCGACTTCGGCGACATTCTCGCGCCCATGGAGACCGTGCTGCCCGCCGGATGGGAAAGCATCACTCCTGACAACCGCGACGACCTGCGATGGTGCGTGCGGACCAAGGACGGCTCCGGCTTCGTGTTCATGGTCAACTATCAGGACCACGATTCCTTCAGGCATGATCAGGAGGGCATAAGGCTGGAGATTGATCTTGGAGACGAGACCCTGACCATACCTGCGGAAGGCTCGCTGACGCTCGGCAAGGATGTCAGCGCGATTCTCCCCTTCAACCTCGACCTGTCGGGAGTCCCGCTCAAATACGCGACCGCGCAGCCGCTGGCGAAAGTCGACGACGGCGGCACCGACCATTATTTCTTCTTCGCTCCCGAGAAGATGGCCGCGGAATACTGTTTCGACGACGGTGTCGTAAGGATTGACGAGCCGGGATTCGGGAGCACCTTCACGCGCGGCGGGGTCAGAATCACCACGCTCACCCGCAGGCAGGCCGAGAACGCAGCGAAATTCGACGGGAAGCTTCTCATTTCCGAAGCCACGGCCATAGAACCGGCCCCGGGACGCATCGACCTGCTGAGTCTCGGAGACAACTCGGTCGAATATGTACTGTATCCGTCTTCGGCGGGATTTGAAGCGCAGACGGCGGAAGTGGAGCCCGTGGAGCCCGAATTCGAATTGAATACGGTGAATTCCAGAAGGTTCACGGTACATTTCACCGGAGAGCCTTCCGAGGATGTGGCCGAATACTTTCTCTCTCTGGACTACACCGGCGACGTGGCCATGGCCTTCCTCGGCGGAGGACTCGTGCATGACCATTTCTGGACAGGAGAGCCCTGGCTCATAGGGCTGAACCGGCTGCGCGACGGCATGCAGGATGAGGATCTGGTGTTCTATCTGCGCCCGCTACGCCGGAACGCGCCCTTCCTCGACGACATTCCCGAGGAGTCTCTGCCCGACTTCGAGGCGGCGGGAGGCGGCGTGGTCAAAGTTAGCGGGGTGGACGTCATTCCCCAGTACCGGATACCGGTCAGGGTGCTTTGAGCAAGCATGTGCCGGAAATGCTACTTGCAGTGGCGAAGCTTGGCGTATTTGAGCAGCAGAAGTTTTTCGCCGTGGTCGTCGAAGCGGATGCGGGCCTTCATGTCGGGATAGCGGCCGGTGATTTCGAGAATCTCTCCGGCGCCGAAGCGTATATGCTCGACGCGCTCGCCGACGCTGAGCTCGGTCATGGGCACGGCCTTGAAGTCCGGGTCGATGACGGGAGGAACGGCGGGACGCGGTGAGGAGGAAGTTGTTGACGCGGATCTGGAATCCGCGCCGTCACGGGAGCCGCGCCTCTCGTAGCTGACTCCCGAAGATCGGCCGTAACTGCCTGAAGAACCATATCTTGCAGTATTTCCGGACGAGCCGGAGCCATACCTGCCGGAACCTTGGCCGCCCCGGGAATCCGCGCCGACATGTGAACCGTTCAGCCGGCCGCCGCTGTATCTGGAGCCGAATCCGCCCCATTCGTGCACCACTCCGCTGTTGCTGAACTCGCTGTCGGGCAGAGGGTTCTCGATATATTCGGGATCGATTTCCCGGATGAAGCGGGAGGGGGCGTTGGACTCATGCTTGCCGTTGCGCATGCGGGTGCCGGCGAACGACAGCGCGACCGCCTTCTTGGCCCGGGTCATGGCCACATAGAACAGACGGCGCTCCTCCTCCACATCGCTGCGGGAGGAGAGCATGGACAGGCTCGGGAACAGATTCTCCTCCAAACCGGCGATGAACACATAGGGGAACTCCAGTCCCTTCGCGGAATGCACGGTCATCAGCGCGACCTTGTTGTCGTCATTCTCGTCGGAGCTGACATCCACATTGCTCAGCAGGGACACGTTCTCGACATAGTCGTCAAGGGTGAACAGCGGCATCGCGGCTCCCGGCTCCTGAAGTTCGTCGGCATCCATGGCCTCCTCCTGACGCTCCTCCACGAACACCGCGGTGGAGTTCAGAAGTTCGTCAAGATTGGCGATGCGGGCGAGCCCCTCTATGGAAGTATCGGTCTTGTACGAGGCGTAAAGGCCGCTCTCGTCGGCGATGCGCACAGCCATCTCGTGAGCGTCCATGGCCGGCAGAAGAGCCGACAGCCGGGCGATCATGTCGCAGAAAGGCTTCACCTTGGGCACTTCCTGCGCCGCACGGTAGAACGACACTCCCTTCTGACCGGCGATTTCCTCAACCGAGTTCATCGTGACGCCGCCTATGCCTCTCGCCGGCTTGTTCACGACCCTGCGGAAGGACTCATTGTCATCGGGATTGATGCAGAGTTTGAAATATGCCATCATATCCTTGACCTCCGCCCTGTCGAAGAATGAATTTCCGGAATATATCATATACGGAATATTCCGGCGGCGCAGCTGTTCCTCAAGCGCGCGGGACTGGGAATTGGTGCGGTAGAGTATCGCGAAATCCCTGTACTGGGCGTGGTCGGAGCGAACTCGGGCGATTATCTCCGAAACGATGTTAACGGCCTCGTCCTGCTCGGTGTAGGCCTTCAGTATGCGTATCTTGTCGCCGGTGTCCCCCACGGCATAGCACTCCTTGGGGATACGCCCCTCGTTGTGCGCTATCAGCGTGTTCGCCGCGTCCACGATGGTCGAGGTGGAGCGGTAGTTCCTCTCCAGGCGGAAGAGATGGCACTCGGGATAGTCCTTCTTGAAATTCAGTATGTTTTCTATCTTGGCACCTCGGAAGGCGTAGATCGACTGGCTGTCGTCGCCTACCACGCAGATGTTGCGGTGAAGCTGCGACAGTTTCTTGAGTATCAGGTACTGGGCGTAGTTCGTGTCCTGGTACTCGTCCACCATGATATACAGAAAGCGCTCGGAAATGGCCTGCAGGGCGTCCTTGTTGTCGCGCAGCAGGATGTTCATGTTGAGAAGGATGTCATCGAAGTCCATGACTCCGGACTCCTTGAGCTTCTTCTGGTAAAGTTCGTAGAGGTCGCAGAGGCGCGGCTTGCGGGAATGGGAGTCCGCGATCAGCAGCTCGGGATTCCTGCGGTAGCCGGCCGGCGTCACGAGATTGTTCTTGGCCATCGAGATGCGGGACAGCACCTCGCGGGGCTTGTAGACCTTGTCGTCGAGCTGGAGCTCCTTTATGCAGGCCTTCATCGCGCTCTGGGAGTCGGCGGTATCGTAGATGACGAAGCGCTCGGGGTATCCGAGGAATCCGGCATACTCGCGGAGAAAGCGTACGAACACTGCGTGAAAGGTGCCCATCACGAGCCTGCGGGCCCTGCGGTCGCCGACCATCGTAGCTATCCTCTCCTTCATCTCCCCGGCCGCCTTCTTCGTGAAGGTCAGCGCCAGTATCCTGGCGGGATCCACCTCATTTGCAAGCAGAAGCGCTATCCTGCTGGTCAGCACTCTCGTCTTTCCCGAACCTGCTCCGGCGACTATCAGCACCGGCCCTTCCGTGCAGCTGACCGCATTCTTCTGCTCCTCGTTCAGCCCTTCGAAAACTGCATTCACTTTCTCCTCCATAGGCCGCGAAATTACGAAAAAATTGGCTATCTTCGCAGCGCATTTTGCATATCCTAAAATAGTCATACTAAATGTCACAGAACATCGTTTTGAAAAAAGGTCTGAACATCCCCATCAGTGGAGAAGCAGAACTTCGTGTCTCAAAGGCGATTGCACCGGGCATTACGGCGGTCAGACCGACCGACTTCAAGGGTCTTCTTCCGAGACTTCTGGTCAAGGAGGGAGACTCCGTGCTTTGTGGTTCTCCCGTCATTGCAGACAAAAAGAACCCCGACATCCTCCTCACCTCGCCGGTAAGCGGTACGGTGAAGGCGCTCGTCAGGGGCGAGAAGCGCAAGCTGCTGGCAGTTCTCATCGAGTCGGACGGAGCGCAGAAATGCGTTGACTTCGGAGTCAAGGATCCCTCCGCCATGGATGCAGGACAGGTGAAGGCTGCGCTGCTCGAAAGCGGTCTCTGGCCCTGGATCATCCAGCGCCCCTACGGAATCATCGCTGATCCTTCCGTCAGGCCGTCCGGCATTTTCGTGTCGGCATTCGACTCGGCTCCCCTCGCGGCGGACGCCGACTTCTGCTTCACTGACGAAATCAAGAACATCCAGGCCGGAATCAACGCAGTCGCCAAACTCACGGACGGAGAGGTGCATGTCTCCTACAATGCCGACGGCGACCCCGCTTCGGCGCTCAGGAAACTCACCGGCGTGCACGCACATTTCTTCAAGGGGAAGCACCCTGCAGGAAATGTGGGAGTGCAGATCAGCCACATCAAGCCCATCTGCAAGGGCGACACGGTATGGACCGTATCCCTGCTCGGGCTCGCCGCAATCGGAAAGCTGTTCACCAAGGGACGCTATGACGTACGCCGCAAGGTAGCCGTCTGCGGCCCCATGGCGATCGAACCTTCATACGTGGAGACCCTCCCTGGCATGCCCATGAAGGAGCTCGCCGGATTCTACGGCAGCAACGCCGCCGAGGTCCGGTTCGTGAGCGGAAACGTCCTCAGCGGCAGCAACGAGGGAGTCGACGGATATCTCGGATACTTCAGCAACCAGGTCACCCTGCTGCGCGAAGGCACCGAAAGGGAGCTTCTCGGATGGCTCCGCCCTCTGCGCTGGAAGCAGTTCAGCACGGACCACAGCTACTTCTCATGGCTGATGCCGAAGAGGCAATACGACATGGACACCAATCTTCACGGAGGCCCGCGCGCGTTCCTGATGAATGACGGATACTACGCCAAGGTGCTGCCCATGGACATCTACCCCATCTACCTGACCAAGGCCTGCCTCGCGGGAGAAATCGAGAAGATGGAGCAGTTCGGAATCTATGAGGTTCTTCCGGAAGACCTCGCCGTATGCGAGTTCGTCGACCCGAGCAAGAACAACATTCAGGAAATCATCGAGAAAGGCATAGACCTCATGATAAAGGAAATGGCTTAAAAGTATGAACAAGATTTTTGAAAAAGGCGGCAAGCTGCATTGGCTGCACTCGACCGTGGACGCGTTCGACACTTTCCTGCGCGTCCCCGGCACCGTGACCCGCAGCGGGTCACATGTGCGCGATGCGATTGACCTCAAGCGAATACTCATCATTGTCCTGATCGCCGCCGCTCCCGCAGCCCTGTTCGGAATGTGGAACGTGGGCTACCAGCACAGCCTCGCGATCGGTGACACAGGAATCAACATCCTCGGAAACTTCTGGTACGGCTTCCTCAAGGTGCTTCCCCTCTACATAGTATCGTATGTAGTCGGCCTCGGCATCGAGTTCGCGGCCAGCCAGATCCGTGGAGAGGAGGTCAGCGAGGGCTTCCTCGTCTCAGGCTTCTTCATCCCCCTCATCGTGCCGGTCGACATTCCTCTGTGGATGCTCGCCATCGCCGTGGCTTTCGCGGTGATTTTCGGCAAGGAAGTCTTCGGCGGCACCGGTATGAACATCTGGAACCCCGCACTGCTTACGCGTGCGTTCCTGTTCTTCTCCTACCCCAGCTACATGTCAGGTTCGGAGTGCTGGATCAGCCTCAGGAAAGCCGACACCGTCGTTGACGGCTTCACCGGAGCTACACCTCTCGCACTTGACGGAGCCCCCGCACAGTATGGAACCGGTTTCTGGGATCTCTTCATCGGAACCGTTCCCGGATCAGTAGGAGAGACTTCCGTGATCGCGATCCTGATCGGAGCGATAATCCTGATCTGGACCGGAGTCGCAAGCTGGAAAATCATGGCCGGAACCGTGATCGGAGCTCTCGCGGTAGGATTCATCGGCGACATCGCCGGAATCAGCAAGTTCCCCTGCTACATGCAGCTGCTCTACGGCGGATTCGCCTTCGGCGCCGTATTCATGGCGACCGACCCCGTGACTTCCGCACAGACTGAGACCGGCAAGTGGATCTACGGTATCCTTATCGGAGCGCTCTGCCTGATGGTAAGGCTCTTCAACCCCGGTTATGTGGAAGGAATGATGCTCGCGATCCTGCTCGCCAACACCTTCGCGCCTCTTATCGACCATCTGGTCGTGAACGCGCATATCTCACGCAAGGCCAAGAAACTTAAAGCAGCATAAGCCATGAATACGAACAGTAATGCCTATACCATTATATATACGGCCATAGTGGTCGTCATAGTGGCTGCCGTGCTCGCTGTCGCCGCAATGGCCTTCAAGCCGATGCAGACAGCAAACATCAAGGCCGAGACCCTGTCTCAGATGATGGTGGCCGCCGGCCTCGGAACCATGGACGAGTTCCAGGAGATCGGCAACGACAATGTGCTCGTGAAATACTCCGAGAACATCGAAGAGGCGTTCACCGTTGATCTTGAAGGCAACAAGGTGAGCGATCTCAAGACCGACAAGGACAACATCGAGCTCGTGGACAACTTCAAGCCTCAGGACATAGCCATCAAGAAACATGGCGATGCCACCCTCCCCGTCTACAAGTTCAAGTCCGGAGCGACCGTGATTCCGATCTACGGAGCCGGACTCTGGGGCCCTGTCTGGGGATACATCGCCCTCGACAAGGACTACAGCACGATTCTCGGGGTATATTTCGACCACAGCGGCGAGACTCCCGGTCTCGGCTCGAAGATCAAGGACGACCCTGAATTCCAGGCCCAGTTCATCGGCAAGTCATTCGACCTCGAAAATACGGCAAACCCCTTCGACATCGTCAAGGGCGGAGCCCCCGAAGGTGACAACCACGCCGTGGACGCCATCAGCGGATCGACCATGACCTGCCGCGGACTCGACACCGGCATGGATCTGTGGATCGGAGCTTATATCAACTATCTTAAGGCTGCCGCAGCTGAAACTGCAGTTGCAGAGTAACGGAGGAACAAGTTATGAGCAAATTGAAAGAAACAATAATCAATCCCATATTCAGGGACAACCCCATTGCCGTGCTGATTCTCGGTATCTGCTCTTCGCTGGCAGTTACCGTACAGCTCAACGGGGCCTGCGTGATGGCGCTCTCCGTGACCATCGTCACAGGATTGTCAAGCTTCGTATGTTCCATCATAAGGAATACGATCCCGAACCGTGTGCGCATCATCGTGCAGCTCGTCGTGGTCGCGCTGATGGTGATCCTGGTCGACCAGGTTCTGAAAGCCTACATGTACCCCGTCGAGAAGCAGCTTTCGGTCTACATCGGACTTATCATCACCAACTGTATCGTGATGGGACGCATCGAGGCCTTCGCTCTCGGCAACAAGCCCATCCCCTCTCTGCTTGACGGTCTCGCCAACGGAGTCGGATACGGACTCATACTCGTGATCGTGGCCTTCTTCCGCGAACTTCTCGGAAGCGGCACCCTGTTCGGAATGCAGGTTCTCCCTGCCGGATACGAGCCCAACGGTCTCGTGATCCTGCCTCCCTTCGCGCTGATTCTGCTCGGATGCGTCATCTGGGTGCACAGGGCGATCTACAAGGACCTTCAGGAAAAATAACAGCGTAGCCCTATGGAATATCTTAGTTTGTTCGTAAAGTCAATCTTCATTGACAACATGATATTCTCGTACTTCCTGGGTATGTGCTCATATCT
>DVLC01000009.1 GCA_018715685.1 Candidatus Cryptobacteroides merdipullorum
AAACAAACCCGGAACTGGCCCAGGTGAGCTGAATGGCTATCAGGAATCAAATGAGGGTAAGGATAATATGTATAGGGTGTACATTGCTGGCAATGGGAGTGGTGAAAGCATTCCTTTTACGGCTACCGGACAACGTGCAGATGCAACTGGACTTGAAGTTTATACACTCAGTAGACCGGAAAGAAGCGAGATTGGTGGTTTATGGTCAATGCATGGAGTATACTATTGGACATGCGTACCCATTAATGTTACGTCGGCTTATACTTTTGTTGTACGTAAAGACCCTGATGGTAAAAACACCGCTAATTCTTATAAGTTTGCTGGTAGAAAGACCATGGCTCGCCCCGTGCGCCCTATTAAAGACAGATAATCATTGACATGATTCAGTTTGTAGAGTTTAACGGCCGCTTTCGGGCGGCCGTTATTATGGCGCTGCTGCTCTCGGGTGCGGCCTCATGCGCCAGGATAGAGATAGTCCCCCGCCAGGAGCCGGAATCCGGCGCCATCGTCTTCGCTCCCAAGGTGGAGACGGGCAGCTGGTTTTCCATAAGTCCCGCTTCTGCGAGCTCCGTGATGCACAGGGACGGCAGCAGCTTTATCTTCATGCCTTCTACCATGCAGCGGACGAGTCCGCCCCTCCCCTTCCCGAAACCCGGGGTGCTGTGGTTGACAACAATAATTTCGCTGATGCCTGCGGAAGCTTCGGAGTGACTGCATACGCCTATCGTGGCAAGTGGGCTGACGGCGGTGACAGATCGCTTTACATCGGCGATAAACAGACTGTCAGGAATAACGGCACATACGACTTCAGCCCTTCCGTCTTCTGGCCCGGAGAGGAATTCAAGCTGGCTTTCTTCGCATACGCCCCTTACGGAGCCATTGACCCGGACGGCGTTGGACGGGATGGTCTTCCCGAATTCAGCTATACCGTACCGGAAAATATCGAGGATCAGAAAGATCTTCTGGGCCTGGTGGGGCAAGGACTATTCCCGCAAGTCCTCCGGCACGGCAGGAGCAGATGCCGTTGACATTGACTTCCGGCACCTCTGCACTGCGGTGAAATTCAAGATGGGAGAAGGTGAAAATCTGCAGAAGAACATAAAGAGCATCTCGCTAAAGGGTGTCTACCGCGAACCTGGTCGGCAGCAGAAGCTGACGGCTGGAACGGCGGACATTGGACGCTCGACAGCGGGATTGTCCACGCTACCGCTCATGGCTCCGGGCCTTCGGCCGGTTACAACCAGGCTGTATCCGTCCGCCCCGTAAGGGAAACCGACTGAGGTGCCAGCTGTTCGGCCGTCCCGGTATTCGATTTCAATTCAACCTCCTGAGATGTAGTTACAATCGTAACAGTGAGGTTGAAGATAAAGCGGAAAATAACCCAGACACTATTCCCGTCAGTATGGAACTCCGGGTCAGGTATATTGACACGTCGGCATTCGCTTATCATTAACTCAATACCCCTTCCCCAATTTTCCAAAACCTCACTCTTATACAGGACATTAGCTATAATCAGATTTTGTGGTTCTGAATTATGCCCGCTTAACAACTTTTCCATAGTTATATTAGGCGGAAAAGTCCCACTGTTTTCTATTTCCACACGGTCGTCATAGATAGCGATTCCTACAGAACTGCCGGGACGGTGGTACAAGCGGTGGCAAAAGGCATTTGTGCAGCACTCTCTCAAAGCCTTGTATGGTATTTCCAGTTCTTCCTCCCGATATAATCCTTCTATCTTTCCTGAAAGGGACAGGTGCTTGAAAAAGAACGCCATTGCTGCATCCAGCAGTGCGTAGATATTGCCTGTGACACGTTGATTTTTGAAAACGCATATACGGTCGTCCTCTATAACAGAATGGACGTTCCATTTTCGAACTCTCCACATGTAAAGCGATGACTTTCTTTTCGCTATCAGGCATAGGTACATAGAAAATCCGGATATTGGCACTTGGTCCAAATCGGCTGACGGCTTCGCCTATGGTTTCCTTGGTTTTGCCAGCAATGTCCTGTCCGATAATTTTTCCTTCATCTGTAACTCCGAATATTACCGTTTCACCTCATCCATGTTCATGCGTCAGTTGAGTCTTTCCTGCTGTAACTGCTTTCCCGTAAAGCCAAATGTGCCTTCGGAAATTCACTTGCGCCCGGGAACTGCCCCTGAGGCCATTCTGTGGCAACCCGCTCCATGGCCGGCGGATTGCAGAATCCGGTCGGCTATACCCGTTCCAGCGCCGCGAGCTGTTCGGCCGTCAGGCCGGTGAAAGCGGAGACCTGGTCCGCAGCCATTCCGGCCGCAAGCAGGTTCCTCGCAACCTCGGCCTTGCCTTCCGCTCTGCCTCTGGCTTCACCTCTTGCCTCACCCTCCGCGCGGCCTTCGTCCCTCGCGAAGTCGATCGTGTTCCTGTAGTCGTTCTCGGTCATCATATCGTTCTCGTATTGGTTCCTCTCCTCCTTCGTGTACGCCGCGATCTTCGCCGCCTCGAAAAGGCGCGCGAACACCTGCTCGCGCAGCGCCGCCGGCCGCTCCTCCAGCCGCGACAGGTTCTTCAGGGCGTACATCCACTTGTCGATGATCGGGCTGTCCCCGCAGACCTCCCTCCTGAACGCCCCGACCTCCAAATATAGAAATTCCAGCTTGGAATTCATAATCTCCCCGGTCTCGTCCTCCCGCAGTCGGTAGCGGTGCACCAGCCTGTCGCGCCATCGCTCCTGCTCATCTCCGTAGTCGTGCTCCATCGCGAAGTTCAGCACCCCGACCACGCACACCGGCTTCAGGCGGTAGTCCCAGCTCCCCCTCCCGCCCTGCTCGATGATCGGGTGCGCCGCGTAGTACAGCGCCCGGTCCCGGAAGTACCTCTGCGACCGCTTCTGCATCTCCACCACGAACTGCGCCCCGCCGGCGGCCGTGCACACCACGTCGAACACCGACTCCCTCTCGCGCTCCGTCAGGTTCTGGCGCTCGCTCTTCAAATACGCGATGTCGCTGATTTCCCGCTCCGGGAACAGGCTCCTGAGGAACTCCAGTAGAAGCTCCTTGTTCATCTCCGTGTCGAACAGGCGCTTGAACCCCCAGTCCGACAGGGGGTTCACATACTTTGCGTTGAAATTCTCCATAGTTGTCGTAAAGTTTTAACGGTTGTCCTGCAAAGATGGGGCTGACGGGGCATAAAATCAACGACCGGGGACGAACGCCCCGAAGATTTTGAAGTTTCTTATCAAAATTTTTATGTTTCTTAATGCGTCGGATTTTTTTACCGGGCCGGATTGCGAGAACTGGCAAACAAATTGTAAATTTGTCGCCGGCTGCGCGGAAATGCGGTGGCTCCGGCTTGCAGAGAGCGACATCCGGATGCCCTGCACTCAATGAAGGCGCGGCGAGAACAAGATGCCAAGAGTGAAGAAGGAAATAATCATCGAGAACCTGACAGTGCAGGCCGTTGCCGCCGAAGGCAAATGCGTGGCCCATACTCCGGAAGGTCAGGTAGTTTTCATCGAATACGCGGTTCCGGGCGACGTGGTCGACATCCGCGTGACCGTAAAGAAGAAGAATTATCTGGAAGGACGCATAATCCGCCTCGTGGAGCCCTCTCCCGACAGGCTGGAACCGTTCTGCGGGCATTTCGGCCTCTGCGGGGGCTGCCGCTGGCAACTACTTCCCTACCGTATACAGCTGGAGGCCAAGCAGCGTCAGGTATACGACCAGCTGTCGCGCATAGGTCATCTTCAGCTGCCGCCGATGCGGCCGATTCTTGCGTCGGACAAGACCGAATTCTACCGCAACAAATTGGAATTCACCGCGTCTGACAAGCGCTGGATACTTCCTGACGAGGATCCCGAAAACCTGACTGCCGAGCAGAAAACCGGCCTCGGCTTCCATGTCGGACGGTTTTTCGACAAGGTGCTTGACATCCGCAGATGCTGGCTGCAGCCCGAGCCGTCCAACGCCATACGCCTCTTCATCAAGGAATACGCACTCTCCAACGGAATACCTTTCTACAACATAAGGGAGAACCGCGGCATCTTCCGCAACATGTTCGTGCGCACCACCGACGACGGACAGGTGATGCTCATCGTCTGCTTCGCTGCGGATTTTGACGGGCGCGAGGCCATGCTCGACGCGGTAGCGGAGAGATTTCCCGAGATCAC
>DVLC01000096.1 GCA_018715685.1 Candidatus Cryptobacteroides merdipullorum
ACCGACTTCTACAGCCTGCGCTGCGCCGTGAAGACTCCTGACGGGAAACTGTTCTTCGGCGGCTACGGCGGCCTGACCGAAATCGACCAGAACATGGAATTCGATGACCGCAATCCCGAGATACCCATGCACTTCGAGTACATCAGCATCAACGGCGTCCAGCTTCCCGAAATCGGGAAGAAAGTCGAGATGAACTGGCGGGAGAAGCTGCTGACGGTGATGTTCTCCGGCCTGAACTTCAATTTCGGCACATTGCTCAACTACTCCTACATGCTCGAAGGTTTCGACCGGGACTGGATATACACCGACAAGATACAGATCAACTACTCCAACCTGCCTCCGGGAAAATACAATTTCCGCGTGCGCGTCAGATACATGAACGGGAAATGGAGCAGCAACGAACTAAACATGCCGCTGATCGTGCATCCGGCGCCCTGGGCGAGCACCGGAGCGAAAATCGCCTATGTGCTGATACTCGCAGGCGCGGCGTTCCTGCTCGTCAACATATACCTCAAATACCGCATGCGACGCAGGGAACTGGCTTTCAAGCAGGAGCATCTGGACTTCATCACCAATGTCTCGCACGAGCTCCGCACTCCCCTCTCCCTGATAGTCGGGCCGCTGAGCCAGCTGCGCAAGAGTCCGGGACTCAGCGACAAGGACAGACGATACATCGACACGATGGAACGGAACGCCGAAAGACTCAGGCTCATAAGCGAGGAGATCATGGACAGTCCCGCCTCCCGCCACAAGGACGAATCGCTGCGGGTCGCGGAGACGGACATCAGTTCGCTCGTCCTCGGAATCGCAAACAATTTCCGTTTCGCTGCGATGGAGAAGTCGCTGCAGCTTGAAACCGACATCGCCGGAGGAGTCAGCGGCTTCACCGACAGCCTCAAGCTGGAGAAGATTCTCGTGAACCTGATCAGCAACGCCTGCAAATACACTCCCGAGTCGGGTACTGTCCGCATAGTCCTGCGTTCCGACGGCGGGAACGCCGTGTTCGAGATCAAGGACAACGGGATAGGCATACCCGAGGAGAAGCGCGGCCAGATCTTCGACCGCTTCGAAAGGCTCGACGTGGAGAAGAAGGAACCGGCAGCGGGCGGCAGCGGCATAGGACTCAATTATGCCCAGAGTCTCGCAAAGCTTCACAAGGGAAAGCTGAGCTACAGACCGGCATCGTCCGGACAGGGGTCCGTGTTCTCGCTTACCATCCCCATAAGCCGCGACGCCTACGACGAATGCGAGATCAGCGACACTCCGAGGATCTCGAAATATCCTTCTCTGGCCGGAGAAATCAAGGAGAGGAAGTTCATTCCCGGACAGCCTAACGTGCTGGTCGCCGAGGACAATCCCGAAATCAGCTCCTTCCTCGCCGACATCCTGTCGGACGAATACAACGTGATCGTGGCTCCTGACGGACTCGAAGCATGGGAGAATCTCAAGATCGCGATTCCCGACATCGTGGTCAGCGACGTGGTGATGCCGCAGAAGGACGGCTACACTCTCTGCAACGACATCAAGTCCAACTCCGAATACTGCCACGTGCCCGTGATACTGCTTACGGCCAAGAACGACAAGGAAAGCACCATCAGGGGACTCGGCAAGGGTGCCGACGCATATATCGGAAAGCCTTTCGACCCCGACTTCCTCAAGGCCACGGTGCGCAGCCTGATCGAGAACAGGAAGAGAATACAGCAGAGGGTGCTCAACCTGACCCAGGAGACCATCAAGGACGAGAAACTCGTGAAGCAGGCCTCACTGAGCGAGCAGGAAGTCAAGTTCCTCGCCAAGGTCCACGAAGTCATCGAGCAACATTTCGGCGACGACCAGTTCTCCATCGACGCAATGTCCAGGGAGATCGGGGTCAGCTACTCTAAACTGTACGCCAAGATCAAGGCGCTAACGGGACAGACTCCGCAGGAATTCATCAGCACCTACAGGATGAACAAGGCCATGGAACTGCTCAAGAGCGGAAACTACAACGTGAGCGAAGTCGCCGACATGGTCGGCTCCTCCTCCCCTTTCAACTTCTCCCGCGACTTCAAGAAGCACTTCGGCGTGACTCCCAGTTCGGTGTTCAGGAAATGAAATATCCCGGCGGACCTCACGGCCGGCCGGGACATACACAAAACCACTTTCAACAGATTTTATTTTTCCGACATCAGTTTCACGGGGCCTATAAGGCCGGACGGATGAAGCGGCGTGTCCGCCTTGTACTGGCGGGTGTCGACATATGTTATCTGTTCGGGGCAGTCAGGCTGCTCGTCGCCGATCAGCCTGTTGACCCAGGTGTTCACCACCTTGATCTCTATCTGATTCTCGCCCTCGCTCACGGCCTCGCTGACATCCACGCGGAAGGGCTCCTTCCATGCGGTGCCGCAGTAACGTCCGTTCACATACACTTCTGCAAGGTCACCCACCTCTCCGAGATCCAATACGGTGCTGCCCTCGACTGCCGGAAGAGAGACACTGCTCGTGTAGTCCGCGACTCCGGAGAAATACCTGATTCCGAACTCATCGGACTCCGAGAGAGACTTCAATTCGTCGAACACCGCACTCTCCGGAGCGCCTCTGCCCTCCTGGAATTCCACATTCCAGGGACCGTCCAGAGTCGCGAGTTCGGTGACCACGGGCTCCGGCAGCTCGACCGACGGGGCCTCAGCCTTTCCGCTGAAGACAACGAACACCGCATCATCCGGCACGAGGCCGAGCTTCACGACAGTCCTGTCACCCTCGATCCTGTAGGACGCCGGCTCGACCGTTCCGTTGTCAGGATGCCAGATCTCGGGTTTGAGTCCGCTGACTCTGAATGACACTTCCGTATCGAGATATCTGTCCGAAGGCTTGTTGATCCAGTAGATTTCGACTCCGTCGAGCGTCCTGTGCAGGAAACGCATCTCCGCGACGGAGTCCGAAATCACGTCGGGCATCACGGCCTCGTCGGCAAGCACCTGTGCGATAGGAGTGTTCTCGTAGACATTCTTCCTGCCGCTGTCCCATATCTTCGAAACCAGACTGTCGAACTCCTCCCTGCTTTCGAGAAGACCTCCGGTCCTCAGCGGCCTCGGTCCGCAGACGACCGCGCCGTCCTCGACGAGAGACAGAATCTTCTTCAGGACATCGACGGACATCACCTCGTTGTTGCGCTCAAGCCACAGCACCCTGTATCTGGTGCCGCTCTTGCTCGCGAGCGTGCCGTCCTTCATGACGATCTGGTTCAGAAGGCCGTCGGGATTGAGGTAGTCGAACTTGTAGCCGTAAGGCAGCGCCGGCTGCCTGCCGCTGAACAGGGAGGTGATGTTGGCGTCCTCGCCGTAGTAGACGAGCACGTCGGCGACGTTATGTCCGGCCTGAAGCATATAGCTGCTGCGGGACATGTAGTCGACCCATACTCCGGCCTGCTCGGCCCAGGTGTCATGGCGGTTGAACCACTGCCCTATCATGCCCATGCTCAGACCGGGCACGAACGTGTCGCTGGGCTGGTGGGCGCTTTCGTGTATCACGAAGCGGTTGATGCCGCACGCGAGCTCAAGGTCGGCAACCGATTTCAGGTTGCGGGGAGTGTACGAATACTGCACCGCGTCACCCCACGCGGTCAGCGACTCGGCGGCCGCGATGTTCTGGCCGTAGACATGGGCGACCGAAGCGGACTCCTGACAGTCGGCTATATACCCGGAGCGCACAATGTCGCCGTCAGGAGTGCGTCCGAGCCAGGGGGCGCACACCCACATCGCGGACATGGGCACCGCGGCGTTCCTCTTGACATCCATGCCGTCGACAGGATATACCCTGCCGCCTTCATGGGCCTCGGTATAGCGGCCCTTCATGCCGTATTCCTCCACGGCGATTTCCGTGAGAAGGTCGTAATTGGCCGTGATCAGGTCTCCGATGGTCTTTCTCCAGTCCCACAGGAATGCGTCGCTCTGCTCGGGAGAGCCTATCACCGCTCCGGCGAGCACAGGCATCCACTTGTGGAGGTCATAGCCCCGGCGGGTCTGGAATTCCTCGAACATCGCCGGGGTCCAGTTCTCCTGCTCGGCCTCATAGCTGTCGTTAAGCACGTACTGCACGCCTCTCTTGCCTATGAGACCGTCGGTCGCATCCTTATAGAGGTCAAAATAGGTATGGAAGAAGTTCGTCCAGGCCACGGGGTCGAGCTTGTCCACCTCAAGCCCGGTGGCGTCGGGAGGTGCAGGATGGTTCTGTTTGCCGGTCAGGGAGTAGCCGAAGCGCCATACCTTCCATCGGCCTTCGGGAACGTCCCATTCAAGATTTCCTTCGGAATCCATCCTGTCGCTTATGTCAAGTACGCTCTCCGGACCGGTGAACTGCTCGTCAGGCGACGCGGGCGTGGGATATGAGCTCAGGGACGCCGCAGCGGTGAATGCGGACTTGTCCTGCGAGCGGTGCACCTGCGATGCGGAATGCAGCACAAGCTCCGAGATCTTCGTTCCCGAAGGCGCTGCCGGCACCGCGGAGCGTCCGAAAATCGAAGCCGCGGGCGCTCCGGCGTTACGGTAGACCACGCGGAAATATTTCGCCGTCGTGGCAGGCACGCTGACCGTCCTCATCGCCGCTCCGCCTGTCTGAAGGTCGGCCACCTTGCTGAAGTTCCGTCCGTCTTCACTGCTTTCGAGCCATACGGAGGAGCGTCCGCCCGCTCCCCGTCCCGCTCCCCGTCCGTCGGAAAGCGTCACCGCACGGATAAGCTGCGGTTCGGGGAACTCGAACATCACCCACGCCTGGCCTCCGGGCGCGTTGGGCAGCAGAGCCCCGTTGGTCAGATCATCGTCGCAGAGTTCCGCGAGCCTGAACTCGCCGCCGCTGGACGTCAGCTTCGCCCCCATCTCCTCCATGGTCAGATCTCCGTCGACCAGAGGCATGGCGATCACGGCCACGTCTTCATAGTATTCAGCGACGGAAGCCGAACCACGGCCTTCCGCGCCTGCGTTCTGGAACGCTCCGGTGGTCCTGAAAGGCTCGGGCAGTTTCCCGCTGTAATGCCGCCCGCCTTCAATGACCTCGGTGCGCCACACGAGTTTCTTCATCGCGTCCTTGGGCTGCACCCAGGGCGCACCGGTGGCGCTCCAGCCCGGGCAGCTCGCTATCGTCATCTCAAGCCCCAGGGAGTCAGCCAGTTTCGCGGCGTATCCGAGAGCGTCCTTCCAGTCGTCCTCCATGTAGATCAGGCGCTTGTCCACGATCTGCTCGGACGCCAGTGCGGCGTCGAAGTGGTGGAAGCCTCCGAGACCGATTCGGTCCATCCATTCAAGATCCTCCCTGATGCCGTGCATGGTAACGTTGCCCCCGAGCCAGTGCCACCAGACCTGGGTTCTGGCCTCCTGGGGAGGATTGTCGAATCCGGCACGGAGCTCGTCGATGCCGGGCTCCTTCTCTCCGGAGCAGGCGGCAAGAAGCGCCGCTGACATTAGGAACAAAAAGAATTTCTTCATATCCTGCTGTTATTTCATTTGTTTTTCGCCATAATTCACCCTGATGCCGTCGCGGGCGTAGCTGCGGTCAAGGCCTCCCATCCCGGCGCGTCCCCGCTCTCCCTCGATTTCTCCGGAAAGCAGCTCGCCGCAGATGCATTCGAGGTCGTAGACTCTCTTGGTGGTCTCGTGGTTGGACCCCATGAAATGACCGTTGTAGAGATAATAAATGTCGTTGGCCTGCATGTAGTCGAGAGTCTTTCTGCAGGTCGCGATCATGGTCGAGAAGTCCGTCCCGAGCAGCAGATTGCCGTTGCCGAAGGAATCCCCGCTGAAACCGTAATGATTGGCCTTGTCCATGAAGGTCACCGAACCGGCGGTGTGACCGGGCGTGAACAGGACTTCGAGCGTCCTGCCGCCAAGGTCTATGACCTGGCCTTCCTCAAGATAATTGACCTTTCCGTCGAAGCCCGGGGCCATCGCCGGAAGGGAAGGCTCGTCAGCCCTGCATATCCATATCTCGTCGAAGTTGTTGCATCCGCCCGCGTGGTCGGGATGGACATGGGTCAGAATCACGTCGTAAGGCTTAGAGATTATCCCTTCCACAATCTCGTCAAGCCCGGGTATCACGGTGCCTGTGTCGATCAGCACCGCCCTGTCGTCCCCTTCGACAATATACAGAGTCTCCGAAGCCATCACATGGCCGGAACCCACCCAGAGGTGGTCGTCTATCTGGCGGAACACCACGTCCGGGCCCTCATACACGACCGGATAGTCGAGCTTTGCGGCAAAGCCGCCGCTTCCCTGGCCGCCGCGGGGCTGCGCTACGGCGGACAGAGCCGTCAGGAAGCAGAAGAATGCGAATGAAAGGATCTTTCTCATGTTCTATGCGGTTTTATACAATAGTTGCGATACAAAATTAGACTAAAGGAAGGCCGGGAATATTTCACAATCTTCAAAGATTATTTCAGAATCTTCAAAATGTAGTAACTTTGCGTCCGCTCAATCAAAGACTGAACTGTAACCATGATATTCTATTTCTCCGCCACGGGCAACTCGCTATGGGCCGCAAGGCAGTTCGGGCAGCATTTCGGAATGAGCCCGGTATCGGTCGCCGACGCGATGAAGAAGGGTGAATGCAGCTTCGACGCAAGCGCCTCCCCGTTCGTGATGTTCGTCTTCCCGGTCCACTCCTGGGGCCCTGCGGTAAGCATGCTCAAGTTCATCGGACGCATGGAGCTCTCCGGTGCCGGGGGCAAGCCGGTGTATGCCGTATGCACCTGCGGCGACGACTGCGGCCGCACCGACAGGATGACGGAGCGCGCGCTGGCCGCCCGAGGACTGAAACTCACACGAATATTCTCACTGATCATGCCGAACAGCTACATCCTGCTTCCCCTGTTCGACATAGATTCACCGCAGCTGATAGAGAGCAAGCTGGAGAACGCTCCGGCCGGAATCAGCGCAATCATCGAGGCAATCGAGACAGGAAAGCCGGAGACTGGACTCTATAAGGAAGGTTCAGCCGCTTGGTTCAAGACCAGGGTGATCAACTTCGGTTTCCGGAGATACATGCAGGACGGAAGAGCCTTCAGGGCGACGGAGGACTGCAACGCCTGCGGACTCTGCAGCGAGATCTGTCCGGAAGGCAACATACACCCCGGAGAAGACGGCCGTCCGATCTGGGGCAGACAATGCGTCCAGTGCCTTGCCTGCATCCACCGCTGCCCCAGGCGGGCGATAGAATACGGCAGGATCACTGAGAACAAGGGCAGATACAAGAATCCTCTGGTGTTCTGAAAAACACGAGGCTGTGTCATAATTTTTATTCAGCGACCGGGAAGACAGTCAGTCTCAAGGTTGTGCTTCCGTACGGCACGAGCTCTATCCAGCTGACTTCATCACTTTCGGGAATGACCTTGTCCGGAAGCGGCGGCGTATACCTGCCTTCATCCAGCTCCCATCCGGCAGCACCGACCACCGGCACGCGGATTTTTCCGGGAACGCTCTCAAGGTCGAAGGGGAAGCCGTCGGAATCCGCAGCCACATACTCGACGCCTCCGAGGTCGGCGGCCGACAGCGCGTAGTTCCATTTTCCTGCGGGAGTCATGCTCCAGCTCCTGAATTCCGGGTTGCCTGAGACCTTGCCGGCCAGATTCTCATACACCGCAGTGTCTTCGGTGCAGTCCATGGGAACCGCGTAGGAATACACCAGAGGCCCGCGCACAATGCTCCTGCCTCCATGCGGGTTGTCGACGAACTCGATCTCCATCGGGAATTCGACGGTGAACAGCTCGCCGCTCCGCCACTCGCGGCTCTCGGTCACGAAGCCTGCCTCCCTGCCGGCACACCAGCCTGGAATCCTGTAGGTGAAGTCCATGCTCACGGGAGTCCTGAGCCGGCGGCCGTCGCGGTAGAAGGTGAAACGGAAGTCTATCCTGCCGCTGAAAGGATAGTCCGTCTCCTCGTCAATCTTCACGCTCACTCCGTCTCCGAGGTCATATACCACGGAGGAAGGTCCGTAGAGCGCCGCCACCGGGGAGCCGGAAGCATCCTTGAGCCACATTCTGGACACATAATTCGGAAGGAAGCGGTGCACGTTGCCTATGCAGCATTCGGTCTCGTGTATGGGGCGGTAGGCCATCCATGTCAGACCGCGCTTGAACTGATTGTGGTCGGAATTTCCCGTGGCGATGAACTGGTTGGGGCAGGAGAAGTACTGCATCGACCTGAAGTCCTTGGTTATGGCCCCGAGGCCGGCGTTGAACACCGATCTCTCGATGCGGTCGGCCCATTCGGCGTCTCCGGTGGTCATCAGATAGTAGCCCATGGTCCAGCCGTAGTCGCTGATGTCGCAGGTCTCGTGGCTGGCGAGAGCATCGTTGCCGGCCAGATGCTCGGTGCTGGAATTGACTCCGTCCACAAGCATGTTGGGGCCCTCCATCTTCGCGTCGGCGTTCAGGGCGGCTTCAAGATATTCGGGCTTGCCCGTATAGGCGTAGAGTATCATGGGCAGTTTCATCATCTCGTTCATCGTGACTCCGTGGATGTTGAATTCCGAGTCGTCGAGGCAGGCCTCCTGGGTCAGATCTCCCCCGCCGTCGGCCCAGACAGCCTCCGCGAGTTCGAGAAGTTCCGGATTTCCGGTGACAGAATATGTCCAGAGGATACCCTCAATATTGACCGGCGCCCTGCCCATGCCAAGTTCCTCGACCGTGTAGGAAAGGTAATGCTTCTCGAGAGCCGCGGGAATCCTCGCGTCGCCCGTGGCCTCGTAGCAGGCCTTGGCCGCGCGGAAGAACACGGCGAAGGGCCATGCCATCGATTCGGCGTCAGGGCCGAGCCTGCCTTCAGGTCGGTCGGAAGAGCGTATTTTCAACAGCTTCTCATGTCTTTCGGCGGCCTCGGGAGTCATTGGTCTCATCGCATTGAGCGGCAGCAGATCGGCAGGCTCGCTCTTCCGGTACGGGAGAGGATGGCCAAGGACATAGTCGATGTTCTCGTTCCAGACCGCCAGCAGCTCTTCATCGTCCAGCAGATAAGCGAGGCGCGCCAGACCGTCGAGGTAATACGCGGTCTGCTCATAGCGCCACCAGTCCGCGCCGCGGCTCTCGGAGTCCCTTTCGAGCTCTCCGGCCCAGAGACAGGAGTCGTAGGGATAGGCCATGGCTTCAGGATGTCCGGTAAGGCCGTCACGCTGGCGTTCGAGCATTTCGAGCAGCCAGCCCTGCGGCTCGATGTCGGCTATCATGCCTTCCGAGAATACGGCATGCGGAGGCGCGGGCACGTCGGCCGACCTCACTTCGGGAACATCATTAGAGCAGCCGGCAAGCAGAAGCGCGCAACCGGCGGCGAGAATTGGAATCAGCGTCTTCATCTGTTTTCATTTTATAATATTCAATAGGCAAGCACGTCCTGGAGTTCGCGTATCCGGGCTTCGGGATCCCATTTTCCTCCGAAGGTCCAGCCGGGAAGCACGGTATAATATGTCAGGTCTTCGCCTTCTTCGTCAATGTTGTCATCGAGCCATCCGCTGTCGCCGCCCTCGCGGACGCAGTCGAGATACCACACCCGCCTGCCCCAGGGACAGGGATCCAGAACCTTGTCGGTATAGGCGTAGCAGATGTTCTCGTCGAGTATGTTGGAACTCATCGCGCAGTCCACAAGGAAGAATTGCGAGTCGTGGTGATAGCGCCCGAGCAGCGTGGGCCGCGCGGCGTCGAACTCCGAGTTGGTGATCACCAGTTTCTTCGAAGGATCGTCCCGGCCGTCGTGCCAGATCATCGCATGTCTCGTGCTCGAATCCGCTCCCTCGGGAGTGTCACCGAAGAAACGGCATCGGGTCGCATAGCACCAGCCCCTCGGACAGAGGAAGTCCACTCCCGGGCAGCGCACGAAAAGATCGGCATGGTAATACATGCCGTCGCCTCCCGGGGCCCAGAGCGCGAGGGCGTCGTTTCCGTCAGCCAGGACATTGCAGTTGATCACTATGGTGCGCGTGCCTCTGCCGAATATGGCGAACTGGTGGCTCGTGGTGTTCTCCACCGTAGAGCCGTAGTCGTTGCAGACCGTCAGCCCGCAGATTATGCAGTCGTCGCCCTCGTCCCATATCGAGATGACTCCGTTCCCCGCATCCCTGCCGCGGTATCTGAAACTCCCGCGGTTACCTGCACCTTCGGCGAATTTTATGACGGTGCTGTCGCGGTTTTCGCCGACAAGAACGATATTGGGACGGTCAATCACGACTTTCTGCATGTAAGTGCCGTTGAGAATCAGTATCTTGAAAGGTTCCGTCCCGTTCAGCGGAGCCTGCTCCACCGCAGCCTGGACACTTTCTCCGGGAGACACGACGACGTCGAAGGACGCCCTGTCAAGCTCCGGCCTGCGGTACATCTCGACAAGACCCGTTTCGTTGGCGCCCGGGGTGTCGAGACTTATCTCCAGCATGCGGGCGGAGTCGTATTTTGCGGCCCACTCCTCATAGAGCGGATAAAGCCCGGCCGGAGAGGAATTGAACCAGCTGTAGCCGTTGCGTCTCTCGTATCCTATATCCTCGAGTCGTCTGCGCGGAATGCCGTCGCGGTCGCAGACATAGGGTTCGGTCCTTTCAAGGTCATAATATCTCGCCCATATCGGCGCGGCATCCGCGTCCTCGACAAGCCTGGTGTCCCGCCTTCCGTATCTGTCTGGACCGCGCTCCACCCGCAGTCCCGTGAGCTTATAGGAGTCGAACCACTGCATGGCCGAACGAACGGCGTCCCTGACCTCGTCGGAAGGATCCGGAAGCGACATCAGCAGGCGGACAATCGCGGCGCTCTCCTGCGGGCTGTAGGACGGAAGCTCATACGCCCGCGCGGAAGCAGGCTCCAGACTGACATGGTCATACTGCTGGCACCATATTCCGGGTTTCCCGCCGCAGTCGAGCTGCGTAGCCAGAATGCAGTCTATACCCCTGTCGAACGCGTCCGCCGCTCTGGCCCGGAGAGCATCGCCGGTCAGGTCGCCGCCGAACGGAGCCTCCGCGTCGCGTATGTCGGCCAGCAGTTCGAGAGTGTTGACTATCGCATTGTCGTTGTATGTGATATGGAACTGGTAGCCCTTCTGGTCCGGCCAGAACTGAGGCCAGCCCCCGTTGGGATACTGCCCGTCGAGCAGATAGTCCACACCCCGGCGGAAGGCGTCCCTGTAGCGCACGTCGCCTGTAGCCGAATAGGCTCTTGCAAGGAAGAGCATCTGCGAGCATGTCGCCCCGTTGTCGATGGTGGAGTCGTCGCGCCTGCCCTTGTCGGCAAGAACCTCCTCGATACGTTCGTCGCTCATAGGCGACACCATGTCGACATTCTTGGGCCAGCCTCCGGTCTCGCGCTGCCAGACAAGGATCTGGTCGGCGATTCTTCGGGCCTCGGGAGTCACGAAATAGGCCGGATCCGGCTCGTTCAGAGGATTCCGGCTCCGCTGCGCGGACAAGGCGGCGGGGAAAAGGAGAATCATGGCTCCGGCCGCCAGAATTCGGAAAATTTTAGAATGGTTCATGTCAATGATATTATGCGGTCTATCTGTAGTTTCATTCCGATACAAAAATACAAATCTATCCCGGATGCTGTCTTGAAATTTTTTCAATTACATCCGATTTCCGTCAAGCCATATTTGCAATCCGGCGGTTCTGCTCCCGTCACGGCCTTCTGGCTTAACAAAAAAAATGATTGTGCGTCACAAAGAGCCAAATCATTGATTGTCAATTAAGTCCGATTTCACCACGCACACGGAGCGGACTTCGAAACCCCGCCGCGTGTGCGGTCTTAAGATTCAATATGCTGATTATCAGCGCAATAGCAGAT
>DVLC01000097.1 GCA_018715685.1 Candidatus Cryptobacteroides merdipullorum
GACCGTTGCCAAGTCATTACCTAGTTCTATGAGAAAAGCTCATAAGTAGCTTATTTCTAATATATTCCTATTTTAATATCGGATTTTCGCTGAAAAGTGTGAAGACACAAATCATGACTGACGGAAGACCGCAAGGAGACATTATACTCTATCAGACGGAAGACGGACAAAGCAGGATAGATGTCACCCTATCCGATGATACCGTGTGGCTTACTGCCGACCAAATGGCCTAATTGTTCCAGCGCAACAAGTCAACCATTTCGAGACACATCCGCAATGTCTTTGAGTCGGGGGAGTTGATGCCCGAATCAACTGTTGCATTTTTTGCAACAGTTCAAAACGAAGGCAACAGGAAAGTAGAACGAAACATCGCATATTACAACCTCGATGTAATCATCAGCATCGGCTACAGAGTCAATTCCCACCGTGGGATCCAGTTCCGCATCTGGGCCACACAAGTAACTCGTCAGGGACAAGGGGCACATAAGCAGGGACTGTTCGAGAAGCTGTTCGTAGATGGGATACAGATCTTCACGAAACTCATGAGCATCGCGGACAAGATTCTAACCAGAAAGAGGGCCATCATCGAGACTGAGGTGCACCAAAAAGGTTAGACAAAAAGAGAAGGAAGAATGGAAAAAGGCAGGAGTTTGAGCGTCGGACTGCTGGTGGAACTGGCCGAAGGCCGCAGGCAGGGGCTGACGCACGAGGAGAACGGTCGGCTTCACGGGGTGGGCTATTCGACATCGAAGTACGCGCATAGATGGTGCGAGAAGATGCGGAGGACGGCGGAGGCGTATCTGAAGACGCAGAGCCTTCGGAGTATCCGGACATACCGCTCGGAGCTGTCGCCGGATGTCGCGGAATCGCTATCTTTGCAGGAGGGCTGCGCCCGGCACGGCTGGGCCCCCGGCAAGTACAGGATGCTGGAGTACGCGTGCCGCCCTGGTCTGCTGGAGCGGGAGCTGACGGGACGCGGCCCGGAGGAGGAACCGTCGGACATGGAGAAAAGGAGAAGGAGGGCGGCAACGCTCACGGAGCTTGAGCGTGCGCTGGAGGCGGCGCTCAAGCGTCACGGCGCGGTGCGGAGCATGTCCGGCAGGGGCAGCTGCTACGACAACGCCGTCATCGAGAGCCACAGTTGAGTGTATTTTTAAATTAAAATGTAACGTTTTAGCTATCTTTGGATATTCTGAAAACCGGAGACCATTACGAGCAGATTGACTATAGCCGAACTGAAGAATATGCGTGTGTCCGAGGACCATGTGGAATTCAAGAAGGGAGAGCACGGGAATGCGTCCTACAACGGGGCGGATAAGCAGCAACCGAATGACCGCCGCCGCTGTATTCTCAGATATGTGACTGAAGGTGGGAAAATATGATGACCGTAAGGGCAAATGAAAGGGCAATAACAAGGAAATAACATGGCGTTAAATGAGCAATATCCATTATGAATCAATTGATTGAAAGGGCAGATAAAAGGGCGGATAATTATGCTTGAAGATAAAGAATCAAACGATATGACCGCATGTTGGTTTTAGCTACAAGACGAATCCAAAGATTGCAACACTAATTATAAACGCATTCAAATAGAACGATCAAGCACCATGCCCGACCCTCTCACCCTCCAGCAGCGCCATCTATGCATGTCGCACATACGCAGCAAGGACACAAGTCCCGAGCTGAAGTTGCGGCATGAGCTGTGGCGCCGGGGTTACCGTTACAGGACCAATGTGCGCAGGCTGCCGGGGACGCCGGACATCGTGCTCGGGAAGTACCGGACAGTCATATTCGTGAACGGATGCTTCTGGCACGGGCATAAGGGTTGCCGCAAGTACACGGTCCCCAAGAGCAACGTCGAGTTCTGGAAGGCGAAGGTCGCCCGCAACCGGGAGCGCGACCTGCTCAACAACCAGCGGCTCGAATCCATTGCATGGAGCGTCATCACCGTATGGGAATGCGAACTCGACAAGGCCCATCTGCCGGACACGGCCGACCGCATCGAAGCCGAACTTGCGGCAAACAAGGCCAAGTGGGAAGCATACAGCCAGCGCCGCCGGCAGGACCGCCAGTTCGCCCTTGAGCAGGCACGCAGGCGCCGCGAAATCACCGCCCTCGTCGAAGCCGAACTCTCGGAACAGCTGGACACCCCGGTAAAATTCAAGAAGATAGCATACGAAGATGAGTAACAGCTTGAAACGCATCGAAGTCGTCGCCGCCGTCATCCGCCGCGGCGACAAAATATTCGCGACGCAGCGCGGTTATGGGGAATTCAAGGACTGGTGGGAGTTCCCCGGAGGGAAGATGGAGCCCGGCGAGACGCCGCAGCAGGCGCTGGTGCGCGAAATCCGCGAGGAGCTCGACACCGAGATCAGCGTCGGCAGTCTGATCCGCACCGTGGAATGGGACTACCCGAATTTTCACCTGACGATGCACTGCTTCTGGTGCTCGCTCGCCTCCCCCGAACTGCACCTGCTCGAACACGAGGCGGCAAAATGGCTCCCGAAGGACGACCTCCTCACCGTCCGCTGGCTCCCCGCCGACGAAGGAATCCTGCAGGATATCCGCGCAGAGCTCTAAAAAAGCTCGCTCAAATCAAGTCCCAGGAACTCCTCCGCCCCGACACCTCCATCGCCTACTATTATCGCCGTCGTCGGCTTGAATTTCTGTCGGAAAGCTTCGAGACCTTCCGTCCGCTTCGCAGCATTGCTCTTTACCTCGATCGCAACGACCGAACCCTTCTTCCGCAGCACGAAGTCAACCTCCCGATCCTGTTCACGCCAATAGAATACCTCGAAACGGTTCACGAATGCCTGACTCACCAGATAGGCACCTATCCCCGACTCAAAGACATGCCCCCAGTATTTCCTGTCCGCAATCGCCTGCTCGAAAGTATACGGAGAGTAAACCGTCGTCAGCGCATTGTTGTATACCTGGAACTTCGGTATGCTGGCTCTTCTGCGCGCAGCGTCCATGCTGAATTTCTGAATACCGCATAACAGCCCGCTTTCGTCAAGCAGATTGACATACCCTGCAAGCGTCGATGTATTGCCCGCATCCTGCAGCGAACCCAGCATCTTGTTCAAAGACAGCAGGCTTCCGGAATATGCCGCACCCAGTTCGAACGCCTGCCGCAACAGGGCCGGCTTCCCTATCGGAGCGTCCATCAGGATATCCTTGTTCATAGTAGCGTCAATAATCGCAGACTGGATGTACTGCTGAAACCGATCGGCGTCGGCAATCAGCCCGGCGGGACCCGGATATCCGCCGAAGAAAATATATTGGTCCAGCGTGAATCCGAAGCACTCCTTCATTTCAGGATAACTCCAATGGCTCATGCGGATCTCCTCGAAACGGCCCGCAAGCGACTCTGACAGTCCTTTCTCCAGCATCACGCGACTGCTCCCCAGAAGCAGCACCTTGATGTCCCTGTCATTGAAACTGTCATCGTCCCATTCCTTCTTCACCGCCTCGCTCCAATTCCGGATTTTCTGTATCTCATCGATTACAATCAAGAAAGTTCCGGCACCTTCGGCTTTCTTGATGCTGCGCACAGCAGCCCAGCAGTCAGATATCCACGAATTGTTTGAAACCGGCACATTGTCGGCGGAAAACAGGCGCCACGGAATATCCAGCTCCGACAGCACCTGCTTGACAAGCGTCGATTTACCTACCTGACGTGCGCCAACCAACACTTGGATGAATTTTCTCGGCTCCTCCAACCTACTCTTAATCAATTTATATTCAGTGCGTTTATACATTATTTAAATTTTTACGCAATGAAACTCGAAATTTTACGCAGTCCAAATATATAATTTTTTCACAAGAAATCAGCTTTTCGTCGGAATATAATTCACTATCTTTACCCTCCGGAGCCGCCCGACCCCAGCGGCGGTGCCGGACTATGAAGATATGGAAATGAACGCCGAACTGTCCCTCGCGTGGGACTTCATCGAAAACACGGGCACGAACCTGTTTCTGACAGGAAAGGCCGGAACCGGGAAAACCACCTTCCTCAGGGAGCTCAGGGAGCGTAGCCCGAAGCGTATGATAGTGCTCGCTCCGACCGGAATCGCGGCCGTGAACGCAGGCGGCATGACCATACACTCGTTCTTCCAGCTCCCCTTCGCGCCGTATGTTCCCGAGTCCAGCTTCAGCGCGAGTGGAGAGACGAAATACAACTATCATTTCGGAAAGAACAAGATCAACATCATTCGCAGCGTCGACCTGCTCGTGATCGACGAGATCAGCATGGTCAGAGCCGACCTTCTGGACGCGGTGGACAATGTGCTGCGCCGCTACCGCAGACGCGACAGTCCGTTCGGAGGCGTGCAGATGCTGATGATAGGCGACCTGCAGCAGCTCGCGCCCGTAGTCAAGGACGACGAATGGCAGCTGCTCAAAGAATATTATGACACACCCTACTTCTTTTCCAGCCGCGCGCTCCGGCAGAGCGAATACTGCACCGTCGAGCTGGAAACCGTCTACCGCCAGAGCGACGCCCGCTTCCTCGGCCTGCTCAACCGCATACGCGACAACCGCTGCGACAACGCGACGCTTGAGGAGCTGAACAGCAGATACATCCCCGGATTCCAGCCGCAAGCGGGCGACGGCTTCGTCCGCCTCGTGACCCACAACTGGCAGGCCCGCCGGATCAACGACGAGGAGCTCGCAAAGCTGCCGGGCGGGACTTTCACCTTCCTCGCCGAAACCGAAGGCAAATTCCCCGAGACGGCGTTCCCCACCGACATGGAACTGACCCTCAAGCAGGGAGCGCAGGTCATGTTCGTGAAGAACGACTCTTCCGGCGGACACCGCTACTTCAATGGCATGCTCGGCGAGGTCACGGAGCTGTCCGACGACGGAATCGAAGTCCGCTGCCGCGACAATGGCGAGACCATCCAGCTCCAGAAGGAAGAATGGACCAACGCCCGCTACGAACTCGACAAGGACAGCAAGGAGATACGCGAGGAGATAGACGGAATCTTCCGGCAGTACCCTCTGAAGCTCGCATGGGCCATCACGGTCCACAAGAGCCAGGGGCTGACCTTCGACCGAGCGCTCATCGACGTGAGCGGTTCGTTCACCCACGGGCAGACCTATGTAGCCCTGAGCCGCTGCCGGACCCTCGAAGGGCTGGTGCTGAGCGCGCCGCTGTCCCGGCAGTCGCTGATATACGACAAGGCCGTAGACAGCTTCACCAATGACTCCCGGCGGACCTTTCCCGACGAAAACCGCCTGCGGAGCCTGCGAAAGGCATATTTTCTCGAGCAGCTTTCCGACCTTTTCGGCTTCGAAGACATACGCAGGGCGCTGAACCGCTATCTCTACCTTGCGGGCGAGCAATTCCTCAAACTCTATCCGCAGCAGATACAGGCATACCAGGACGCCAGATGGAAATTCAACGAGGAGGTGGCCGAGGTGGCGGAGAAATTCAGCCGCCAGTACATCCGGCTGGTCGAGGCCTCGGAAGACTACCTGTCCGACTCCCGGCTCCACGGCAGGATCAGTTCCGGAGCCGCATACTTCAAGGAAAAGCTGGAGGCGCTGTCGGAGGTTTTCAGCGAGCCGCTCACCGATTCCGACAACAAGGAATCCAAGAAGAAACTCAAGGAATATGCGGCCGACCTCACCTCGCGGCTGGACATGAAGACCACCCTGCTGGACTTCGTGATCCAGAACGGATTCACCACCGCCGCGTACCTCCGGCAGCGCGCCATACTCTCGCTTGTCGATGGCAAAAAAGCCGCAAAGGCCGGGACGAAGGAGAAACAGGCCCGCTCAAAGGCGGAGAAAGCCGAAAAAGCCAGCGTTCCTTCGGACATACTGAATCCGGAACTCTACCGGCGCCTGATCAGATTCCGCAACGAGGAGGCGGCGGCGCAGGGAGTCCCGGTCTACCTGATCCTGCAGCAGAAGGCCATACTCGGCATCACGAACCTGCTGCCGGCTGACATTCACGCGCTTGCACGCATACCCTGGCTGGGCAGGAAAACTATCGAGAAATACGGAGACCGTCTGCTGGAAATCACGCGGGAATACATGCTGGAAAGCCGCTCCGGCGATTCAGGATGCAAAGACCTCAAAAAGGACGACAGCGCAGGTCCAGACGACTCCGCTGTCCTGCTCCCCACTGACAACACATACACTCCGGACACCCGCAGCACAGACGGTTCCTACGGCGATACCGGACAATTGACAACAGAAATAAAATGAAACGGACATTAGCGATTGTACTTACGGCAATGCTGTTCAGCTTCCCCGTCTTCGGACAGACGGCGGACGACAGCCTGGCTCCAGTAGTCAAGGAGACCATAGCCTTCGCCGAGAAAGGCAGAAGGACACTCTATCTCGACAAATACGAGACCGTCTATCCGGAATCCGCAGAACCCCGTCCGGTAGTGCTGTTCGCATTCGGAGGCGGCTTCTACACCGGTGACAGGGCCTACGAAGGGCATCTGCCATACTTCGAGTTCCTCGCGCGCAACGGCTTCGTGGTGCTCTCGACCGACTACCGCACCATGCTCAAGGAGCTCGACACCGACAGCATCAAATCGCCCGTCGACTTCCTTGAAGTGCTTCAGGGAGCCATCGACACCGCCGTAGTGGATTTCTGCGACGCCGCCCGCTTCGCAATAGAGCATGCCTCTGAATGGAACATCGATCCCACACTCATGGTAGCCAGCGGCTCCAGTGCGGGAGCGATCACGGCGCTGCAGGCTGAATATGACATCTGCAACGGCAGATATACCGTCGCCCGACTGCCCGAAGACTTCAACTTCGCGGGCGTAGTGTCTTTCGCCGGGGCGGTCTCAAGCAAGAAGAAACTGCACTGGGATTCCGACCCCTGCCCCATCATGCTCTTCCACGGCAACGCCGACACCACCGTACCCTACAGGAAGGCGCATATCGCGGGACTCGGAGGCCTCTGGGGCTCCGCCAGCATAGTGAAAAGCCTGGAGCGCATCGACAGCCCCTACGATTTCCACATCGTGGCGAACGCCAGCCATGAAATCGCCGGAATCCCGATGAAGGACAACCTCCACGACATCATGGCCTTCCTCTCGCGGCAGGTTCTCGGAGAGAAACCTCTCGCCGTAACCACCGTCGAAGCCGCTCCCGGAGCCCCGACCAAGGAGAAGCGCTTCACGATCCTCGACTACCTCAGGACCAACACTCGGAGATAGAAGCCTTCTTGAAATCATCCGGCCGGCGCCGCTGCGGATTGCATTTCCAGGATTATATCCTTCCGCAGCGGCCGCCGGCCGGGTGCAAGCATCCCCGGAATCTACGCCTCCGGGCTGAACTGATCGGTACCGACGCCGCAGAGCGGGCACACCCAGTCAGCGGGAAGATCCTCGAACGCCGTTCCGGGAGCTATTCCGTTATCGGGATCGCCTGCGGCGGGATCATATACATAGCCGCACACATCGCATACATACTTTTTCATGACTGAAAATATTAAGTTGAACTTTCATCACGTCCTCCGCACCCTGCGGAAAACCTTTCCAATTTACGAAACTTTTCGGAATTGTCCCAAAGACTTGCGGCATGCGCATCCACGGCACGGAGGCAGTCTCCGGCACAAGGACATTCCGTCCGAAGTCTCTTTGCCCCTGGCGACAAGGTCCGGGACAGACGGCATTTCGCTCAAACCGGCAAAGTGGTAATATTTTCAGTGAAATTGATTGCGCCGCAAGAGGAATTCTGCTTACCTTTGCAACCGTCCGATGCCGTATCAGACAGAGCGGCCGGCGGACGCAAAGGAAAGGAAACGACAAGGAATCCCAAAATGGCACTCAGACGATTCGGCGTATCACTCGAAGACGACCTGCTGGCAGCGCTCGACAATTTCGCGCGCGACAACGGCTTCGCCAACCGCTCGCAGGCCATACGCTTCCTGATCGAGAAAAACGTCACCGAGGAGAAATGGCAGTGCAACCACCTTGTGGCCGGCACCGTAGTGCTGATGTACGAGAGGACAGCCGCAGGCATCTCCCGCCGGATCGACAGCATCCAGCAGGACTATCTCGACGTGATCCTGAACTCATCGCAATACTACATCAACCATGAATTCATCCTCCACACGACCACCGTCATGGGCGAAGCCCGCAGGCTCACCGAACTTTCCGACAAGCTCAGGACCATCAGGGGACTCAAGCATGCCAAACTCGTGATGAGCCGCGCCGACTGAAGCACGGACATATTTTTTTGCTTATAAGTAACACGAATTTATAAAATGGTAGCACGAAGATCAACAATCCTCCTCTTTCTCGCCGCAGCCGCAGCATCCGTGACAATGAATACCGCAGGGCACGCCAAATCCACTGCAGGAACAGCGGCGGCAGGAAACATTGCAGCCGATGGCGCAACCGAGGCCTTCAGAAACACCGGGCCTGACGGCTACGCCGCTGAAAGCATGACAGCGGATATCGCCGACACCACCATCTTCGACACCCTCGACGAGGTTGTGGTCACCGGCAGCAACAACGCCGTGAGCCGCAACCTGCTCCCCTACACAGTCAGCACAGTCAACAGCTCGAAGATTGCCGCGACCGGGCGCACCCAGCTGCTCTCGGCAATCTCCGGACAGGTTCCCGGCCTCTTCATCACGCAGCGCGGAATCTTCGGCTTCGGCATCAGCAACGGCGGCTCGGGAGGCATCAAGATCCGCGGCGTAGGCGGCGACGGCACCACCAACGCAGTGCTCATGATGGTCGACGGGCAGCCGCAGTTCGCAGGCATATACTCCCACCATGTCGCCGATTTCTACGACTCCGAATATGTCGAGCGCGTCGAGGTGCTGCGCGGCCCCGCATCCGTGCTCTACGGCTCCAACGCAATGGGAGGCGTCATCAACGTGATCACGAAGAATGCCGACCGCGAAGGTTTCCACCTCAACCTGAACTCCAAATACGGCTCCTACAACACCTGGCAGTCATCGTTGAGCGCAACAGCGCGCTACGGCAGATTCTTCGCCCTCGTCTCCGGCAGCTACGGACGCACAGACGGCACCGTGGAGAATTTCGACTTCCGGCAGGCGAGCGGCTACCTGAAGCTCGGCTGGGACTTCAGCGACAGCTGGAAAGTCCAGGCCGACTACACCATCATGAAATTTCTCGGCAACGACCCTATTTACGCCAAGATCGAGAACCCCGAATCCACCGACATCTACCATCAGGACATCGTCCGCGGAGAGACATCGCTCGCCCTGAGCAACGCCTACGAACGCACCAACGGCACCGTCCGCGTCTACTACAGCTACGGCAACCATTTCATCCACGACCCTGAATTCTTCCACAGCCTCGACGACCGCTTCGGCGTGCTCGCCTATCAGAACGTCGACCTTTGGAAAGGCGCATCCGGAACCATAGGCTTCGACTTCAACCGGTATTCGGGAGAAATTCCCGTTTCCGGGGGCACGGAACACCACGAAGGCTCCATGGCGACCATCAGCCGCAGGCGCATCACCGAATACTCCCCCTATCTGACTCTCGCACAGCAATTCTTCGGAGGAAGGCTTACGCTCAACGGCGGACTTCGCATGGCCAACAGCGACATGTTCGCGACCCAGTGGATACCGCAGTTCGGCGTCATCGGCCATCCCGGCTCCGGCTGGACCCTCAAGGCGTCGGTCGCGAAGGGCTACCGCAACCCTTCTTTCCGCGAGCTGTATCTCTATATGCCGGCCAACCCCGAGCTTGAGCCGGAGAGCATGGTCAACTACGAAGCCACTGTCGGCAAGAGCTTCTCCCGCTGGCTGAACGTCGACATCACCGGATATTACAGCAGAGGAAGCAATCTGATCCAGACCGCGCCGAACCCCGAAACCGGCCAGCCGCTGAACCAGAACACAGGCAGCTTCATCAACAAGGGCATTGAGGTCAGCGCATCCTCCAGCCCGCTCGACAACCTGAACCTCAGGGCCTCATACAGCTACCTGCACACCACGCTCACTAATCTGACCGGAGCCCCGGAACACCAGTATTTTCTGGGCGCGAACTGGCAGGCTCTTCCGAAGTTCAGGGTTGATGCCGAACTGCAGGGCATCTCCGGCCTCTATGTACACGAGACCATGCCCCACGAGTCCTACGCGCTGCTGAACCTCAAGCTCAGCTACGATGTACTCCGATGGATGCAGCTCTTCGCCGACCTCGACAACCTCACGAACACCCGCTACACCATAGTCTACGGCTACGAGATGCCAGGAATCACAGCCATGGTAGGCTTCCGTATGCATTTCTGACCATGGCGTAGATAAAATTCGTTCATTCAAATCGTATTACCTTGCCGCCACCGCGCAGATCGCCACGCGGTTTCGCTCTTGACCGGATAGCGTCCGCACTTCTTCATTCTGCGTCTGCGGGGCACGGCAGCCACAGAAACTCCTTGTCTGGAAAACTTCAACATATGACAAATCGTTTTTTCAGCAAGGATACGGATTGCGCACATGTCGCGAAAAAAGGGGAAGGCCCGGCGGACCTTCCCCTTTTTCAAAACCGACATTCAGGCTGTCACTTTGCGAGCTTGCGCGCCGCTGTCGTGCCAGTGTGCTTCTGAACCTGGACGGCCGATACCGCAGGGATCTTCAGCCCGTTCTCTC
>DVLC01000010.1 GCA_018715685.1 Candidatus Cryptobacteroides merdipullorum
AGGCCGAGGAAGGGGATCTGCACATCTTCTATCACCATGTAGGCGGGGCCGAATATGGTTTTCTGCGAGGGATTCCTGATGACTTTGGCGTTCGTCAGCGCGAGGTAGTAGTGGGGGTGGTCGGCGTCGCAGACCGTGTATTTGCCCTTTGTGATGTTGATCGACTCGTCATCCATCATCTTGATGTTCTGACCGTGCAGTATGCCGTCGTCCTCGGTGGTGATCATGTTGGTGATTATGGCCTTGCGGGAATTGAAATTGTACCGGACCTCCTCCATGTTGTAGGTCTTGTTGCCCTGGGTCATCACGGGCCTTCCCACCCATTCCGCGGCCGTCGAGTCGTAGACGCCTTTCGCGAACACGGTTCCGGACTTCATGTCGTATTCCATGTACTCCGCCTTCAGCTCCATGTCCTGATATTTGACGCTTACGTCACCATAATAATATATGAGTCTCTTTCCGTTGCTGAAATCCTGGATGATGGAGTCTCTGGCTGCCGAGAACGCGGGGCGTTCGAGCGAGCTCTTGCCGAGCATCGCGACCGAGTCGGCGCGACGGACGGAGTCGGCCGCGTAGATCGAATCCCTGCGCGCGAGCGTCGCCGAATCGGGCGGAGTCACCTTCTTCTCCACCCTCATGCCATAGACGGGCCCTTCGGCGCCTCTTCTGGGGCGTCTGTTCTGGGCCTGCATGTCCGGCAACACAAGCGTCAATGCCAGAAAGAGGGAAAATATATATCCGAGCTTTCTCAAAAGCGATATATTCACTATATTTGCACAATCCTACAAAAGTAGCACTAATTTTTGAAACGCACAATCTGCATTCTCACGGCCCTTCTCTGCTGCCTTTTCACGGCGGCAGGCGAGAACCTTGGCCTGACCACCGTAGTCATAGATGCAGGTCATGGCGGAAAGGATGCAGGCTGCGTGAGCAAGGACCGGAAAACCTACGAGAAGACGCTGACTCTCGACATCGCCACGACCCTTGCAGACAAGATCAGGAGCGCTTATCCCGAGGTCAGGGTAGTGATGACCAGATCCACCGACAAGTATGTGACTCTCAACGACAGGGCGGAGATAGCCAACGACGCCCATGCCGATCTCTTCATATCCGTGCACATCAACGCCAACGACAGGACTTCGCCGTCGGGCTATTCCGTCCACGTGCTCGGGCAGTCTTCCAACAAGAACCGCGACCTGTTCGCCAGCAACATGGACGTGTGCATGCGCGAGAACTCCGTGATCATGCTTGAGGAGGACTACAGCACCAAGTATCAGGGCTTCGACCCCTCGGATCCCGAGTCCTACATATTCATGATGCTGATGCAGAACTCCCACAGGGAGCAGAGCCTGCGTTTCGCCGAGGCGGTGCAGTCCAAGCTCGAGGGCGGCCCGATAAAGGTCGACAGGGGAGTCTCCCAGGATCCTTTCTATGTGCTCTGGAAAACCTCGATGCCTGCGGTGCTCGTGGAGCTCGGCTTCATCTCCAATTCGGCCGATCTTGCCCAGCTTCGCAGGAAGGCGGGCCGCGACGATCTCGCCGAACGGCTTTTCCAGGCGTTCCGCGAGTACAAGACTTTCTATGACGAGAGCCTGCATTTCGGAGCGGAGCGGCAGGGGAGCCGGCAGGAGGCCGCCTCCGGGGAAGACGCCGGGGTGGAGTATGCGGTACAGATACTTGTGAGCGGCAAGCCGCAGAACGACCCCTCGATATTCATGGGATATACTCCCAGGATCATCAGGACCGGCGACCTTTGCAAATATTTCATCGCAGTCTCGGAATCGCGCGAGGAAGCCGAGTCGAGCCTGCCGAGGATAAGAAAGAGGTATCCCGACGCATTTCTCGTGGAGATACGCGGCGAGAGTGTCACGAGAGTGCGGTGACCCCTTCCGTACATTGTTCCGCGACGGGCTGGTAAATTATAATTGTTCAAAATAAGTGGGTCTTGCGTGTCAGGGAGTTAGGCTTGGAGTGGCATTGTAACGCATTGAATATTAGATAATTGTTGCTTAACCGTTTTGTAACTTTGCAATCTTTAGTTAGAATGAAAAAAAATAATATCCAATAGCGACGGAAAGTTTTTTTCAATTTTTTTTCCTCACATTTGCATTGCGATTCGGGCGACCGCCCGGTCGCTTTTTTCAGCAATGGTAATGGAGAACAGAGAAAGACATGTAGAGATCTGGGCCGAGTGCCTGAAGATCATCCGCCAGATCATCGAGCCGGGGCAGTATTCGACCTGGTTCGAGCCTATCAGGGCGGTTGCCTTCTCGGACTCCAAACTCACCGTGGAGGTCCCTTCGGATTTCTTCCGCGAGTATATAGAGGACGCCTTCCTTGACGTGCTCCGCATGACCCTTCACCGTGTCATCGGCCCCAAGGCCAAGCTTGTCTATATTTTCCGCTCGGTCAGCAACCAGCCTGCGATGCGTATTCCCGCCCAGCCGGTGCCTACTCCGGAGAATCCTGCGGTCACCGTGATGACCCAGCCCGCCGACAGGCCCAGTCCTTTCGTGTACCCCGGACTGCCCCACAAGCTGAAGATCAACCCCCGCCTGAATCCTGTCTACAGCTTCGCCAACCTCGTGACCGGCGAATGCAACAAGATGGGCATAACTGCGGGCGAAAGCATCTCCAAGGCTCCCGGAAAGACTCCGTTCAACCCGCTGTTCATCTTCGGCGGGTCCGGTCTCGGCAAGACCCATCTCGCCCAGGCCATCGGAATTGCCGTGAAGGAGAAGTATCCTGACCTCGTCGTGCTCTATGTGACCGGCAACGAGTTCAAGACCCAGTACATGGATGCCGTGAACGTGCTCAACAAGCTCACGGACTTCCTGGCCTACTACATGCGCATAGACGTGCTCATCGTCGACGATATCCAGGCTCTGCTCGGCAAGGGCTGCCAGAACGCGTTCTTCAATGTGTTCAACCATCTGCACCAGAACGGAAAGCAGCTCATATTCACTTCCGACAGGGCACCTGTGGATCTCAAGAATTTCGAGGAGAGGCTGCTCTCCCGCTTCAAGTGGGGGCTTTCGGTGCAGCTGACCCAGCCTGACTACGCCACGAGGCTCGCCATGCTGCGTTCACGTGCGGAACGCGAAGGAGTCATGATTCCTGACGAGGTGCTTGAGTTCATCGCCGGCAGGGTAAGGAAGAATTTCCGCGAGCTTGAAGGCACCCTGATATCTCTGATCGCGCATTCTTCCGTGGAGCGTAACCGCCCTCTGCTGGAGCTGGCCGAATCGATCACCGAGACTCTGGTTGGCGAGGAGAAGACTGACGTGAGCATGGAGAAGGTGCAGCAGTCGGTGTGCGAGTATTTCAACATTTCAAGGGAGGATCTCGTGTCCAAGTCCAGAAAGCGCCAGATAGTCCAGGCGAGGCAGATTGCGATGTACCTCTGCCGCACGCTGATCTCGAACTGCTCCCTTGCTTCGATTGGCGCGGAAATTGGAGGGAAGGACCACGCTACGGTGCTCCATTCCTGCATGACCGTAAGCGACCTCATGTCGACCGACAAGGTCTTCAGGAAATATGTCGATGACATTGAAAGGATGCTCACGCCCTCTTCGGAGAGCGAATAGCAGCCGGAGAAAGACAACATATCATACAATATGGATTTCAAGATAGCCCCTTCCATTCTTGCCGCGGACTTTCTTCATCTGGAAAAGGACATCAGGCTCGTGAACGAGTGCGGCGACGTGATTCACCTCGACGTGATGGACGGCACCTTCGTGCCCAACATTTCCTTCGGCTTCTCCGTGATCGACCATGTGGCGAAGATTGCGACGGCCCCGATGGATGTACATCTCATGGTGGTGCATCCTGAGAGATGGTTTGAGAAGATAGCCTCCGAGGGGGCGGCATACTGCTCCTTCCATCTTGAGACTGCGGGGGACGACACTGCGGACTTCCTCGGACGCATTCGCTCTCTCGGCATGAAGGCCGGTCTGGCCGTGAATCCAGACGTCCCGGTCGAGAAGCTCTATCCCTATATCGGCCAGGCGGATTATTTCCTGATAATGTCTGTGTTCGCCGGTTTCGGCGGGCAGAAATTCATTCCGGAATCGCTCGAGCGCGTGGCCGCCCTGCATTCGGAACTCGAAAAGAGAGGGGATGGGGCCTTCATAGAGATAGACGGTGGCATCAAGCTGTCGAACGTGAGGTCAGTGCGCGACGCGGGCGTGAGCCTGGCGGTGGCCGGTAGTTCGGTTTACGGAGCGGAGGACCCTGCAGCGGCGATCAAGGCTTTGAGGGAAGCCTGAAGACATATTTCTCGAATTCTTCCTTCAGCGCGAGGCGGCCTTCTTCGGAGGCCGCCTCGGCGTATCTTGAGCGCAGGTGTCCGGCCAGAGCCGCGAGTTCGTCGTCCAGGCGGAACTCTTCGCCGCTCAGCTGTCTCATCGACACGGGGTTCGGCAAGTCGTCCGGCCATTCGGTCTGGTTGACATTCAGTCCTATACCCACGATGCTCGTGCGCAGTTGTCCGTCTATGCTGGCGTTCTCGATGAGGACTCCGCAGATCTTCCTTTCGCCGACCCAGATGTCGTTCGGCCACTTTATGCGGCTCTCTATGCCGCGCTCCAGCAGATAGTCCCTGACCGCGAGGGTCGTGATGCAGGTCACGAGCAGCGCTTCCGAGGTCTTGAGCTGTACGGGGGCACCGGGCCCGAAGCGAAGAAGCAGACTGAAGGTCAGATTGGTCCGGGGCGACGAGAACCAGCTGTGGTCGCCCTGCCCCCGGCCCGCCGTCTGCTCCATGGCGGCGATGACTGACAAATTGTCAAGAGAGTCGATGTGCCTCCTGAGCTCGCTGTTGGTGGATTCCGAGCGCTCCACCCATATTATCCCGTCCTCTGCTTGGAGTGGTTTCATTTTTGCGTATATTTGTCCCGCAAATTTAGAAACAATGGCCCAAAACCCCAATAACAAGCGACCTCCCAAGGTCAGAATCGTCAGAATCAACCTTTCCTGGATACTTTATCTGCTCCTTCTGGTGGCGATAGGCTGGATGCTTTTCAGCAACAGCGGAGTCCCTCCTCAAAAGATAGAGTGGACCCAGGTCCAGCAGATGATGCGCGACGGCGACATCAAGGAAATCCATTTCGTGCGCAACGACTACAAGGGCAACATTTCCGTGAAGCCCGAGAGCATGGCGAAGTACGCCGACCTGTTCGCGAACGGCAAGGTGCCTTCGAAGTCCCCGCAGTTCTATTTCTTCACTTCTCCCCAGTTCTATCCCGAGGAGGAGTTCGCCAAGATCAACTCCGAACTGCCCGCCGAAGGACAGGTCAGGATCTATATCGACAACGAGACCCGCATGTGGGGAGGAATCCTTGAATGGGTGCTGCCTTTCCTGCTGATATTCCTGCTCTACGCCTGGCTGTTCCGCGGCATGACGCGCCAGATGGGCGGCGGAGGCGGCGGAAACGGCGGAGGCATGAACCCCTTCAATGTGGGCAAGTCGACCGGCAAGCTCGCCGACAAGGACAAGGTCAACGTGACGTTCAAGGACGTGGCCGGCATGTACGGCGCGAAGGAGGAGGTCATGGAGATAGTCGACTTCCTCAAGAATCCCGGCAAGTACACCGCATTGGGCGGAAAGATACCCAAGGGCGCCCTGCTGGTGGGCCCTCCGGGAACCGGAAAGACCCTGCTCGCCAAGGCTGTGGCGGGGGAGGCCAACGTGCCCTTCTTCAGCATCAGCGGCTCTGACTTCGTGGAGATGTTCGTGGGAGTCGGCGCGAGCCGTGTGCGCGACCTGTTCGCCCAGGCCAAGGAGAAGGCTCCCTGTATTGTCTTCATCGACGAGATCGACGCTGTGGGACGCGCCAGAGGCAAGAACGTGGGCTTCTCGTCCAATGACGAGCGTGAGAACACTCTGAACCAGTTGCTCACCGAGATGGACGGCTTCGGCTCCAACAGCGGAGTCATAGTGCTGGCCGCGACGAACCGTGCCGACATTCTCGACAAGGCGCTGATGCGGGCCGGACGTTTCGACAGACAGATACATGTGACCCTTCCCGACCTCAACGAACGCAAGGAGATATTCCTGGTGCACACCAGAAACCTGAAGCTCGCGAAGGACTTCGACGTGGAGGCCATAGCCAAGCACACTCCCGGATTCTCGGGGGCTGACATCGCCAACATCTGCAACGAGGCGGCACTCGGCGCGGCCCGCAAGGGGGAGGACGCGATAAACAACAAGGACTTCGCCGATGCGGTCGACAGGGTTGTCGGCGGCATAGAGAGGAAGAAGACCATAATGTCGCCCGACGAGAAGAGGCTTACGGCCTACCATGAGGCCGGCCATGCAGTGGCTGGATGGCTGCTTCCCGGCTGCGACCCCGTGCTCAAGGTGTCCATAATCCCGCGCGGACAGGCGCTCGGCCTCACCTGGAGCCTGCCCGACGAGAAGGTGATGATGTCCAGGTCGGATCTGATGGACGAGATGTGCTGTCTCGTGGGCGGACGCATTGCCGAGGAGATAATCAATGACGGCGTGCCCTGCACAGGTGCACTCAACGACTTTGAGCGCATGACCAAGATAGCCTATGCGATGGTCACTTACTATGGAATGAGCGAGAAGGTGGGCAATCTCTCCTACTACAACGCCCAGGGAGGCTACGACCTCACCAAGCCCTACAGCGAGAAGACTGCCCAGCTCATCGACGAGGAGGCCAGGTCCATTATCGACGAGGTCACCGCGCGCACCAGAAAACTGCTTGAAGCCAACTGGTCAGGAGTCGTCAAACTTGCCGAGATGCTGATAGAGAAGGAGGTCATAATGGCCGACGACATCGAGGCCATCTTCGGGCCCAAGGCCGGCAAGCACGGCGAGGAGCGCCTGAAGGGCGATGACGGCGGAGCGGAGAACGGAAATGGCGGCGGGAACGCGGCGACGACGGCTTCGGGGGAGGATTCCGGATTCGTCACCGACAATACTGCGGATTCTCCGTCGGCAACTTCCGGCGGATCCGCGGGTGATCCCGATGAAAACAGACCCTCCGGCGATGAATAATCTGGTCAGGCGGACTCTCGTGGGCATCGTCTTCCTCGTGGTGATGGTGTTCGGACTTATATGGGACAGGCTCATCTTCGGATGCCTGTTCCTTGTCATTCTGTATTTCTGCCTCAGGGAATATTACGAAATCTCGCTCGGAGGCCGTTTCCGGGCGGGGTCGAAGCTCGGCATTCTTGCGGGTGCGTCGGCTTTCGTCACCGTGGCCTGCGTGCGTTTCTGGGACATGGACGAGGCCCTGCTTCTGATTCCTCTCGGCTTCCTGCTCATTGTTCCTGTGGCGGCGGTCCTCTTCGGTGACAAGGAGAACTATCCCGATGTCGGGATCATCTACGGCGGACTGCTGTACATCGCTCTGCCGGTCGCGCTGTCTCCCTTCGTGGTGATGGACGGCCCCGTTTTCGACGGCTGGCTGCTGCTTTCCATGTTCATCCTCGTCTGGATGTCTGATGTGGGAGCCTATTGCGTCGGTTCGCTTCTCGGACAGCGTCCGAACGCGGCTAGGCTGGCTCCGGAGATATCCCCTCACAAGTCGTGGTGGGGCTTCGGCGGCGGCGGAAACCCCGTGCGCACTCCCGCATGCCATATGCGGTTGTTTGATATATTTTTAACTTACCCCTTTCCGTCCGGTTCGTCAAGGAAAAATCGAAATTTTTTATATAGATTTCCTCTATAGTT
>DVLC01000098.1 GCA_018715685.1 Candidatus Cryptobacteroides merdipullorum
CGTGAGCAGTATCGCGTCTATGTGGCGCACGTCCGCCCGGAGCATCTGGAAGCGGAAGTCGGGGCCCGCGTCGACGAGGATGGTGAGTCCGCAGTATTCCACGAGCACCGAGGAGCGCAGGTGCCTGTCCCTCGGGTCGGAGGATTTGCACACGGGACAGTCGCAGCCTATCATAGGCACGCCCTGGGAGGTCCCGGAGCCCAGGAAAGTGAGTCTCGCCTTGTTCATAGCGGATGCAAAGATACTAAAAAATCAGAGCAGAGGTCCGGCGATTTCGCCGGCGTCGAGCATCGAACGGTAAATTTCGAGAGCGTTTCGCGGAAGGCCGCACGAGGGGTCGTCGCACCAGGCCTTCAGCTCCTGCAGGGTGAAACCGGGATGCCAGGCTGCAAACGCGAGAAGACGGCGTTTCACGGGCACTTCGGCGCGGCAGACGTCGCAGGTGCCGCAGTCGCGGGAATCCTCCTGACCGAAATACCGCAGCAGCCAGCGCGAGCGGCACTCGTCTTCTTCGGACACATATTCCGCCATAGCCTCCGCGCGCTCCTCGGCGTTACGCTTCAGGAACTCGTATTTGGGCATCTGAAGGTCGAGGTTGCCGGGCATCAGGCGGCCGTGATGAAGAGTGATCACGTCGCTACGGTCCGACGGGATATACTTGATCACATGCTCCAGTGAGAGACCGTAGAGCAGCTGCCGCAGCACCGGCACGCCCACTCCCGCCGCCGAAGCGAGCATCTCCTCGTCCACCGGCACCGCATAGCTGAATATGCCGGGATACTTGCGCATCAGGAACTCGAGAATCGCCGGCATGTGCGGATCCGGAAGCGCGATGTCGTACAGCTCGCCCCTGTCGGCGAGAATCTTCACGCGGGTGTCAATCGTGACATCCTCGGCGTAGCTGATATGCTCCGAAACCTCGAGATAATGCAGCGCGTAGCGCACCTGCGCCATGTTCAGCGAGAAATGCGCGGCGAACTTCTCCAGACTGAACTGCAGCTGGAAACCCTCGCCCGCATTGTAGATTATCTGGTTGAAAATATGAATCTTCTGATAGATGTCCTCAATGTACTCCGGCGGCGGGAACGACAGCGAGAGCATCTGATGAGCACGCGCGATGTCGCGTTCGTTCCAGAGCAGCACCGCGTAGGAGCGCTTCCCGTCACGGCCGGCCCTTCCCGCCTCCTGGAAATACGCCTCCGGGCTGTCGGGAGGCGAAAGGTGCACCACGAAGCGCACGTCAGGCTTGTCGATACCCATGCCGAACGCATTTGTGCAGACCATCACCCGTATCTCCCCGCGCTTCCAGGCGTCCTGACGGAGCGTGCGGAGTTCGGAAGAGAGCCCGGCGTGGTAGAAGGACGCGCTGACTCCGGACGCCTCCAACATCGCCGCGGTCTCCTCGCACTTGCGGCGGTTGCGCATGTAGACTATGCCCGTGCCGGCGACACCGCGGCAGATGTTCAGCAGCTGCCCTGTCTTGTCCTCGCAGCGACGCACTATATATGAAAGGTTCGGACGCTCGAAGCCGCTGCGCAGCAGCACGAAGCCTTCGGATTTCCCGCCCGGGACCGCCGGCCTCGCAAGCTTCTCCATAATGTCCCCGGCGACCTTGGGAGTAGCTGTGGCGGTCAGGGCTATCAGCGGCACGTCCAGCCGTTCGCGCAGCCTGCCTATCTCGAGGTAGTCGGGACGGAAATCGTAGCCCCACTGGGAGATGCAGTGAGCCTCGTCGACGACTATCATGCTGACGCCCAGCACATCGAGATAGGAGCGGAACAGACGCGTCGACAGCCTCTCGGGCGAGACATAGAGGAACTTGAATCCCCCGTAGGCGGCGTTGTTGAGCGCGATGTCCACCTCCCGTCGGTTCATGCCGGCATGGACCGCGACCGCACGGATCCCGCGGGCCTCCAGATTCTGCACCTGATCCTTCATCAGCGCGATCAGCGGAGTGACGACCAGGGCGAGCCCGTCGCGCATCATCGCGGGCACCTGGAAGCATATCGACTTTCCGCCACCGGTAGGAAGGATGGCGAGCACGTCGCGCCCCTCAAGCGCGGCGGACACGATCTCCTCCTGCATGGGACGGAACGAATCGTAGCCCCAGTATTTCTTCAGAGTCTCAAGCGCGGTCATACAAAACGCAAATTTAGAAGCTGTTTTGATATTTTCCGAAAATTCTTTCATGGATCTTTCCGGGATGGTTTTCTCCGGAATCCGGACTTCCCCGCCCGATTTTGTCAAATTGAATTAATGAGGTATCTTTGAAGGATTATTGACCAATTGATTTTATGACCGCCACACATCTTCTGAAGGCCATCGCCTCCTTCGCCCTGGCCCTCTCGCCGGTTCTTGCACCGGCACAGACCACACGCACGATGAAATACTACCCCGACGGCAGGGACATAGTCTGCCTCAACGGGGACGGGCGCTACACCAGGGCGCTCTACGGAACGCACACCCGCTTCCGTCTCGAGACCAGCGACAGACCGGTCTTCGCCGCCTACGACAAGCAGAACAGCTGGAACTTCCGCTTCTACCTCGGATATCAGGGAAAATACATGAACCTTGACGAGGCCGACTGGTGCGAAGCCCGCTACCAGGGAGGAAGACGGACCTACACCCTCAAGGACGACAGCTGGGGCGGCGGAAGCCTCCAGGTCTACGCAATGGCGTCGTTCTTCGAGGAAGGCGCGATATGGCGCTTCGTAGCTGAAGGATTCGACGGCCCTGTAGAGCTTTCGGTGCGCCAGTGCCGCATAGCCGGCACCAAGTTCTCGCGCGACGGAGACCTCGGCATGGACCCGAGGGAGAATTTCGAACCTTCAGAGGGAGAAACCGACCTCCGGACACTGTCATGGGACGCCGACGGCGAGACCTATCTGGTCTACAGCCACGATGCGCAGACAGGCAGTATCAGGGCCCTCGACGCCAGGGACGGCCGGCCCATATTCAACAAGGAGGAGACCGCCCGCCAGGAACTCGTCTCCCAGGTGGAGATCAACACCCCCGACCCGTTCCTTAACACGCTCGGTGCGAATATCATGGCTGCCGCCGACGGCATCTGGGACGGCGAGACCTTCCTTCACGGAGCCATAGGCTGGCGCACTCCGCTCGCCGGATGGAGAGGAGCCTACACCGGGGATGTAGTAGGCTGGAACGACAGGGCCAAGACCCACTTCATCGCATACACCGAAAGCATGGTCACCGACGTGCCCCCGACCCTCCCCCAGCCGCAGCAGGACACGGCCAACAACATGGCCGCGTCGCTGAAGAAGTGGGGGACCCCGATCTACTCCAACGGCTACATCTGCCGCAGGCCCGGCGCGACCGACCAGATGAGCCACTACGACATGAACCTCAACTACATAGACGCACTTCTCAGGCATGTGAGCTATGATCCCGACCCCGAGTTCCTGCGCCGGATATGGCCCTATCTCAAACTGCATCACGAGTGGGAGAAGCGCAATTTCGACGCCGACAACGACCACCTCTACGACGCCTTCTGCTGCATCTGGGCCAGCGACGCCCTCTACTACAACGGAGGCGCGGTAACCCACTCCTCGGCATACAACTACAGGGGCAACCTGCTCACGGCCAGAATAGCCGAAATCATAGGTGAAGATCCCGAGCCGTACAGGAAGGAAGCCGAAGCCATACGCAAGGCCATGAACGAGAGGCTCTGGCTCGACGACCTCGGATACTGGGCCGAATACCAGGACTACATGGGCCTGAAGCGCCTGCACAAGAGCGCCGCCATCTGGAGCGTCTACATTCCCATCGACTGCGGGGTCGGCACCACGGAGCAGGCCTACAGGGCGACATGCTATGTGGACCGCTCGATTCCGCATATCCCTGTAAGATACCAGTATGACGAAGCCGCCGTGAAGGCTCTCGGACTTGAGCTGCCCGAACCGGAGGACGACCTCTTCACGATTTCCACCACCGACTGGCTGCCGTATGTGTGGAGCACCAACAACGTGGCTCACGCCGAAGTCGCCAACATGGCGCTCGCCTATCTCCAGGCCGGCCGCAGCGACTCCGGATTCAAGCTGCTCAAGGCGGACCTGCTCGACGAGATGTATCTCGGGGCTTGTCCGGGCAACTTCGGCCAGATAAGCTTCTACGACAAGGCGAAGACCGAGGCGTACAGAGACTTCGCCGACAATGTGGGAGTGACCTCAAGGGCCGTGGTCAACGGGCTCTTCGGCATACAGCCCGACGCGCTCTACGGCCGGTGCGTCATACGCCAGGCCTTCCCCGAAGACTGGGACGAAGCGTCCATCAAGACCCCCTACCTCAGCTACTCCTTCCGGCGCGAAGGCCACTATGACATCTACAAGGTGGAGCAGAACTTCACGCATCCCCTGAAAATCGTGGTGCGCACAAACGCCGGAGGCGGAGCGTATCTCGACGTCGAAGGCAGCGACGAGGCGGTGCAGACCATAGTGGTGGACCGCAGGAGACTGCCGGCACCGCTGCGCCACAAGACCATCAGATCCGAGAAGGACAAGTCCATGTCCCCGAAGTACATGACGGCGATGGGGCTCGACGACGTGAGCCGCAACGCCGCCGAAAGGACGCGCACCGTGGATATCAGCCGCTGGTTCAACTCCAATGTCGACGACATCTTCAGGAACGAGTACCTCTCTCCCAGACCCCCGTTCACCTCGCTCGAGCTGCCCATGCAGGGAGCCGGAGACTGGTGCACGCCCCATGTGCGTCCCGAAATCGAGGACGACGGGCTGCGCAGTCTCGTCAGGGACGGACTGTTCGACACCGGACTCGGAGTCAGGTTCCTCACCCCCGCCGAAGGACACAACATAATCTACACCTCGCTCTGGGACAATTATCCCGATTCCGTGACCGTAGAGCTCGACGGCAAGGCGCGCTACGCCTACCTGCTGCTCGCCGGAAGCACCCAGAACATGCAGAGCCGCATCGACAACGGCCGCATCACGGTGCGCTACACCGACGGCAGCAGCGACGTGATGCCGCTCGAGAACCCCGTGAACTGGTGTCCCATACAGCAGGACTACTACACCGACGACCTTGCGTTCTGGGTGGCGCCCAAGAAGCCATACCGAGTGGTCTTCAGCGACGGCAGGGTAAGCCGCGACGTGGACGTGAACTTCTATGCGGCGGCGGAGAACGGAGGCATGGACGGCAGCGGCACGAGCGGTCCCGGCCTCGACGCGGTGAAGACCACCGACAGGGGTATTCCGGGAGGAGCCGCGCTTATGCTCAAGATGCCCCTCAAACCGGGCAAGACACTCGAAAGCCTCACGCTCACGACTCTGTCAAACGACGTGGTGATAGGTTTGATGGCCATTACTTTGGAAAAGTAATAAATGTTTGCTAACTTCGCACGATTTGAAGGACAGTACTTATTTATATAAAAACTCCTAATTCAAAATCATACTATGTCAAAGATTGATTTAAGCAAGTATGGGATTAAGGGAACCACCGAGATTCTCTACAACCCCACCTACGAAGTCCTCTACAACGAGGAGACCAGGCCCGAACTCGAAGGCTATGACAAAGGCCAGGTGACCGAGCTCGGAGCCGTCAACGTGATGACCGGCGTCTACACCGGACGTTCTCCCAAGGACAAATACATCGTCATGGACAAGAACTCCAAGGACACCGTATGGTGGAACACTCCGGAGTATCCCAACGACAACCACGAGATGTCCGAGAAGACCTGGAAAGAGGTCAAGAGCATCGCTCTCAAGGAGCTCTCCGGCAAGAGGCTGTTCGTAGTCGACGGCTTCTGCGGAACCCACAAGGACAC
>DVLC01000099.1 GCA_018715685.1 Candidatus Cryptobacteroides merdipullorum
CGTGAGTCCAGGAGCGAGGGTGACCGCCAGTTCATGACCGTGAGCATCAGGGCCGACCAGAACGTCAGAATGGGTATCATCACTGACGTGAAACAGGAGCTCAGACGCTGCTCAGCGCTGAACATCATGTATTCGGCAAGAAAACCGGCGCACTTGGAGTAATCCAGGTTCCGATGAAACTATAGAATGAGGGTGGTCAAAAGTTTACTTTTGAGTCACCCTCATTTAAATAAAATTCAAACAGAGTCTGAAGCTGCTCTGACAATCAGCTTCAAAACGAGATAAGACAATGACGGAAATACTTCGAACGAAAGTAAAGGACCTGCTCTGCAGTGAGGCGGGCCATGAAGTCCTGGCCAAAGGATGGGTGAGGACGAAGCGCGGAAACAAGGAGATAGCCTTCATAGCCCTCAATGACGGATCTACGATAAAGAACATCCAGATCGTAGTGGACAAGAATTCTGAAGCGGCCGAGGAACTGCCGAAAATCAGCACCGGAGCCTGCATAGGAGTCAGAGGCGAGCTGGTGGAGTCGGTAGGAAGCGGGCAGAGCGTGGAGATCCGCGCAAAGGAAATCACGGTCTACGGTGAGTGCGACCCTGTACGCTATCCCCTGCAGAAAAAGGACACCTCCTTCGAATACCTCAGGACCGTAGCACATCTGCGTCCCAGAACCAACACTTTCGGAGCAGTGTTCAGGCTGCGCAGCCAGATGGCGTTCGCGATTCACGAGTATTTCCATTCCAAGGGCTTCGTATACCTGCACACTCCCCTGATCACCGCGGCGGACGCCGAGGGTGCGGGACAGATGTTCCAGGTCACGACCCTCGATCTCAATGACGTTCCCAGGAACAAGAAGGGCGAACCCGACTACAGCAAGGACTTCTTCGGAAAGCAGACGAGCCTGACCGTGAGCGGCCAGCTCGAAGGCGAGCTCGGGGCGACTTCGCTCGGTGAGATCTACACCTTCGGGCCCACCTTCCGCGCCGAGAACTCCAACACTCCCCGCCACCTCGCGGAATTCTGGATGATCGAGCCTGAGATGGCCTTCTACGACATCAACGACAACATGGATCTCGCCGAGGACTTCATCAAGCACCTCGTGCGCTATGCTCTCGAAAACTGCCGAGACGACATCCAGTTCCTCAACGACCGCTACGACAACGAGCTGATCGCCAGACTCGAAGGAGTCGTGAGCACCGACTTCGTGCGTCTCGAATATACCGAAGGCATCAGGATTCTCGAAGAGGCCGTGAAGAACGGAGTGCAGTTCGAATATCCCGTATTCTGGGGTGCCGACCTGCAGAGCGAGCACGAACGCTACCTCGTCGAGAAGCACTTCGGCAAACCCGTGATCCTCACCGGCTATCCCAAGGACATCAAGGCCTTCTACATGAAGCAGAACGAGGACGGCAAGACGGTAAGGGCCATGGACGTGCTCTTCCCGAAGATAGGCGAGATCATCGGAGGCTCCGAGCGCGAGGCCGACCTCAAAAAGCTCGAAGACAGGATCACCGAACTCAAGATGAGCCGCCGGACCCTCGAATGGTATCTCGACACCAGACGCTTCGGCAGCTGCCCCCACAGCGGCTTCGGACTCGGATTCGAAAGGCTGCTGCTGTTCATCACCGGCATGGCGAACATACGCGACGTCATTCCCTTCCCCCGTACACCCAAGAACGCAGAATTCTAAGTCATGTTGGTAATAGGCATCGCCGGCGGCTCCGGCTCCGGAAAGACTACGGTGGTCAAGGCTATCACCGAGAAGCTCAAGGCAGAGAAAGTCGTGGTCATCCCCCAGGACTCCTATTACAAGGATTCGAGCGACCTCACCGACGAGGAGAAGCGCGTCTACAACTTCGACCATCCCAACGCCATCGACTGGGAGCTGCTCTGCCGTCAGCTTTCCGAGCTCAAGCACGGCAAGACGATAAAGCAGCCGGTGTATTCCTATATTTCATGCACCCGCTCGAAGACCGAGACCGTGACAGTGGAACCGGCCGACGTAATCATAATCGAAGGCATCCTGATTTTCACCTGCAAGCAGCTGCGCGAGCAGATGGACGTGAAGATCTTCGTGGACGCCGACGATGACGACAGGCTCATGCGCGTGATGGCACGCGACATTTCCGAAAGGGGAAAGGACGTACACTGGGTGATCGAGAGATACTCGCGGACCGTAAAGCCCATGTATCTCCAGTTCATCGAGCCGAGCAAGCGCTACGCCGACATCATCATCCCGCAGGGAGGCCATAACAAAGTGGCCATCGACATCATAACCAACACGATAGAGAAATCCCTGCGCGAAAAGCAGAGCCATAAGTGAAAAGAATCTCCCGAGAAGACAGGGCAGGAATATATTTCACCGTGATCATACACCTTGCGGTGCTGATAGTCCTGCTCTCCGCCGGGCTCGGCTACTCGCTCACGCGGGAGAACAGCTTCGTGCTGGATTTCTCGCATCAGGACGAAATCGAGAGAATGAGGGCGGAAATCGAACGCCTACAGGAAGAGGCAGCTTTCAAGGAGGCCATCAGCAGAAAGATCCAGGAGCAGCTCGGCGGTGACGTCTCCCTGCCGGCGCAGGGTTCACCCTCGGACGTACGCAACATCGCGGTCGACCGCGGAGCGTTGAAGGACGACAGAGGCACCGATGCCGAGCAGCTCTATGCCGACGCGGAGCGCCTGCGGCAGGAACTCCTTCAAGGGAACGGCTTCGACGACGGGGACTACGCCATTCCAGCACCCGAGGTACCGACGCCTGAATCTCAAGCCGAAGAAAGCACGAGGGAAGAGACATACACCGGCCCTTCCGTCGTGTCCTACGAACTCACCGGGCGCAAGGCCAGCAGACTCAGCATACCCGCCTACCGCTGCCTCGGCGGCGGCGAAGTCAAGGTGCTGATCACTGTAAATCCTGCCGGAAAGGTCATCGACGCCCGCATCGACGAGTCAGCCTCCTCTACCGACCGCTGCCTGCGCGACTTCGCGATCCGCGCCGCCAAAGTCTCGCAATTCTCCGCCAGACAAGGCGCCGCCCCCAAGCAAAGCGGCTACATAGTCTACAAGTTCATAGCGCAATGAACAAGTGCATTACACAAGACCTATGAGACGGCTTACACTACTTCTCCTGCAGTTGTGTGCAATCCTTCCAGGATGCATCCGATCAACGACCGATATCGAAAGCCAGATGCAACAAATCGCCGTCAAACTTGATGAAAACCCGGCGGCGGCACTGGAAATGCTGGAGGAACTCGAAGGCGAGAAACTGACTGGCAGACGGCTCAAGGCAAGATTCGCACTGCTGTACTCGATGGCTCTTGACAAGAACTGCATCGATATCGCCTCTGACAGCGTAATCAACTGCGCTGTAAAATACTACTCCAGATTCGGATCACCCGGAGACAAGCTGCTAGCTCACTATTACCACGGTGTCACCTTCTTGAACGCCGCCGACATCGACAAAGCGATGGACTGTTTCGTCAAGGCCGGCAGATACGCGGGCCGCTGTGAGGACGCCGGGGCAGTTGCAAGACTCTACACGGCCAAGATGCTGGTATACAAATACTGCTACGAATTTGAAAAAGCCCTCAGTCAGGAAAAGCTCGCGGCGGAATATTTCCTCGCCGACGGCGACAGCACTCGATATTTCAACGCCCTGTGCAGCATCAGCACTTTAGGCGGACTGACAGGTGACAGTGTTGCAGTTTTTACGAGCATCAACCTGCTGAATCACCATTGGGAGAAACTGGACGACATTCAGAAAAGCCGCTGCTTCATCACGCAAATCGAAGCCAGCGATGACCCGGCAGAAAAACACAGACTCATAGACGAAAATTTAAGTGAAGTCCGGGATTCCTCGGCAATACAATGGACAGGTATAGCCAACGCCTTGCTTGAGACCGGCCAATTCGATGCCGGACTGGACGCTATCGAATCCTATTTGAGATACGGAGGAACGCCAGATGCCGCATATTACATTCTCTCGGCAAAGCTTAACGACGGGCACGGCAATACTTCGCAGGCACTGTCCGACTATAAACGATATCTCTCTCTCATAGACGAGGAAAATGTTAAAGTGCTGGGCAGCAATTCCAAGTATGCGGAGGAAAGGATCATCTCTCAACTCAGAACCACGAGATTCAGATACTGGCTGGCGATTTGCGGCCTGTCCATTGTCGTGGTATGTCTTGCCTCTGTCCTGCTCTTTCAGAAAATCAGACGACTACGGTCGGAAAGAGAAAAGGAAAAGATTGAATATGAAGCGGAACTGGAATCCCTCAGATCGGAAATCAAACAGTTGAGAAAGATACGGCGCGACAAGACTCTGGAACAGAGCATCCGGTCAGCCGTTGAAGAAAGGCTTAAAGTACTCAACATGTTTGTAATGGCCAGCATCTCCGACTCCTTCTCAACAAAGGCAAGGGATGAACTCGCCAAACTCATGGAAAACCGGAATGATTTTCTCGAATCCACGAGAAAAAGCTTCATGATAGCCCATCCTAAATTCATTGAGTACCTGAGGAAACAACAGCTTAATGAATGGGAGACAGGATGCTGCTGTCTCTATGCCATAGGACTCAACGGTTCCGAAATATCCAGCTATCTTGACCGCAAGGCCATCTACAATGTCAGCAGTTCGATAC
>DVLC01000100.1 GCA_018715685.1 Candidatus Cryptobacteroides merdipullorum
AGATGATAAGCGCAAGCAGGCAGAGACTGCAGAAAGGAAGCGGCAACCCCTTCCTGTGTTACGGCTACACCTCGCTCGCAATCTCCTTGGCCACATTCCTGATAACCAGATTCAGCGGGAACTACGTGTGGAACTTGCTGTGGATTCTAATGTTCGTGCCGGCGATAGTGCTGTGGATCAAAGACAGGGGCGAAAAACCCGAGACCACCAGCTACATCGACAGGATGCTCACGAACACCTGGAAGGTCGTGCTGATGCTGATGGTGCTGTCGCTCGTGATAACCGTCGGCTCGGGACTCGGAGCCGGCGTGATAAACCTGAAGCTGATGCTTCCTCTCGCACTGATATTCGTGTGCACCGGCACACTGATCACCGGGCTGACGACAGGCGAGGGCGGCATCGTAGGAATGGCTACCATCGCCTTCGTGATGCCCGTGCTTCTGCTGTCCTCCATGGTCACCGGAGACCGATACATGCCGGTCTGGAATCTCGCAGGAGGATTCAGCTTCCTGTTCTCGCTCGTAATCCCTGGCCATATCATCAACCGTAGGAGTTCCAGGTCATGCTGAAGGAGCTGAACCCCATAATCCACTCCCAGCTGCGGCTGTCGATAATGACGCTGCTGCTCTCGGTGGAGGAAGCCGACTTCTCCTGGCTCAAGGAGCAGACCGGGGCCACCGCGGGGAACATCAGCGTCCAGCTCGACAAGCTGTCGGAGGCGGGATATATCGACGTCCGGAAGGAATTCGTGGGCAGGAAGACGCGCACCAGCTGCCGCATGACCGAAAAAGGAAAGGCGGCTATGGCTGAATATGTGGCGGACCTGAAGAAATACCTGAACCTGTAGGGTTATTTCTTTCTGGCGCAGAGAGTCGAGGTGGCCTGGGCGGTAGGCATGACCAGCACCTCGGCTATCTGCACATGGTCTGGCGCCGAAACTGCGAAATGCACGACTTCGGCGACATCCTCCCCGCGCAGGGGCTCGAAGCCTTCATATACCGCGTCGGCCTTGGCCTGGTCGCCATGGTAGCGGGTCACGGAGAAATGGGTCTCTACCTTTCCGGGCTTCACGGTGGTCACGCGCAGCGGGGTGTCCACGAGATCGATTCGAAGGCTGTCGGAAAGCGCCTTCACGGCAGCTTTCGAGGCGCAGTAGACACCACCTCCACCGTATGGGGTGTCACCGGCTATCGAACCTATGTTCACGATATGTCCGCGGCCTCTTTCGACCATGCCCGGAACCACCATTCTGGTCATCGCGAGCAGAGCCTTGATATTGGTGTCTATGACGGTGTCCCACTCATCCAGCGAGCCCTCATACTCCTTGTCGTCTCCGAGCGAAAGGCCGGCATTGTTCACGAGCACATCTATAATGTCCCAGCCTTCAGGCAACGAAGCAACCGCACGGCCCATCGCTTCCCTGTCGCGCACATCGAAAGGAAGCGTCTGCACCTCGCTCCCGAGCGCCACGAGCTCACGGCGCAGGGCAGCAAGTTTTTCAGTATTCCGGCCGTTGAGAATCAGGCGGCGCCCCTCTCCTGCGAATCTTCTGGCGCAAGCCTCTCCAATCCCGCTCGTCGCCCCGGTTATCAGAATCGTTTTAGCTTTCATGATGCTAAAGTTAACTATTTCCTGCCGAACATCTGCAAGATTATGCCATAAAATGCTATCTTTACTTCCGAATCGACAATACAACATGTTTTCAAAATAATTATTTGCGATGAAAAAGATTCTTCTGATTGCAGCGCTTGCGGCTGCTTGCCTGACAGCCTCGGCCCAGAACAGGGGTGACATGGCTATAGGCGGAATTATCGGAATAAACGGAGGCAGCACGAGCGGTTCCGTCTCACTGAACGGAAACACGACCACCACCAAGACTCCCGCCGGCACCATGTTCGGGTTCAGCCCCCAGTTCAGCTATTTCGTGATTGACAATCTGGAGCTGTCGGCCGGACTCAGCTACCAGATGCAGAGGGATCCGAACGGGACGACTTCCGACGGAACCTATCTCTTCTCCACCACGAACATAGCGATGTTCAATATCGGAGCGAGCTACTACATCCCTCTCATATCCGACAAGCTGTACTGGACGCCCGGCATCAATCTGGGTTTCGGCGGAGGCTCGGTCGTAAGCCAGAACAGCGCGAGCAGCAAGACGACAACCAAAGTCCCGTTCGCCTTCGGTCTGAACGCCGGGCTGGGTACCCTGGAATTCAAGCCTGTCGACTTTCTCGGCATCTCTCTGAATCTTCTTGACCTGACTCTCGTCTACACCGAAATCAACAGCGGAAGCAACAATGTGAAGATATCCAGCACGGCCTTCGACGCCGGGCTGAACTACGGCATATCCGCAGGAGTCAAATACTATTTCTAACCATCCGCTTCCCATAAAAGAGGGCGACCCGAAAGCAACAGGTCTTTCCGAGGCCGCCCTCTTTCCTGTTCTGCAGTCCACCTGTTCAGGCGGCCGCCCTCTCACCACGCTGCAGGGCATGCGCACCGCGCAGGTGGACACATTTCCTTTCCACCTTCGACGCCGGACGGCCTTACAGGCGCTTCCGTGGCATGGCGGTGCGTCCGATGGATTTCATTATCCGCCCCGCCGGCATCGGAACCGGGATCGGCATCGGCGCTGTAACCGGAACCAGAACCGAAACCGGAACCAGAACCGGAACCGGCTCCGGCGGATCGCACCACCCTCGGGTCAAAAGCGGAGTCCGGCCTCGGAACCGCCATCGTATGCTGTCCCTCGCGCAAGACGCCTCGACTAGAACCCGCCGCAAAAACAAGAATTGCCTCAGTTGCAAGACATTCAGCAAACTACGGCAAATTCCGCAGGCGTCAACCTGCATTCGCGCATACAGAAAAAATCCCGCTGCAGATTCCGAACTGCAGCGGGATTTTTCTGCAAGGCAGGAGTTTCCTGTACCTATCTGCGGGAAACAGGCTTTCCGTCGCCGGCAGGGAGTACGCCTGACAAAGTCCTCACGGCCCCGAACTCCGGCTGCATGTCCTCCAGAGCCATGATCCTTGAACTCTCCAAGTCTGCGCCAGCAGAAGCAGCCATGGCAGAGGAGCCAATACCGAAACCGATTTCCTCCACCGGCGAGACTCCGTCGGGAGAAAGGGAAACCACCTCACGGAACATCGGGCCGGGATTCCTGTCCTGATCCTCCGAAACCGCCACGATCGTGTACTCAGTATCATACTCGAGATAGAAATACATCGCCGACTCGTAGTAGCTGTCGTTCATCAGCTGTGCGACCACTTCCTCATACGGATATGCCGACTCGTCGGAAAGATCCCCTTCGAAGATATGATAGTAGTTGTGCTGCACGTCTCCGGATGTCTCTATCCTGACAGGGAAGACGGCAAGGCCGGAAGCTCCGGGATACAGGTCCGGATATCTTGTCTCCGCCTCGGTGCCGTCGTAGTATTTGTCATGCCGTACGGCTATTGTCACATCGGACATCTCGGCGTCGGTCGTTTCGAATCCAGCCCTGAAAAGACCGGTGGTGGCCTGACCGCCAAGATAGCCGAAAGCGAAAATGGTATACCCTGTATTGGGCGAGAGATGAGTGATTGTGCCCGAATCATCGCCGGCCCACACCAGAGAGGAAAGGTCACCCGTGCCGGTAAAATACTCCAGCAGCTCCTCGTCGGTCTTTCCGGCATAATCGGCGGTCGGAAGGCAGAACAGCACGTAGGGGTCGTCATTTGTGACGGAAACCTCATAGTAAGCCGACCTTCCGGTCACGGCAGACACCTCTATGCCTATCACATTGTCCGAAGCATGTATCTCCGATTCAGTGGCGAACTCCTTGAGCGTCGCGTCGGAAATTATGAGACCGGTGCTGTTCACGGCGGCGGCGAAGACGACATAGTCCGACGAAGGTTCAAGGAGATACTGGCGGCGTATGGTTCCTGTGGACGAGAGACCCGCAACCACCTCGGCGGCCGTCTGTCCGGTCAGCTCGCCGAGAGCCAGCTGCTCGTTGATATAGTTCTGGTACAGACGCACCGCATCTTCCGGCGAAGATACGCTCTCCGCAGGATAGACTCCGCAGACATAGGTCTGGGTATCATCTCCGGGCTTTATCCTCAAATCCATGTACGGCCCGTTGACCTCGGTGGAAATTTCGAACGACATGGGGATCTTGTCTATTGCCAATGTCGAGAATTCCGTCTTGTAGATGTCGGAAAGCCTTTCGCCGGAGGCATTGAGGCCGTATGCATAGATGTAGTAGTCCTCTCCGGGAAAAAGCTCCGACACGGATCGGCTTTCGGTGTCGCCCTTCAGCAGCGACTGTCCCAGGAACTCGCTCAGTCCAAGGCCATAGGCCTCAGCCTCCGACCTGAAGAAAGCAAGGTCGTCCTGGAAATATTCCTCATCGGAAGCGAAAGAGTCGAAATATTCCTTCTCCACGGCAAGTGCGACATAGGTAAGGTCCTTGTCGGCAGGTATCACGTCGAACACCACTCCGGTATAGCTGATGTCCTTAACATTGAAGGCGAAGAACTCCGGTTCGACATAAGCTTCCTGGACCACTTCTATTTCCTGCGGGGCGGAGGCACCCGAATAAGACAGAACTATCCTGCCCTTCCTCGCGGAAGCCGTCTCGTTGGCACTGACAGCGAAGGAAATCTCGCCGGAAACGGAGAAGTCGAAATCCCCTATCCACTCCTGTTCGGAAGAATACTCGAAAGTTCCGTCGTAAACGGGGTTCGCCAGCTTGTATGCGACCGTGACTGTCGCGCCGCCCGAGGCCACGCTGAATTTGTTTTCGGACAATTCGAACACGGAATTCTTCTCCGCATCCACCTTATCGACACATGCCGACAGCAGCAGGATGCCCGCAAGGGGCAGCAATTTCATGTATCTGTTCATATTTCTTTCAGGATGTCAGAACGCCAGCACGGGACGCACCAGCGCGATGTTTTCATTCTTGCCGCGATAGCCCACGGCCCCGTATCCGGTGTCCACACAGACCACCGAGGATTCCGGAACCATGTACAGTTCCGACGAAGACCAATACCAGCTGTCCTCCGCAAAAGGGGCGAAGAATTCAGAATCCACCCTGCGGGTCGATTCATACATCTCATAAAGCTGGCTTATCGACGGCAGGAACCAGCCGCTGCTGTACTGCGGGGCGGGGCACGACGCCTCGAAGGCCATCACGCCCGCAAGAGCCGGCCATGACTCGGCGACATTCCCGCCGGTGCCGGAAGCTCCCGACCAGGCCTTCAGCGTCTCGGTATAGTCGTATCCGCTCCAGTCGATGTCGCCACCGTTGTCGGAGAAATTATCGAGTCTGTCGCCCGTTCCGCTGACGGGGAAGGTCCCGACCATATAGCCGTATCCGCCCCACATGCATGGTTCGGAAACGGCATCGGCGGCAGCAACCACATATCCGCGGCACGAAGCGGAGCCTATTCCGGTGGACGAGTAGTCCGACTTGTCGTTTTCATGCTGTCCGACATGGAACACCCGTCCTATGCAGGTCTTGTCCGCTTTATATTCCGCTGAATATGTGCCGTCCGAATAGTACCAGTCGCCAACTACGGGATCCGGTGCCTCGACAACGCTGACCGTGCAGACGGATTCGATGTCGTGGCAGATGGCCGTAATCTCAGCATCACCCAGAGCCCTCGCTGTCACAGTGCCGTTCCCGTCCACCACAGCCACGGAGCCGTCGGATGTGTACCACGCAACCTTTTCGCCGGATGAAGACTGGGGAAGAATCACCGCGGTCAGCCTCGTCACTTCTCCCCTGACCATTTCGAGGGAATCGTGGTTCAGCACAAGACCGGCAACGTTCACTGTCCGGTCCGGTTCCCGGGAACATCCGCCCAGCACGAGGAGGGCGGACGACACGGCTGTCAGAATATATCCTCTTTTCATCTTCGTGAATCAGAAAGCAAGAACGGAGCGGACACGGTACTGCGGATCATATCCGTCTGCGAACTTTTCTCCGGACTGCAGAGGGAAATTCGCCATGGTTGAATAAGTGCAATAATACAGCACATGGCCTGCCGGCTCATAACCCGCATCTTCGGAAGAAGACACATACCGTCCGTCGATTGCATCCAGGAACGCGTCTCCGCCGGCTTCACCTATCTTGTCTTTTGCCTTCACGGCGGCATTCACCTGGCTGATTGACGGCAGGAACCAGCCGCTGGTGCTTTCCGGAGCGGCATCAGCCGAATAGTTCACTGCATACCATGCTGCCGGATAACCTTCAACATCTTCGGAAAGTCCGCCGGCAGCCTCCGCCGCAGCCCGGATGCCGGAAGTCCATAAGTATCCGTTCCAATCCGCGTCTTCGACATTGTTCGTAAAATTTGAAATGACTACAGGTTCGCCGTCTTCATCCAGAGGATAATTTTCAAGAAGCACATCATTCGGGCCCCAGTGGATGCAGTCTGCAGGAGACGCGTCATGCAGGGCGACAACATATCCGTGACATTTCACACTCCCTATGCCCGTGGACGAATAGTCGGACAAATCGTTTTCATGATGTCCGGCGTAGAACACCACTCCGATGCATGTCTTGTCGGGATCGAGGTCGGCGGACCAGGTTCCATCGGAATAGAAGAAATCCCCGACACTCGCCTCTCCCGTCACGCTGACGCTGCATTCGGCGGTAATCTCTCCGGCCGTCAGAGTCACGGTGGTCTCTCCTGTTCCGACTGCTGTCACGAGTCCGGTTCCGTCCACGGTTGCTACCGTTTCATCGGCAGAAGACCATTTGGCGGAGGAAGGGTCGAAGTCTGCATCCTCGGGATTGTAAGTGAAAGAGAGCTGCGAGGTCCCGCCCACGAAAAGGCTCAGGGCAGTCTCGTTGAGAACGAGGGATTCCAGCGGTCCGCCCTTCACGGTAACCGTGCAGACATCGTTGAAAGAATCCACATGCACGGAGATTTCAGCAGTACCTGTGGCCACTGCGGTGACCACCCCGTCCTGGTCGACAGTAGCCACGGTCTCGTCGCTGCTCTGCCAGTATACGCCCTCCCAGGAAGCGTCCTTCGGGGTTACGGCAAATGACAGCTCGGCTGTCTCTCCTTTGACTACGGTTATTTGAGAAGGTTCAACAGTCACCCCTTCCAGTTCGGGGGCCTGAGTCTTGGTGCACGCAACCGCACCCAGCACCGCAACCGACAGTGCCGACAGAAATTTCATTGATTTCATCACTACATTTATAAGAATTAACGGTTTTATTTCCGAACCAACAATCTTCAAAGATATGTTTTTCGCGTCAATGGTGCAAGACGTAATTCACGGGCAGGTGCCGGGCGGATGCAAAATCGGAGGAGTTTCCGGAGATATTTGTCTCCGGGTACTATCATTCCATTTAATATTTCCGCCGCTCGCGGCACATTTTTTTCAACAGCAAACCATTATATTCAGAAAGGCTGCGGGGCTTTCCTTGAGGGCATTTACCGGAGACTTCTTCTCCTTGAGAAGGACATCCATATCCTTCTGATTGCCCACCGCAAGACTGTCAGGTCCGACTTGGACAGGCTTCCCTCCCTGAAAGATACCGCGGCCATCTTTGGCTGCTCCGTCCGGCACCTCGACCGCATCCTCCCGCAGTGCCACATACGCAAAATCCACATCGAAGAACCCGGCTCTCCCGGCAGGCCCAAATCCTACATCCGTTGGGGCGACATCGCGGACAACCGGTTCGTCCGGAGCACATACGACATCCCGGTTCTGAAAGCCAATGGCAGACGCAAGTACTCTGACAAATTCGAAAAAGCCTATCTGGAGTATTTCAATGAACGGAAAGAGGACTTAAAATAACTTGCACACTCACATACACACTTACATGCATACTTGCTCACTTACCTGCTTGCTCTTTGCTCCCTCTTACTCGTTAACTTATTTATTACTTGCGCATTAACTTACTCTCTTACTTGCTCACTAAAAGTCGAAGCGTCCTCTTCTTCTGGTATATCCGGCCAGCAGCTCCATCAGTGACCAATACAATTTAACCTTATCTTCTGCCATAGTCTTACTTCGCTAAATCTGATTTCTTAACTCGCTCAAAGACCTCAACCTTCAATCCAAGGCCGTATGAATTGGAGATATGCATTATCTGCTTGCGAATCGTCTCTGTGCTGCAATTAGTCATCATCAGCCATCCATCTCCAAGGTCTTTCTGCTGTT
>DVLC01000101.1 GCA_018715685.1 Candidatus Cryptobacteroides merdipullorum
AAATGTCCGATTCGACTTTTTGAAAAGGATGGCGGCGGATTTCCGTATAAAAAACATCTTCATGATTTCCGATGTGTCGCAAGAAAGCGCATGTGTTGAGGTTTTCCCCTCTTCAGAAGGCGGCTACGGCTTACGGGAACCACGGCGCCGCTCTCTGAACGCCAGATAGAGCTGCGCGGCGGAAATCAGCACCATCACGGCAGTCAGTACGGCAATCCATAAATCCGACCGGATGACGGACAATATCATCCAGGCCAGGAAAAACAGCAGTGAGACTATGAAAAACGCGATTCGCACGATCCGGTTTTTCTGCAATATAGGAATAAAACGGGTCACAGACAAGCCGCTGGGCGAAAACGGCCCTCAACAGTGGTCCCGTCACGGAATTCCGTCTCGACCAAAATCCGATTGTGCGGCAATATCCGCTATCATGCTGACAATCATCATATTGATTCTTAAGACCGCACACGGATCGGGGACCCGAAGTCCTCTGCGTGTGCGAGAAAAAGTCGGATCTACTTGGCTTTCAGCGATATAGTAAATCATAGTGCACACGCATGTGCCGGAATCCACCGGCGGGCCGCAAAGCCGGCCGGATTGCAAACTCATCGCTCCCAAGTCTTTCGCCCAGCACTGTCAGCTTTTCCTCCAACCACTTTTGTCATTGTCACCAACCTAAAATACCGAAATCACCGGGACGCTTCGGAGTATAACGCGGAGCGAATGGCCGCCTCTGGGTGTCGAAACAACTGCAGGAGATGAAACAATTACGGACTGCGGAACGTAACATAAGCGACCATGTCCGAAACGTCGGCAAATTACACGACAGGGGCAACGACATAGCTCATGCTTGAAACTCGCAGCACATACAGGCTGGTCACGCGGTTCTCCACCGGTCAACGACACTGCACACGCCTGAAACTCAGCCGCAGACTTTCAGCACGGATCCGGAAACGCACGCGACTCCGAAACAGCAGCAAAAGCGAAGAATGCGGCAAGCGCGGAAAATGCGGCAAAAGCCAAGAAACGCGGAGAAAAGAGTCAAAGTGTAAAAATTTGTAACAAAATGTAAGAAAATGTAAAATATTATCTATCTTTGCCATTGCGTATAAGAAATAGACAATGGTCACTTTCATTGGAGAATACACCGCTCGTCTGGACGACAAGGGAAGGTTGGTCTTTCCCTCGCCGCTCAAGGGAGCCATGCCTCCGGGAAGCGACATGAGGTTCGTCGTGAAAAAGGATCTCTTTGAACCCTGCCTGCAGATGTACACGATGGAAGAGTGGACTCGGCAGTCAGAAAAAGTCAAGGACTCCCTCGACCTTACCTTCAACAAGACACACGCGAAATTCTGGAGAGAATACATGCGTGACCGTGACACGGTCGAGCCTGACCCCAAGTTCGGACGTATCACCATCAGCCGCAGACTTCTCGATTCGATAGGAGTGGAAAAAGAAGTGGTTTTCTCCGGCAATGACTTCCGAATTGAAATCTGGGCGAAGGAGAGATTCGAGGAATCCGGCATTTCAAACGAAGAAATCATTGCCATTGCTGAAAGCCTCTCGCAAAAGTAGAGACTTGGCAATGACTGAATATCACAATCCCGTATTGTTGCATCCCAGCGTGGACGCCGTCGTGACGAATCCCGACGGCCTCTATGTCGACGCCACGTTCGGCGGAGGCGGACACAGCCGGGAAATACTCTCCAGACTCTCGCCGAAAGGGCGGCTGCTCGCCTTCGACCGCGACTCGGAAGCCCTTGCGCAGGCCCCTGACGACCCGCGCCTCACATTGATACACAACAACTTCAGATTCATACACAACTACGTCCTCATGGAATTCGCCGGAGAGCGACTCCAGGATGAAGGCGGAGCCGACGGGATTCTCGCCGACCTCGGCGTGAGCTCCCATCAGTTCGACACGGCGGAGAGAGGCTTCTCCTTCCGCTACGACTCCCCTCTTGACATGCGGATGAACGCGCAGGGCGGCAGAACAGCCGCTGACATTGTAAATTCTTATACGCAAGAAGAATTGGAAAGGGTTCTCAGGATCTACGGAGAAGTCGACAACGCCGGAAGACTCTCGCAGCTCATCGTTGCGGCGAGATCCAAGGCGCCGATTCTCACAACCGCCGACCTCGACAAGGCGCTTGCCTCCGCCCTGCCCTCATTCGCCCAGCACAAGCAGCTCGCACGCATCTATCAGGCGTTCCGGATCGAAGTCAACGACGAAATGCGCTCACTCGAGAAATTCCTCGAAGGGGCGGCGGCCTCGCTCAAGCCCGGAGGACGCCTCGCCGTGATCACCTACCACTCGATAGAGGACCGCATAGTCAAGAACTTCATGCGCAGCGGGAACATCGCGGGTATCGGAAACAAGGACGCCTTCGGACGCAGCGACGCGCCTCTGAGGCCAGTAAACCGCAAGCCTGTAGTCCCCGGGGAGGAGGAAATCGCCTCCAACACGAGGGCGCGCAGCGCCAAGCTGCGGGTAGCCGAAAGACTTCCCGAAACGGACGGACGGAAAGGCGCAAAGTCAGGAGGGCCCGAAGCATGACCTGGAAGTTCTCGGACCTCGCGCGACTGCTGAAAAACAGCCTTGTCGCCGTACTGAAGGGAGAATTCCTGCTCAGGCTCAATGTCGGCAGGTATTTCGTCCACGTGATGTACACCTTCCTCCTCTTCGGCCTGATCATCTGGCTGAGCCTGATGACAGAGAGCACAATGGCGAAGGTCGAGCAGGCCAAAGCGGAACTTAAGGAACTTGAGATAGAGAATGCTGAACTGACCTACGAAGCGGCCAAGGCGGAGAGACGCACCACCGTGGAAGCCAGACTCACGGAGCTGGGGTCGAAGGTCGGAGAGCCGGAAAAGCCGGCGACAAGACTTGCAGAATAGAAGAGACCATGCCGAAGACGAACGCAACACAGCCGGTGAAGAAGAGAGACAGGATAGGGATAATACTCTATCTCGTCTATTTCGTGATGCTGCTCGGAGCGGTCCTGCTGACGGTGCGCATAATAGGCATACAGCTCTTTTTCAGACCGGAGCCTGAAATCGCCGCGAAACTCACCCCCAAGGTGACCGAGAGATCCATCGAGCCGGAGCGAGGCAGGATTCTCGACTGCAACGGACGCCTGCTTGCAATCTCCTGCCCCGAATACCAGTTCTACATGGACTGCACCGTCCGCAAGGACACCAACACTCCCGAGGAGGAGAAGAAATGGAGGGACGAGGCCCGTGAGCTCTCGAAAGGACTCGCGAAGGAATTCCCCGAAATGACGGCGGACCAGTTCTACAGACTCATCATGACAAACCGCAACGACGAGAACAAGCCCGGAAGAAAGTATGTCCGGATAGGGCATCCAGTCGACCGCACGGCATACAACCGCATCCTCTCCCTTCCCCTGTTCCGCAAGGGCCGCTACTACAGCGGAGTCCAGTACGAGCAGGAGAACGTGCGCGAATACCCCTACGACGAACTGGCCCGCAGGACCATAGGCTTCGTGCGCAACAACAAATCCCCCGTCAGGAACACCCACATCGGCCTCGAAGGCAAGTTCGACTATGAACTGCACGGCAAGGAAGGCCGCGAATACCTCAGGGAGACCGACCAGGGCACGGTGCGCAACAACGACAGCACCGTCGTCAGAGCAGTCGACGGCAACGACCTCCGAAGCACGCTCAACATCGACTATCAGGAAATCGCCGACTTCGCGCTGCGCGAGCAGATAGAGCCTGAAGCGGCGATCGAAGGTGCATGCCTCGTGCTCATGGAGGTGAAGACAGGAGCCATACGCGCGATGGTCAACCTGCTGCGCGAAGGCGAAGAGCATACAGGGCCCTTCTCCGAAATACAGAACCTCGCCATCGGGCGCAAGAACGAGCCCGGCTCGGTGTTCAAGACCGTCACGCTGACGGCATTGCTCAACGACGGCTACATCAGGAGCCTTGAGGAG
>DVLC01000102.1 GCA_018715685.1 Candidatus Cryptobacteroides merdipullorum
TTCAGCAGCGCTATCAGGTCACACTTGTTCGCCGGGTCGCAGAAGATAGCCTTGAACCCCGAGTCCGACAGGGGGTTCACGTAGACGGGTGTTGAAATTTCCATAGTCGTATAGTTTTTGGTTGTTCTTTCTCGCTGTCGGCCCCGTCCGGAAGACGGCGGCTCCGGTTCGGCCCGACATGTCTGTCGGCGCTGTCCGGATGTCCGGCCTGCTCATCCCGCCGGACTCGGGATCTACGGCCGGACCGAAAACCTGGCGGTCCCAAAATCAGGACGTACAGGAGGAGCGGCCGGCACGCGACAAAGTTGGCCAGCGGAAACCGCATTCCAATGCTTTATTAAGAAACCTTCTTCACTTTTTTATGTTTCTTATGTTAAGATTTATCTTTCCGGAAAGGAAGCACGGATAATACTCAAAATTATTCTAACTTTGCAGCCTGATAATCAAGCAAAAACACAGAACCATGATAAAATCCATGACAGGCTACGGCAAGGCGGAGGCCATGCTCGGCAACGGAACCCTCACCATCGAAATACGCACCCTGAACGGCAAGAACGCCGACATCAATCTGCGCACTTCACTGCTGCCAAAGGACAAGGAACTCGACATACGCTCGAAGATAGCGGCGGCGCTCACGAGGGGCACGATAGATGTCTACCTGACATGGACTCCGAAAGAGGACGAGGCCGCCAAACAGCTGAACATGAACGTCGCCCGAGGCTACATCGAACAGGCGGGCGTGCTCGCGAAGGAGATGGGAATACAGTACAGCCCCGCCAACTATGCACTGCTGCTGAACGCCATACTGCGCATGCCGGACATCGTGGACTCACGCAAGGCCGACATAATCAGCGAGGAGGAATGGCCGTTGGTCAGCGACGCCATCGACCGCTGTCTCATGGAAGTCAACGACTACCGCAGCAATGAAGGGAAGGCCCTCTACGCAGACGTATGCGGACGCGTGTCCAACATTCTCGCGCTCTACGACAAGGTCGAGAGCCACGAGGCCGAAAGACTCGACAACATCCGCGCGAAAATCGTCAAGGCCGCGGAGGAGCTCAACATAAAGGTGGACAAGGAAAGATTCGAGCAGGAGATGATCTTCCATCTCGAAAAGCTCGACATCAACGAGGAGAAAGTGCGCCTGCGCCAGCACTGCAGATATTTCCTCGACACCATCGACTCGGAAGAATATCCCGGAAAGAAACTGGGCTTCATAATCCAGGAGATGGGCCGCGAGATCAACACCACCGGATCGAAAGCCAACCATGCGGAAATACAAAAGCTCGTCGTTCAGATGAAAGACGAGCTCGAAAAAATCCGCGAACAGTCGATGAATATACTGTAGTCCCCTACTCGGCCTCCGACTGCTGAGGTTGCTGGGGCTTCTGGGCCCTGGGAGCCGCAGCTCCGGACACCTTACCATCGGTAATCCGCGCAACGGCCTTGTCGTACTCCTGCTCCGTAATCATCTGGCAGGAGCCGTTGATCTGCGCGCCTATCTCCACCTGAAGCTTGCGCACGTGGAGATTGCCGTTGATCACCGAAGTGCTCTTGATGCTTATCGTATCCTTGACATAAATCTCTCCCTCCATCTTTCCCCAGAGGTCGAGATTGGAGCACATCAGTGCGCCGGAGAGATTCGCGGTCTCCCCGACCACTATTCTGCCGCCGGAGTACACATTGCCGCTGATGCTTCCGTCGACTCTGATATCCGAAGGAGAAGAAAGGTCTCCCTTGATGGAAGCGCCGTTGGCAATCCTTGTTATGTCGTTGACATTCACGACCGTTTCAGCTGTCTTCTGCATGATCTTACTGTTGAATTTCATTATACGAGTCCTTTTCCGTGGCAGTTCTTGTACTTCTTGCCGCTGCCGCAGGGGCAGGGATCATTCCGTCCCACATGCTTGTCCACTTTCACCGGAGCCTTGACCTTCTGCTCGCCGTTCGTGCTGAGATCGGAACGGCTGGTGCGCATACGACTCATGTCGGGTCCCTGGACAGGCCTTCTCGCGGGCTCGGCGTTCTTGTCCCTGAGCGGAATGAACGCCTTGAACAGGAAGGAGAGCACATCCTTGTTGAGCGTCTCGAGCATCTGGGCGAAGAGATTGTAGCTTTCGAGCTTGTATACCACGACAGGATCCTTCTGCTCGTATGAAGCGTTCTGGACGCTCTGCTTGAGGTCGTCCATGTCGCGCAGGTGCTGCTTCCAGTGCTCGTCTATCTGGTACAGAATAATGTTCTTCGTCAGAGTCTTGGCGATCAGGCGGCCCTCCGAATTGTAGGCGCTCTCGAGATTGACGGACAGGTTCATCTGCTTGCGGCCGTCGGAGATGGGGATCAGTATGTTCTTGAACATCTTCCCCTGCTTCTCGAAGACTTCCTTGATGATGGGGTTCACCTTCTCAACGAGAGCGTCCATGCGGCGCCTGTAGGTGGACTGCATGGTCTCGCATATCCTGTCCTCCAGCTCCTCGCGCTTCGCACGCTTGAAGAAGTCCTCGTCGAACTCGGCGTCGATCGAGAGCTCCGCTATCATCGTCAGGCGGAAGTCCTCGAAGGGAAGGCTTCTGTATTTCCCGACGAAGAGCGATGCGGTGTCGATCATCATGTTCTGAAGGTCGATCTCGATCTTGTCGCCGTTGATCGCGTTGCGGCGGCGGGAATATATGGCCTCTCTCTGATAGTTCATCACGTCGTCGTATTCGAGCAGCCTCTTTCGTATGCCGAAGTTGTTCTCCTCGACCTTGCGCTGGGCGTTCTCGACCGCCTTCGAGAGCATGTTGGACTGAAGTGCCTCGTTGTCAGGCATGCTGTCGAGCATCTTGGCGATGCGCTCCGCGCCGAACAGGCGCAGAAGCTTGTCCTCGAACGAAACATAGAAAGTGGACGAACCGGGGTCGCCCTGACGTCCGGCACGGCCGCGCAGCTGGCGGTCCACACGGCGGGAGTCATGACGCTCGGTGCCTATGATGGCGAGGCCTCCGGCAGCCTTGACTTCCGGAGAAAGCTTGATGTCGGTGCCTCGTCCGGCCATGTTCGTGGCTATGGTCACAGTTGACGACTGTCCGGCCTGGGCGACGATCTCCGCCTCCCTCGCATGCTCCTTGGCGTTCAGCACATTATGCCTGATCCCCCTCATGCGCAGCATGCGGCTCAGGAGCTCCGAAGTCTCCACGTCGGTGGTGCCGACAAGCACCGGACGCCCGGCCTCGGTAAGTTCGACCACCCTGTCGATGACGGCCGCGTACTTGGCCTTCTTGGTCTTGTAGACCATGTCGTCCTGGTCATCCCTGATAACCGGCTTGTTGGTAGGGATCACCATCACGTCAAGCTTGTAGATGCTCCAGAACTCGCCCGCCTCGGTCTCTGCCGTACCGGTCATTCCGGCGAGCTTGTGATACATTCGGAAATAGTTCTGAAGGGTGATGGTCGCGAAAGTCTGGGTGGCGCCCTCGACCTTCACGTTCTCCTTCGCCTCCACGGCCTGATGCAGACCGTCGCTCCAGCGGCGTCCCTCCATGATACGGCCGGTGGATTCGTCGACGATCTTGACCTTGCCGTCCATTATCACATAGTCGACATCCTTCTCGAACATCGTATATGCCTTGAGGAGCTGGCTCACGGTGTGGACTCTCTCGCTCTTGGTGGAGAATTCCGTCATGAGTTCGTCCTTCTTCTGCTGCTTTTCGGCCGGAGTGAGCTCCGAATGCTCTATCTCGGCGGTCTGGGCTCCCACGTCAGGCAGGACGAAGAAATCCTCGTTGCCGACGGCCTTGGCCAGCACGTCGTGACCCTTGTCGGTCATGTCCACGGAATGAAGCTGCTCGTTGATCACGAAGAACAGAGGGTCGGTGACCACGGGCATCTCCCTCTCGTTGTCCTGCATGTAGAAGTTCTCGGCCTTCTGCATCAGCTGCTTCATTCCCGGCTCGGAGAGGCATTTGATCAGAGGGGCGTATTTCGGCAGTCCCTTGTGGGCACGGTAGAGCAGCATGGCGCCCTCGTTCTCGTCGCCTTCGGCGATCTTCTTCCTCGCGTCGTTGAGCGTCTGGTTCACGAGCGCCCTCTGGGCCTGGTAAAGCTTCTCGACATAGGGGCGGAACTCCATGTACTGGGCCTCTTCGGCGGCGTCGTGCTGCACCGGGCCGGAAATGATCAGAGGGGTGCGCGCATCGTCGATCAGCACCGAGTCGACCTCGTCGACAATCGCGTAATGATGCTTGCGCTGCACCAGATCTTCCTGGCTGACAGCCATGTTGTCCCTAAGGTAGTCGAAACCGAATTCGTTGTTGGTTCCGAAGGTGATGTCGCATTCATAGGCCCTGCGGCGGGCGGCGGAATTGGGATCGTGCTTGTCGATGCAGTCCACGGACAGGCCGTGGAACATGTAGAGAGGCCCCATCCACTCGGAGTCACGCTTGGAGAGGTAGTCGTTGACCGTCACCATGTGCACTCCCTTGCCGGCAAGCGCGTTCAGGAACACGGGCAGAGTCGCCACGAGGGTCTTTCCCTCACCGGTGGCCATCTCGGCGATCTTGCCCTGATGCAGGGCGATGCCTCCGACCAGCTGCACGTCATAATGGACCATGTCCCAATGTATCTCGTTGCCTCCGGCCACCCAGTGATTATAATATACGGCCTTGTCGCCGTCGATCTTCACGAAATCGTGGTTGACAGAGAGGGCGCGGTCGAAGTCGTTCGCCTCGACCACGGTGGTCTCGTTCTCCTTGAAGCGGCGGGCCGTCGACTTGACTATCGCGAACGCTTCGGGAAGTATCTCATTGAGGCAGGCCTCGATGGCCTCGTCCTCGTCCTTCACGAGCTTGTCGGACTCTCCTGCGAGCTTCACCTTCTCGTCCACGGGGATATCCCTGTCAAGTTCGGCGCGTATCTCCGCTATGCGCTGCTCGAAGGGAGCCTCGACATCCCTGAGCTTCTGCTTCAGAGCGGCCGAACGGGCTCTGAGCTCATCTGCCGACAGGGCGTCGATTTCAGGATATACGGCAAGAATCCGGTCAAGAATGGGCTTCACGGCCTTGTAGTCGCGCTCGGCCTTCGAACCGAAAATCTTGCTTATGACTGTTGCTAATGACATATCTCTCTAATTTTTACGCAAATTTCACAAATATACTCATATTTGTCCGTCCGTCAAAATTTGATTGCCCCGGCGGACCTTTTGCGTACGAAAATATTTTTGCGTATATTTGCAGAACCCAAACGCAGGATTAGCACATCGGTAGTGCATTGGCTTCCCAAGCCAAGGAGGAGGGTTCGACTCCCTTATCCTGCTCCGCCTCAAAACAAGCAGGCCGCGGATTTCGAAATCCGCGGCCTGCTTGTTTTGCTTACTTAATGCGGCCTACTTGTTTCATTCCTCGACGCGGAGCTTCAGCCCCGAGAGAATCGTGTCCGGACGCAGTTCCATGACCGCGGACTCCTCCCCCGCCATGCAGAAGCCGCAGCTGTCGCATATTCCGAGCGACTCACCCATGCACTGGGGACTGCGCGTGCCGTCGGTATAGATGAAATTGGTCATCCAGCAGCAGCGCCTGAAGCGGTTGTCCCTCATCTTCCCGAGTCCGCTGCGGGAGTTCATTATCGGATACCCCTTCTTCTTGTAGTCGAGAATCATATCGATGATCTCACGCTTCCTCTCCTGCGGCAGGGCCATGTGCTCCGTGCCCGGGAAGGGCGTATGGAAATTCAGCGAAACGGAGCGGAAATACGGGCTCGCAGCGACATATTCGATCACGCCCGCGACAGCGTCGGCGTTCAGCACATTGATCGCCATGTTGGCGCTGAGGTTGCGGCAGCCGCAGCCGGCCACATTCTTTTCCAGCCTCGCGAAAGTCCCCTTGCCGCGTATCCTCTCGTGGGCCTCGCCGACGCCGTCCATCGAAACCCAGATGCTGTCGGCCACCGTCCCGTCGAAAGGCAGCTGGGCGTTGGTCGTGATCGTGCAGGAATAGAAGCCCATTTCCCGGGCCATAAGGCAGAGATCGTTCACGGTCCTGCCTCCGTCGCGCCACAGAAACGGCTCCCCGCCTTCAAAATCCACGAAACGAGAACCCTGGTCGAGACAGAACTGCAGTTCCTCCCGTATCTGCTCCGTGCTCTTGTCGGCCGGAGTCTCATGATTGTAGACGCTGCAGTGGCGGCAGCTCAGATTGCATCTGTCCGATATGAAAAGCACGCTCTGAAGCGGCTTCCTGCGCCCGAAAACGGCAGCCCTCAGCCACCACCAGGGCATGTATGCGAGTTGTCCTATCTTGTTCATATTATCAGTGACAGCAATTTTGCGATAATTATTATCAGGCAGAAGGCCCCGGTGATGTTGCGCGATGTCAACCAGCGCATCATGAACCAGTCTATGCCCATCTCCCGGTAGCGCTCCCAGCCCTTCATTGCACCGAGAATCAGCGGGGGCATGTCGGGAACTCCGGTGTTCCCCTTCGCGAACTCGCGCAGCGAGCCGCAGAGCCAGAGGCTGCGGGGCAGCACGAACAGCACCGCAAGGTAGGCAGGCTCCAGACCGCCCAGAACCGCACCCGCGACAATTATCACATACGGGAGCATGTTTATGGCCCATGCGGCGGCGAGCCTCAGACCGTCGGTGGGCAGCAGCCTTGCGAGCGTCATCTTGCCGGATTCCTCGTCTCCGGCGATCTCTATGAAACTGTGGGTGTAGAGGATGTTCAGCACCAGCAGGCCGACAACCACGGATATCCATACCACTTCCTGCGATATACGTCCGGCGGCGGCATAATGGCAGCCGAGCATCAGCAGAGGCCCGAAGATGAAACCGATGACCGGCTCTCCGAGCCCGCGGTAGGCGAACTTGAACGGCGGAGCGGAATAGAAGATCCCGAGAAATCCTGCCAGCGCGGCTATGGCGACAATCCACCAGCAGCCCTGAGGGCCCGAAAAGCCGCTGTCATGAAGACGGAACAGGAAGATTCCGGCCCCGCAGGCAAGCGCGAACGCCAGCATGCACGCTATGGCTTTCAGCAGCGAGGCCGGTGTCTCGCTGCCGTCGGTCAGATACGGATATTTGACCATCATGGCGCGGAAGCCCTTGCGTACGACCTTGTCGCGGTCACCCAGCATGTCAGCCTTGTAGTCGAAATAATCGTCGGCCAGATTCATCGCAAGATGGGCCGAGACGATTCCGGCCACGGCAAGCAGAGCCATCCATATGTTGAATCCGGGAGAGCCGACGGCGAGCACCACGGCGAGCGCCGCCGGCATCATGCTCTGCATCAGAGAAACCGACCTTGCGTTCCTGAGCCATTTCGAAACTATGTTCATAGCGCAAATATAGCATCATTCGACGAAGTTTTCTGTCATTTTTTCAGCCATCAGCCGCCGGGACGAAGAAAATTAAAAATATTTTTTCCAAATCTTTGCATAATTAAATAAAATAATCTACCTTCGTTACGAAGTTTTTCATAGTTTAAGTTTAGGTTAAGTAACGGACTCTTCGCCGTGAGGCGAAGAGTCCGTGAAATTTTTATGTAAAATAAATCTTATCACGAGGTTTTGAAGTTTCAGATTCCGATTGCGGGATGAGACTCCTATCTTTGCGGAAAAAACTATGAGAACTTCATTCCGACTGCTTCTCGGACTGGCGGCGGCGCTGCCGGTCCTGAATTCCTGCCAGAACCTTTTTCCGGAAGGGCAGGGCGTAATCCGGATTTCTTTCCAGGACAGCGCGGACCTCTTCACGCGCGCGTCCGGAGATCTTCCCGACACCGACGACTTTCTGCTAAGCGTGACCGGCTCCGGAGGCGACATCATCTACGAGGGCCGCTTCGGAGACTCACCCGAGGAGCTCACGGTGAGCCCCGGCACCTACACCGTCTCCGCGACCTCCGAGAAATTCGACGCGCCGGCTTTCGACAAGGCGGTGTTCGGCGACACGCAGGCCGTGGTCGTGCCGTCCGGCGAGACCGTATCCGTCAGACTGGTCTGCCGGCAGACGAACTGCGGGCTCAGACTATTGGTCGACGACTCCTTCATCAGCCTGTTCCCGGATTCGGACCTCTACCTCGAAGGCCCCGGCGGATCGCTGCGGCAGACCTACGGAGACACCCGCACCGCGTTCTTCCAGCCAGGGACCATATCGGTATCCGTAGGAGACTCCGGGATGAGGCATCCGCTTTTCACGCGCACCCTGGGCGCCCAGCAGATTCTGAGCATGACCGTATCTGCCTCTGTGGAGCAGGAGTCAGGCAGCATAAGCCTGCAGGTGGACACCGCCCGGATCCGCTTTTCAGACAGCTACCTCTACGGCGATGACGACGCCTCCGACATCAACGGCGCCCTCACCGTCATGGAAGCCCGCGAACGCGGCGGCGAGAAGGACGTATGGGTGCACGGTTACATAGTCGGCGTGGCCACGGGCACAGGGAAACTCTCGTTCGACCCTCCGTTCGAGAAGGAGACAAACATCGTTCTGGGGCTGCGCTCGTCGACCGCCGACAAGGACTACTGCCTGACGGTCGAGCTGAAGTCCGGCTCCGTCAGGGAAGCTCTCAACCTCGTGTCGAATCCGGAGCTGCTCGGCCGCAGGGTGTATATAAAAGGAGACCTGGTATCGGCCTATTACGGGATACCAGGTCTGAAGAGCGTGAGCGAATATCAGCTCAGATGACTATATGCGCTTGAGTATGGCCTCGGTCTGCGCCTCGTAGCCGGGCTTGCGCAGCAGGGCGAACATGTTCTTCTTGTACGCCTCCACGCCGGGCTGGTTGAAGGGGTTGATGCCGAGCACATACGCGCTGATTCCGCATGCGAACTCGAAGAAATAGAACAATGCGCCGAGATTCTCCTCGTTTATGCGCTCGATGCCCACCTCCATCTGAGGCACTCCGCCGTCGATGTGGGCGAGCTTGGTGCCGAGCTGCGCCATGGCGTTGCAGTGCTCCACTCTCTGGCCGGCCAGATAGTTGAGCTGGTCAAGATTCTGCTCGTCAGAGCCTATGACCACCTCCCTGTTGGACTTGGCTACGGTCACGGTGGTCTCGAACATCACGCGGTCGCCCTCCTGGATGAACTGGCCCATCGAATGGAGGTCGGTGGTGCAGACGATCGAGGCCGGGAAGATACCCTTGAGATCCTTGCCCTCGGACTCTCCGTAGAGCTGCTTCCACCACTCGCCGAGATACTGGAGCTTGGGATTGAAGGTCACGAGAATCTCAACCTTCTTCCCGAGTTCGGAGTACAGCAGGTTACGCATGGCGGCATACTTGACGGCCTCGTTGTCGGCCGACTTGACAAGCAGCGTCTCCCTTTCGGCGGCGGCCCCCTTCAGCATGGCGCGGATGTCGAAGCCGGCCACCACGATGGGAAGGATGCCCACCGGAGTCAGCACCGAATAGCGTCCTCCCACATTGTCGGGAACCACGAAGGTCCTGTAGCCCTCCTGGGTCGCGAGCGTCTTCAGCGCACCCTTGACCGCGTCGGTTATCGCCACGATGCGGGCTGAAGCCTCCTGCTTGCCATAGGTCTTCTCGATATACTCCTTGACCACACGGAAAGCCACGGCGGGCTCGGTGGTGGTGCCGGACTTGGAGATCACTATGCAGGCCACGTTGGAAAGCTTCGCGAGATCCATGAGCTCGGCGAGATACTCCTCGGAGAGGTTGTTTCCGGCGAAGACTATCCTCGGAGCCTTGTCGGACTGGATGAAGCCGTGCGAGAGGGCCTCCAGCGCGCAGCGGGCACCAAGATACGAGCCGCCTATGCCTATGACGACGACCAGATTCACCTTCCTTGCGGCCCAGTCGTCACGGACGGCCTCGCAGTCCTTTATCAGGGACTCGGGGATGTCCACGGGAAGCGTCTTCCAGCCCAGGAAATCATTTCCGGCGCCGTTCTCGTCACGGAGAGTGTCGTACGCGGCGAGCGCCTTCTCAACATACTTCTGATAATCTGCGGCCTTGACGAACGAGTCGCAGCCTGCAATGTTCACTTTTACCATATTGAGTTTAATTTTGGAATTTTCGACATCTCACAAATTTACCTTTTATTCCACAAAAACTCAAGCAACTTGATGTAAATTTGCGGCATGTTCGCGCTTGTAGACTGCAACAATTTCTTCGTGTCCTGCGAAAGGGTCTTCCAGCCCCAGCTCGAAGGCCGCGCCGTGGTCGTGCTGTCGAACAACGACGGATGCGTGGTCGCCCGCTCCAACGAGGCCAAGGCCCTCGGAATAAAGATGGGCACGCCTTTCTTCAAGATAAGGGGAATGACCGACAGCGGCAGGGTCCTGGTGCGCTCGTCGAACTACAAGCTCTACGGCGACATGTCCTCACGGGTCATGAAGATTCTCCGGAACACCGTGCCGGACGTGGAGGTCTATTCGATAGACGAGGCCTTCATGCTGCTCGGCGAAATGAAGCCGGAGCAATACATGAGTCTCTGCCGGGAAACAGTCGCGAAGATCCGACGCTGGACCGGAATCCCCGTGAGCATAGGGCTCGCCCCGACGCGGACCCTCGCCAAGATGGCGAGCCACTTCGCGAAACGCTATCCCGCCTACAGGGGAGTATGCGCCATCGATTCCCCCGAAAAACGGGCCAAGGCATTGGAGCTCACCCCTATACGCGATGTATGGGGCATAGGGTGGAGAGGCGCTCCGAAACTGGAGTCCGCGGGAGTCAGAAGCGCCGCGGACCTGACGGCGCGCCCGGAGGAATGGGTATACAGGAACATGGGCATAGGAGGGGTGCGCACATGGAGGGAGCTGCAGGGCATACCCTGCATCAACCGCGAGCTCGAGGAGAGGAAGCAGTCCATCTGCACTTCCCGTTCGTTCGCCGACATGATCTCCGACAGGGAGGAGCTCGCCTCAAGGGTCTCGGACTTCGCCGCCGCCTGCGCCCGCAAGCTCCGAAAGGAGAACTCCGTGGCCGGGAAAGTCACGGTCTTCCTCGGGACCAACCGCTTCCGGGAGGATCTTCCGCAGTACAATCCTGCCGGCGAAATCGAACTTGACCCTCCGGCCAACAGCACCCAGGAGATAGTCAGCGCGGCATTGGCCGTTCTCAACCGCATCTACAGCCCCGGATTCAGCTACAAGAGGGCGGGAGTGACAGTCGGGGACACGGGCTCGTCGCATCTGGTGCAGGCCGCCCTTTTCGAACAGGAGGACGAACGGCTCAAGCGCGAGAAATCCTCGACGCTGTCGGATCTCATGGACAGTATCAACTCACGCGAGGAGAACCTGCTGCGCCTCGGCGCCCAGAGGCCAGGCCACTACGCTGACGGCATACGCCGCGAGCACTGCTCCAAGCTCTATTCCACCGACTGGAACGACCTGCTGGAAATCCACTGACGCCGACAGCGAATGCCGCGCTTCGCAACCATGCCACCTGAAATGCCGCGTCCGATCTTATTCTGATCTATAGCCGTCCCGTCGCCACATATTGCCACCGTTTCCTATCGCACCCCGGCCGCTTCAGCGGCCCCGGCGCAGCGTCAGCGAGATTTAGAAGCTGTTTTGAATTTTGTCGATATAAATTTTATGAGCTATTTCCGAGGATGTCCGGTTCTTCTTTTTGAAAAGGATAGCAACGGCTATCTGACTGAAAAAAGAAGGACAGGACAGACCGGAAAGAGCCGTAAAAGAATTTTTGACAAATTTCAAAACAGCTTCTTACTCCGGCAAATCGAAGCAGCGCAGCCGCCGGCTTGTGCTTGGTGCAAGCCGAGCATGCCCCTGGGGGCTGTCACTTATGTGACAAGGAAGCAGTCACCTCTGCTTCCTTATCACATAAGTGACCACTCCCCAGACCGAGAAATCCGACCCTTCCGGCACATGGATCGGCCTGTACTTCCTGTTGCCCGGCAGCAACCACAGGCCGTCGGGGCGACGCGAGATATATTTGAGACAGAATTCGCCGTCGAGGAAGCAGACCGCCATGTCCCCTTCCGACGGAGTCAGCGACTTGTCTATGACCAGGACGTCCCCCTCGTGCACATCGGCGTCGGCCATGGAATCCCCTACCACCCTGCCGAAGAAGGTAGCCTCGGGATGCCTGACAAGCTCGCGGTTGAGATCGATGACTCCGCTCATGTAATCGGCCGCAGGCGAAGGGAAGCCCGCGTGTATTTCGGGGAGATCGGCCATATCAGAGCATGAAAGAAATCCATTCGCCTATCAGCTTCACTCTCTTGGCGAAAGTCTCCGGCGCAAGATTGTCCGCAGTGTCGCTGACCTTGTTTGTATGTTCCGTGATGCCGGAAGTGAACATCACGGCCGGGATGTCCGCTTCGAGAAACCAGCGCTGGTCTCCTATCCTCTTGTAGAACAGGTCCGTGAAATTCTCGCTGCCGTAGTAGCTGGTGGACAGGTCAAGCTTCAGCCCGAGATTGGCCCAGTCGAGCGTCAGCCTGTGCCGCGCGCCTCCGAGGGCGATCAGATATTCCGGCCTGCTCTCGTGCAGAGGCTCGAGATCCGAGCCCAGGAGTTCCATGTTGACAAGCATCTTCAGCTTATAGCGGCCGGCATGCCGGTCCAGAAAGGCCTTCGAGCCGGAAAGGCTCGCCCCGTGACCGTCGAACGCCACGAAGACAAGTCCCACATCCTCCGTACAAAGTGCGGGGAGATTGCGGGCGAGCCACAGAAGCGCGGCGACCCCGGAGGCGTTCGCGTCAGCTCCCGGATAGCAGACGCCGTCGAACTTGCCCACGCCGTCGTAATATGCGCTCACCACGATATAGCTCCTGAACCATCCCGGAGTCACTCCGATCACATTGTGCCCGATCTTGCCTCCGCTCTCGAAATTCTGGAACGAGGTCCTCAGGCCGGCGTTGCGGAACTGTCTGAAAATATAGAAAGACGCCGCGCACCCTCCCGGCGAGCCGAAGCCCCTGCCTTCGAGGGCGGGACCGGAAAGGAACTCCACCTCCTCCATCAGCTCATCGGCGGACTGGGCCGCGGCAGACGGCGCCACAGCGAGAGAAATGCCCAAAAGAAGGAGAAATTTGCAGAAGCGCTTCAATTCCGGTTTGATAATTGATTATCTTTGCAAAGATAATGAAAAAGTTCTTTCTGTCCATAGCGCTGACGCTCGTCTGCTCGCTTTCCGCCCTCGCACAATACGATCAGGATGTGTTCATGTGGAGGGGACGCCAGGCTCTCGCAGACGGGAAATACGCGCTTGCCATACAGAACTTCAACATTCTCACGCGGCTCGACACCACCGACTACTGGAGCTTCTTCTTCCGCGGAATAGCCAAGTACAATCTCGGCGACTACCGCGGAGCCCAGACAGACTTCGACACTTCCGTACGCCTGAATCCGGTGTTCACCAACGGCTATCACTACCGCGCAATCACAGAGAGCCGTGCCGGAAATTACGAAGCCGCGTTCAGGGACTTCGACCGTGCCCTGGAGCTGCGCCCCGGCGAGATAGGCATATATTTCTCGCGCGGAGTCACCTCCTTTCTCGCCCAGCACTTCGAGGACGCCGTGCAGGACTTCGACCTCTACATAAAGAAAGAGCCGAAGGATCCGGCCGCATACCTCAACCGGGGAGCCTCCTACCTCTTCCTCGCCGACACCACCAAGGCGCTCGCCGACTACAACCAGGCGATAAGGCTCGACCGCTTCGAACCCGAGGGCTACATACGCCGCGCCCGCATATATTCGGGACAGGGACTCCACGACGAGGCCGTGGCCGACCTCAACCGCGCAATAGAACTCGACACCACCAACACCTTCGCTTATTTCAACCGCGCTCTGCTGCTCTACGAGAACAAGGACTACAACGGAGCCATGCGCGACTTCAACACGGTGCTGCGGCACGAGCCCGGCAACGCCCTGACACTCTACAACCGCAGTCTCATCTACACCCAGGTCGGCGACTACGAAAACGCCCTGCAGGACATAGACAGAGTAATCAACATCAACCCCGACAATGTGCTGGCCCACTACAACAGGGCCGCGATCTTCGTGGAGATGGAAAGGTGGATGGACGCGCTCGCCGACTACAACAAGGCCATAGAGCTTTACCCGGATTTCGCCAAAGCCTATCTGAACCGCTCATATGTGGAGAACATGCTCGGACGGACCAGGGAGTCAAAAGCCGACTACGAGACCGCCCAGCAGAAAATCCGGGAATACCGGGAGAACAGCGCCCAGGCCTCCTACGCCGACACCACGAGGAAATACGACGCTCTGCTCGCCTTCGACGCCGACTTCGCCCAGGAAGACTTCGACAACGAGCTCCTCCAGCACAGAGATGTCGACATACAGCTCCGTCCCCTCTACCGCTTCGGACTGCTTCCCGAGAGAGAGAACCGCAGCGTGGCGCTGTCGCACAGATACGAGAACGCCCTGATAGACCGCTTCATCGACCAGATGCCTCTGCCGGTTGGAATCAGCAGCACTCAGACTTACGGCGACGGGAGCGTCATATTCACCAACACCGCCGAAGAATGCTTCATAAAAGGACTGCAGGAACTTCAGAACAAGCGCTTCACGTCGGCCCTCGAATGGTTCGACAAGGCGGTGCAGTCAGCAGGGGACGGGAATTCCCGGGACAAGTACGCCAGTTACTACAAGGCCTTCTACCTCATGAACCGGGGTGTGCTCAAGGCCGAGATGATAGACTTCATCGCCTCTCTGGAAGGCAATGTCCAGACGCTTTCGATGGACGCGAATTCGACGACCAGGGCGCGTGTCAGCGACAGAGTGGCGCGCAGCTACGACTACTCCGACGCCATCGCCGACATCAGGGAGGCGCTCAAGATCCTGCCCGACATACCCTACCTGTACTTCGACCTCGGCAATCTGCTCTGCCTGTCGTCGCAGTTTGTCGAAGCCATAGAGAACTACGACATGTCAATCAAGCTGTACCCTTATATGGGTGACGCCTATTTCAACCGCGGACTTGTTCTCATCTACCTCAGGGACAGCGAAAAAGGCTGTATAGACCTGTCACGTGCGGGAGAGCTCGGAGTTGATGACGCCTACAGCGTGATCTCCAAATACTGCGAGAATGAAAGCAATTAAATTCAAGTCCCTGTCCTCCGGAAGCTGCGGCAACTGCTATTTTCTGGGAATATTCGAAGAATCCGACGAAGGCTCGCGCTGCGAATGCGCGGTGCTCGTGGACGCCGGCGTGAGCCCGCGCCGTCTCAAGAAGGAGCTGCAGCGCGACGGCATCAGTCTGGAATGCATCTCCTCGATACTCATAACCCACGACCATCTCGACCATATACGCTCGCTCGGCTCATACTGCAAGCACCTGCGGCTGCCGGTATGGCTCACTCCGGAGCTTTCACGCGTGCTGTCGCGGCATTTCATGACAGCCAGGCAGATAGGCGGACTGCGCAACGAACTTGAGACGGGCTGGAACGACATAGTTCCGGGAAGAATCAGGGCAAGATATTTCGTGGTTCCGCACGACGCCTCCCAGACCGTGGGATATGCCGTCGAACTGGACGGCTACAGATTCATGATAATGACCGACGCGGGAAGAATGACCGCAGAGGCGGCCTCCCTTGCGTCCGAAGCGCAGACGGTGGTCATCGAGTCGAACTACGATTACGAGATGCTGCGCCACGGACCCTACACCAAGGCCCTCCAGGACAGAATCTGCGGAGGGCACGGGCATCTTTCGAACGCCGAATGCGCCGAAGCTGTCAGGGGATTCGCCCACGATGGGCTCAAAAACGTCTTTCTCTGCCACCTGAGCGAGCACAACAACACTCCGGAACTCGCCTTCGACTGCACACGCAGCGTGCTGGACTCCGCCGTACGGCTCGTTCCCCTTCCCCGTCAGACGCCCTCGCCGCTGTTTGAACTATAGCTTTATAGATAGCAGAAAATCAGTTGCGCCGGATTTGCAATCCAGCGCAACAAGTAACGGGCGTCAGTCGCCGTAATCCGGTCCGGGATATCGGGTATGCACGTTGTCGTGGAGCTGCCTGAGCTTCAGGGAGAGGGCGATCGCCACAGCCCCGGCCACTATCATGGCGCAGCCGGTCACGAAGACCAGGGCGGCCACTCCGACGGTCAGCGGCATTATCACCATCAGCAGGCCGAGAACCAGCATCATGACACCGCCGAATATGGTCCATCCCGAGCCGGGAAGCCTGAACGCGGACAAGTCTCCGCCGAAACCGATGATCATGAAGCTGTGATACAGCAGCCAGATGCCGATGACCACGGGCAGAACCACCAGCGTAACCTGAGGATAGACGCAGAGGAAGATACCCAGCAGCAGGTCAAGTATGCCGCCCACTATCGAATATCCCCGCATCATGAAATAATTGCGGCTTCCGAGTGAAACCACGAGCTCGCTCAATCCGCTGAGCAGCATCAGCACGCCGAACATCACGCTCAGGGCCATATAGCTCTCGACCGGGTTGCAGAACACCACGATTCCGGCCACGACCAGCAGCACTCCGAGAATGAGTCCCAGCCACCAGCGCCTGACCACCTTGCCGGCGCTTTTCAGTATTTCGTCAAATCTTTCCATAATCATTGTATTTTTAAAGCCAATGGCAACTTCCGTGCTGTAGCGACGAAAGCTGCCATTCTGTCAGATTGAGCGGATTATTTCCCGGACCAGAGCCCGTGAAGATTGCAGAACTCGAAAGCCGCTACCGGAGCGTCTCCCGGAACCAGGGCGAAATCCGCCTCGGGCCTGTCGCCGGGCTTCAGTTCGCGGAACTGGACTCCCGTCCCGGTCTGGAGCACTATCCACTTGATATAATGGGCTTCCAGCATGGGATGCTCCACGCTTCCCACTCTTACGGTCACGGTGTCGCCCTTGCGGGAAATCACCGGCACATGCTTCTCCCCTGCCCCGTCACTGGTATTGGGGACCATCTCCTGCATGGGTTCTCCACAGCAGACCACCTTGACACCGCTGCGTTCCACATACGCAACGATATTGCCGCAATGGCGGCAGACATAGAACTTGACCTCCATGATTGAATATTTTAGGACCTGTTCCGTAAAGTTAAGAAAATTTTCAGGAATTCATCCTATCTTGTAATAGGCGAAACCTGCGTCCTCGACTTCCTCCCTGTCATATATGTTGCGTCCGTCGACGATGACTTTCTCCTTCATTACGCCGGCAAGGACGGCATAGCTCGGCACGCGGAACTCCTTCCACTCGGTAACCAGCATCAGGGCGTCGGCTCCGGCGGCGGCGTCATACATGTCGCGGCTGTATTCCACCCTGTCGCCGATGCGCCTCCGACATTCGTCCATGGCCACGGGATCGTACACCTTCACCCGGCAGCCAGCTTCCAGGAGCTTTCCGATCAGCACCAGTGCCGGAGCCTCGCGCATGTCGTCGGTGCCCGGCTTGAACGCAAGGCCCCACAAAGCCACGGTCCGGCCGGCGACATCTCCGCCGAAATGCGCGGAGAACTTCCTGAACAGCACGGATTTCTGGGACTCGTTGACCTCCTCCACGGCTTTCAGGACCTTCATCGGATAACCGTGCTGCTCGGCCGTCTTTATCAGCGCCTTCACATCCTTCGGGAAACAGCTGCCGCCATAGCCGCAGCCGGGATAGAGGAACTTATGCCCTATGCGGGTGTCCGAGCCTATGCCCTTGCGCACCATGTTCACGTCAGCGCCCACAAGTTCGCAGAGGTTGGCGATATCGTTCATGAAGCTTATACGCGTCGCCAGCATGGAATTGGCCGCATACTTGATCATTTCCGCGGAGGGGATGTCGGAGTATACGAAGCGGTCGGACATCATCGTGAACGGCTTGTAGAGACGGGTCATTATCTTCCTCGCCCTTTCGGTCTCGGTGCCTATCACTATGCGGTCCGGCGACATGAAGTCCTTCACCGCCGAGCCCTCCTTGAGGAATTCGGGATTGGAGGCCACGTCGAACGGGACATGCACGCCCCTTGCGGCCAACTCCTCCTCTATGACGGCCCTGACCTTGTGCGCGGTTCCCACGGGGACGGTGCTCTTCGTCACCATCAGCGTGTACTTGTGTATGTTGCGGCCGAAAGTCCTCGCCACCTCAAGCACATATCTGAGGTCAGCCGATCCGTCCTCGTCGGGAGGAGTCCCCACGGCGGAGAAGACGATCTCAACATCGTCTATGCACGATGCCAGATCCGTGGTGAAATGGAGACGGCCGGCCTCGGCGTTCTTGCGGACCATATCCTCAAGGCCGGGCTCGTATATCGGAATCTCGCCTCTCCTGAGCTTCTCTATCTTGTCCCTGTCTATGTCGACACAGGACACGTCGACGCCCATCTCCGCAAAACAGGTTCCGGTGACGAGGCCGACATATCCCGTGCCCACTATCGCTATTTTCATACTATTCCCTGTTCGAGCATCGCGTTCGCCACCTTCATGAAGCCGGCGATGTTCGCTCCCTTCACGTAGTCCACGCTGCCGTCCGGACGGATGCCGTACTTCACGCATGCCTCATGGATGGACTTCATGATGAAGTGAAGCCTGTCATCGACCTCCTTCTCGCCCCAGCTGATATGTGAGGCGTTCTGGGTCATCTCCAGGCCTGAAGTGGCCACTCCTCCGGCGTTCACCGCCTTTCCGGGAGCGAAATACACTCCGTTGTTCTGGAAATAATGGATGGCGGCGGGCTGGCAGCCCATGTTGGAGACCTCGCAGCAGCACCACGTGCCGTTCGCCACGAGTTCCTTCGCGTCGTTCTCGTCAAGCTCGTTCTGGAACGCGCAGGGCAGGGCGATGTCGCACTTCACGCTCCATGCCTTCTTTCCGGCCGTGAACTTCGCCTGTCCCGGGAACTTGTCGGCCATGTCCTCGACGCGGTTGCGGTTGGACGCACGCATCACGAGCATGTAGTCTATCATCTCGTCGGTGATGCCGCCGGGAATCTCGCATACTCCGTCGGGGCCGGAAATCGCAACCACCGTGGCTCCGAGCTGCTTTGCCTTCCTGCAGGCGCCCCAAGCCACATTGCCGAAGCCTGAGACCGCTATCCTGCAGCCCTCGATCTGCCTTCCCGCACGGGCGAGCAGATTCTGGGTGAAATACAGCGCGCCGTAGCCCGTGGCCTCGGGACGCAGTATGGAGCCGCCCCAGTTGAGACCCTTTCCGGTAATCACGCCGGTATTGTACTGACGTGCCAGCTTGGTATACATTCCATAGAGATAGCCTATCTCCCGGCTTCCGACGCCTACGTCGCCGGCAGGGATGTCCTGGTCGGGACCGATGCAGTTCCAAAGCTCGAGCATGAAGGCCTGGCAGAACCTCATTATCTCCTCGTTGGACTTGCCTGTGGGATCGAAGTCGGAACCGCCCTTGCCTCCGCCCATGGGCAGAGTGGTGAGAGCATTCTTGAAAGTCTGCTCGAAGCCGAGGAACTTGAGCATGGACAGAGACACGGCTCTGTGGAAGCGCAGGCCTCCCTTGTAGGGGCCTATCGCACTGTTGAACTGCACTCTGTAGCCTGTATTGGTCTGAACCTCTCCCCTGTCATCCGTCCAGGTCACGCGGAAAGTGAAGATGCGGTCGGGCTCGACCATCCTCTCCACGATCCGGGCCTTTTCGAATTCCGGATGCTGGTTATAGACATCCTCGATGGATTCCAGTACTTCCTGCACCGCCTCGAGATACTCGCTCTCGCCGGGGTACTTGGCCTGGAGACGGGCCATTATGTCTTGTGTCTTCATAATTATGTGTAAGCGTTAATGCTTTCTATTCCACTTCCCAGGTGGTTCCGCTGTGCAGCAGGTCGTCCACGCAGTGTATCTGGGACTTTGACATCACCTCCTTGACCTGGTCGCGCACGCCGTCGTCGTAGGTGATGTCCTTCACGTCGCGTATCACTCCGAGGGCGACCGGATAGTCGGGCCCCTTCATGTCCACGAGGGCCATGTGGATGCCTATGTTGTCGCTGTGGGCGTCATGTATGAGGATGTCGTCCTCGGTGAAACCGCCCTCGCCTATATGCACGACGCGGATCTTCTTTCCGTCGTATATCAGTCCCTTGTCACGATTCTTTCCGAAAATCATCCTCTCTCCCTGACGCAGCACTATCGTGTGGTCGGCCTTCACCGCGGGATCCGAGAGATCCCTGTGGGCTCCGTCGTTGAAGATGATGCAGTTCGTGAGCATCTCCATGACCGAGCATCCGTCGTGGAGCGCGGCCGCCGTCATGATCTCCTCGTTCAGAGCCAGCTCCACGTCGAGCGAACGGGCGAAGAAGGTGCCCTTGGCTCCCAGCACGAGCGCTCCCGGATTGAAGGGATGCTCCACGGTGCCGTAGGGCGAGGTCTTGGTTATCGCCCCGAACTTGGAAGTGGGGGAATACTGCCCCTTGGTCAGGCCGTAGATCTGGTTGTTGAAGAGTATGATGTTGATGTCGATGTTCCTGCGTATGGCATGGATGAAATGGTTGCCGCCTATCGCGAGCGCGTCGCCGTCGCCGCAGGCCTGCCATACCGTGAGCCAGGGATTGGCCACCTTGATTCCCGTGGAGACCGCGGTGGCTCGGCCGTGGATGCTGTGGAAGCCATAGGTGTTCATATAATAGGGAAGGCGCGACGAGCATCCGATTCCGGAGACTACCACATAGCGCTCCTTGTCATAATTCAGAGCCTGGCTCACCTTCGGCAGCGCCCTCTGCAGGGCGGAAAGCACCGCCCGGTCACCGCAGCCCGGACACCAGCGCACTTCCTGGTCGCTCTTGAAATCCTTGAATGTAAGTGTTGCCATGCTACATCTCCTTTCTTATAGCCTCGACAAGCTCTCCGACGAGGAAGGGCTGCCCCTGGATCTTGTTGTACTTCAATATCTCGCAATGAGGGAACCTGGCCTTGAGCCAGTCGGCGAACTGCCCGCTGTTGAGTTCGCACACCAGTATCTTCTCGAAAGATTCAAGAACCTTTCCGGTATTCGGCGGAAGAGGGTTGATGAAGTCGAAATGGGCGTACGACACATTGTCGCCGAGTTCATGCACCGCGGCATGCAGATGTCCGTACGTGCCTCCCCATCCGACGACGAGCAGCTTGCCGCTCTGCGGGCCTGAAACCTGGAGATCCGGCAGGTCACGGGCCACACGCGCCACTTTCTCCGCCCTCTCGCGCACCATGGTCTCATGATTCACGGGATCGTTGGAAAGCACTCCCTCATGGGTCTTCTCGAGTCCTCCCACGCGGTGTTCGAAACCTTTCTGGCCCGGCAGTGCCCAGCGGCGGACCAGGGTTTCCGGATCGCGCTGGAAAGGATAGAACTTCTGGCCGGGTTTCAGTATTCCCTGGACGAAAGGCGGCTTTATCTCCGGATAGTCCTTCATCGCCGGTATGCACCACGGTTCCGAGCCGTTGCCGAGAAAGCCTTCGGACAGCAGGATCACCGGGGTCATGTGCTCAAGGGCTATCTTGGCTGCGGTGAACGCGGCGTCAAAGCAGTTGGCCGGCGAATGGGCGGCTATCACGGGCATTGGACACTCTCCGTTGCGGCCGTAAAGCGCCTGGTTCAGATCCGACTGCTCCGTCTTCGTGGGCAGACCGGTGGACGGCCCTCCACGCTGGACGTCGATTATCACGAGCGGGAGCTCGGCCATCACGGCGAGCCCCATGGCTTCAGTCTTCAATGAAAGGCCGGGGCCCGAAGTCGAAGTCACGGCGAGACTGCCCGCGAAGGCCGCGCCTATGGCGGTGCATATTCCCGCTATCTCGTCCTCCGCCTGCAGGGTCTTGGCCCCGAGGCTCTTGTGGATTGCGAGTTCTTCGAGTATTCCCGAAGCCGGAGTTATAGGATATGAACCGCAGAAAAGCTGCAGCCCGGACTTCTCCGCAGCTGCGAGCAGTCCCCATGCGATCGCCTGGTTACCGTTGATGTTGCGGTAGGTGCCCTTCTTGAGATTCTTTGCGGGCTCCACGACATAGGTGTTGGGAATCAGCTGCATGTTCGCGGCGTAGTTGTAACCGTCGCGCACCACTTTCTTGTTCGGCTCTATGAACTCTGGATGCTTCTTCGAGAAACGCTTCTCGATGTAGCCGTAGACATAGTCAAGATGGCGGTTGTAGATGAAGCAGGCCATGCCGAGCGTGAACATGTTCTTGCATTTCAGCACGGACTTGTGGTCGAGGCCGCTGTTCTTGAGACTCTCTATGGTGAGAGTGGTTATAGGCGCGGGGATGATAATCCTGTCATCGACCCCCAGCTCGACGAACGGGTTGTCAGTCTCAAAGCCGGCTTTGGCAAGCCCGGTCTCGTCAAAGGCGTCGATGTCGCACAATACCATCGCATGACGCTTGCACCACTTTGCGTTTGCCTTGAGAGCCGCCGGGTTCATCGCCACGAGAAGGTCGCAGTAGTCTCCTGGAGTCGACACTTCCTCCGAGCCTATATGGACCTGAAAGCCTGAAACGCCGGAAACCGTGCCGTGAGGGGCGCGGATTTCGGCCGGATAGTCGGGGAAGGTCGACAGTTCGTTGCCGCTGACTGCCGACATATCTGCAAAAAGAGATCCGGTCAACTGCATTCCGTCGCCCGAATCTCCTGCAAATCTAATCACGACATCCTTGGCGTCAATGATTTTATGTTGCATAGTTATTTTCCAGTCTGACTGCTACTGTGCCGCCGTCACGCCCTGGGCCTGCTGTGCCTGGGCCTGAAGCTCCGCCTGGAGGCTTTCAAGAGTACGTCCCTCGGGGATGTTGAGAGCCTTGCGGGCGTCGGGTGTAAGATCGGTGCTCTGGGCCGCGTCATAATAGAGAAGCGAGCTGACATCGAATACATAGATGTAGCCTCCTGCCTTGGCGAGATCCTTCACCGCATTGAGAGCCTTCTCATAAATCGGGGCCATGAGCTGCTGCTGCTGTTGCTGGAGCTCCATGTCGACATTCTGGCTGAACTGCTGGATTCTCTGCTGGATGTCGGTGAGTTCCTGCTCCTTGGTCTGACGGATGGATGCCGTCCAGGTGCCCGCCTTGCTCTGATAGTCCTCATACTTGGCGTTGAACTCCTCCACCATGGCCTGGTAGGTGGCCTGGGCCTCGTTGCTTGAAGCGGTCATGGTCGCGCGGGCCGAATCCGCCTCAGGGCAGAGCTGCACGAGCTCAGCATAATTCACATGTGCGAACTTGGGCTGGGCGAAAGCCGCAACACCGACAAAAGCCATTACGGCTGCAACAATGATTTTTTTCATATTATCCGTTTTTAATTTATTTTATCAATAAAAGTTCCGTAAAGTTAACAATTTTATAATATCCTCGGCAGCATTCCTCATCAGAACTGCTGTCCGATCACGAAGTGGAACTGACTCCTTCTGCTCGGATCGGCAGTGTCGAAACCGTAGCCCCAGTCGACACCGAGCAGACCGATCATCGGTAGGAAGATGCGCACACCGACTCCGGCGCTGCGTTTGATCTGGAAAGGATTGAACTCCCTGATGTCCGACCAGCAGTTACCGCCTTCGAGGAAGGCCAGGACATAGATCGTGGAGGAAGGCTGGAGCACGACAGGATAGCGGAGCTCCACCGTGAACTTGTCGTAGACGTTTCCGGCATAGGCGTATCCGTTCGAGTTATAGGCCGAAGGCTCATACGGCGTCAGCGAATAATTCTCATAACCGCGCAGCGATATCACCTCGGAGCCGTATGTGCTGTAACCGGACATTCCGTCACCTCCGACGAGGAAGCCCTCGAAAGGAGAATATCCCCAGTTGCGGTTGTAGTAGCCCAGATAGCCGAACTGCGCGCGCGTCATGAGCACGAGGTCGCCGGCCAGACGGGTGTACACGGCACCAGACAGCTTCCACTTGTGGTATTCGATCCACTTGTAGCGGTCGCGCGCCGACCAGTTGTCATAGTTGACATCCCTGTAGCTGCCCACGGCGACCTTGTTCCCGTCAGCGTCGTAGTCATACTTGCGCAGAAGCGAGAAAGGAGGGGTCAGCTGCAGCAGGAACGAGAATTCAGAGCCCTGACGGGGATATATCTGCTGGTCGGTGGAGTTTCGCACGAGATTGAGCGAATAGCTGAGGTTGTGGGCGATGCCGTCGTCGAAGATGAAATATCCCGAATACCAGTTCGTCAGCTTGTAAGTCTGCCAGCTGAGTCCGTTGTAGAGCACGAAATAGTTGTCGGGCCACTTCAGACGGGTACCTATCGACGCCGAGAAGCCGAACACTTCCATCTGCCTGTCGTTCCTGAGCAGGTTGAGGGCGAGATAGGAGTTGGTCTGCCTCGTGTAATATGCGCCTATGTTGAGAGAGGTAGGCTTCTTGCCGAACAGCCAGGGCTCGGTGAAGCTTGCGGTGAGCGCCGTATAGTATGTACCGTTGGTCTGGAAACGGAAAGCGAGGTTCTGCGCGTCTCCGAGAGGCACGGGCCTCCACGCACCCTTGTCGAACATGCGGCGTGTGGAGAAATTGTTGAAGCTCACGCCGACCGTGGCCACGAAGGTGTTGCCTCCCCATCCTCCTGAAACCTCCAGCTGCGAAGAAGGCTTCTCGGTCACGTTGTAGACTATGTCCACGGTGTTGTCAAGCTGGTTGGGGATGATGGAATATCCGCCCTCGCTCATGATGGCCTCCGGGTCGAACTGGCCGAGCGAGGCAATCTCCCTGATGGAGCGCTCGAAGTCCGTCTGGCTGAAAAGATAGCCGGGACGGGTGAAGAGCTGACGGCGGACAACCCTCTCGTTGGTGAGGTCGTTTCCGTTGATTATGATGTTGTTGAGCGTAGCCTGCTTGCCCTCGGAAATCCGGAGCTCGACATCCACGGTATCGTTCTGTATGTTCGTCTCCACCGGGGTCACGTTGAAAAAGAGATAGCCGTTGTCGCGGTAGAGCTTGGTGATGTCGTATTCGTTCTGCTTGCCGCCTCCGTAGAGCCTGTGCTCCATGGTCACGACATCATAGACGTCGCCCTTTCCGATCGCAAGCACCTGGTTCAGGGCGTCGGAGGAGTACACGGAGTTGCCGGTCCAGTTTATGTCACCGAAATAGTAGCGGTCGCCCTCGTCGAACACGAGGTCTATGCCGAGCCTGTTCGGCTCCACATAATATATGGAGTCACGGACCAGACGCGCGTCGCGGAAGCCCGCCTCGTTGAAGGCGCTGATCACGTTCTTCTTGTCGTTGAAATATTCCTCCCGATTGAACTTCTTGCTGCTGAAGAAATTATATAATTTGTTGGATTTTGTCTTCTTCATCGAGCGCGCCAGCTTGAAGTCCTTGACATTCTCATTGCCGATGAAGTTGATGTCCTTTATCTTGATCTTCTGCCCCTTGTCGATGTTGAAGTTGACGCGAATGGCGTTGCGGATGATGGAGTCCTTGACCGTCTCGGCCGTCACCTCACAGAGCAGGAAGCCCTTCTCGGCGAAATAGCGCTTGATGATGTCGGATGTCGTCTTCTCGACATATTCCGAGAATTCGCGTCCCGGACGCAGGTTCACCCTCTCCTGGATGTCCTTCCTCTCGCCGGACGTGACTCCCGAGAAGCTCCATCTGGAGACTCGCGGGCGCTCCTTGATCCTTATGCTGAACCACGCCGAGTCTCCGGCGACGTTGAGACTGTCTATCGTAAGGGACACATCCTCGAAATATCTCTGGAGCCAGAGGCGCTCCACCACGTTCGAAAGGGCCTCTCCGGGCACCGTCACCTCCATACCCTCCTGGATTCCGGTCAGCGAGATGATCTGCTGGTCGGAATAGAAGGTGTTGCCTTCGACCTTGATGCCTCCGACCTTATATTTGACAGGATGCGAGTAGTCAACTTCGACGCCGCTCTCCTGAGCCACAAGCGAAAGTGGCGCCAGAGACAGCGCCAAAGCGGTAAATAAGCGTCCGATCTTCATCTTCTTTAACAAAGGTTTGCAAATATACTAATTATTTGACTTTTCCGAAGCGCCTGTCGCGCGACGCATATTCCTCGAGCGCCGCCCGGTACTGCTCCCTCCTGAAGTCAGGCCAGAGCGTGTCGGTGAAGACGAATTCGGTATAGGCCGACTGCCACAACAAATAATTGCTGATCCTCTTCTCGCCGGAGGTGCGTATCAGCAGGTCCGGGTCAGGAATGCCGGCTGTCACGAGATAACGGCTGAAATCATCAACCCCCAGTTCGAGACCGGGGTTCTCAATCAAATCATGTGCCATCCTGCGGGCGGCCTGGAATATGTCCCATTTGCCGCTGTAGCTCAGGAAGAGTATCATGGTCATGCCGGTGTTCCCGGCTGTCTCGCTCATTATTCCGTCTATCGAATCCCCGAGCTTTTCCGAAAGATGCTCACGGTTGCCGAGCACGAGAAACCTTATGTTGTTGTCCATGAATGTGGGAAGTTCCTTCACCATCATGGCGCCCATGAGCTCCATCAGCGCATGCACCTCTTCGTCCGGCCGACCCCAGTTCTCTTCGGAGAAAGCGAAGAACGAAGTGTAGGCTATGCCCCATTCGACCGAAGCCTCCATCACCGCGCGCACGCTCGACACGCCTTCGAAGTGTCCGTAGATCCTGTCCTTGCCTCGCTGCTTAGCCCAGCGGCCGTTGCCGTCCATTATGAAGGACACGTGCACCGGCAGTCTTTCAAGTCTCTCCTCCATGTTGAATGTCATTACCTTGCTTCGTTGCCGTTGCGCACGTCCTCTCCCCAGAGCAGACGGGTGCGCAGCGCGTTTATGAATGTGGAGCCGCCCGTGCTCATGCGCTTGAGCCGCACCGGGGCCTTCGAAACGGTCAGACGCGTGTCCGAAGGGATGCGCACGCTCCTGTTGTCCATCGAAAAGACGGCCCTGTCTTCACGTGAGCGCAGTGAAATCGCTATTCTCGCCGTCTGCGGCACCACCAGAGGCCTCACATTGAGATTGTGAGGCGAAATCGGGGCCACTATGAAAACTTTGGAGTCCGGCATGCATATCGGGCCGCCCACGCTGAGCGAGTAGGCGGTGGAACCGGAGCTGGTGGCGACCAGAAGGCCGTCGGCCCAATAAGTGGGCAGAGGAGCCCCGTCGATCTCCACGTCGATTCCGAGCATGGAAGCGCCGTCTCTGGATATGCTGGTCTCGTTGAGGGCATAGGGCCAGAAGCCCTCCTCCAGGGAGCCGCCGGCCGTCACCTGCAGCAGCGACCTCTCCTCTATCCTGAGCTCACTTCCGAATATCGCCTGCGAAAGCTCCTCCGGGCGCATTTCCGACAGGAAGCCCAGCCTGCCGAAATTCACTCCGAGTATGGGAATGTCGGCCTGCACCGCTATTTTCGCTCCGAGCAGGAAGGTGCCGTCGCCCCCGAGGCTAAGCAGCCCGGACGTGCCCGGACATACCTCCTCTGCGGCTTCAACCCTGTATACCTCGACTCCCCCCTCCCGCAGCCGCTTCAGCATGGCATCCACGCGCAGATCTTCGGAGAGTCCGTCTTTCTTGATATAGTATGCGAATTTCATTGTCAAGGGGACAAAGTTAACACTATTCTCAAAGAAATCTGTACTTTTGTGCCGTAAAATGGATTGAGACATGACGAGACTCAGCGTAAACATCAACAAGATAGCCCTGCTGCGCAACGCACGCGGGGGCGACATGCCCGACGTCCTCAAGGCCGCGCTCGACTGCGAACGCTTCGGCGCCGAGGGCATCACGGTGCACCCGAGACCCGACGAGAGGCACATAAGATATTCGGACGTGCGGACCCTGAGGCCCGCGCTGACCACGGAGTTCAACATCGAGGGCAATCCGACAGGAAGCTTCACCGCCCTCGTATGCGAGGTGGTTCCGGATCAGGTGACACTTGTGCCTGACGCTCCCGACGCCCTCACATCAAACGCCGGATGGGACACGGTGGCCAACCGTGAGTTCCTGACCAGAGTATGCGGTTCGTTCAAGTCGAGAGGCATACGCACCTCAATCTTCATCGACCCGGATCCGAGAATGGCGGAAGGTGCCGCAAAATGCGGGGCCGACAGGGTGGAGCTCTATACCGCCGCATACGCCGCAGGCTATGCCGCGGACCGCGAGAAGGCTATAGCCCCCTATCTGCGCAC
>DVLC01000103.1 GCA_018715685.1 Candidatus Cryptobacteroides merdipullorum
CACCATAGGCAACATAGCCGTGAGCGGACGTGACTTCAAGCTCACTTTCGGAGCCCAGCGCTACTCCCAGGGCGGCAACAACACCTTCCTGAAGTCCAACTTCGAGGTCAGAGTGTCCGCAGACGGAGAAGTATGGTCGCAGGCTCTTGACTATGACTTCGCGCTTGAAGACGACCCCGGACAGTGGAGGCTCGCGGAGCTGGACTTCACCCTGCCTGAGGATGCAAGCAGCCTCTACATCAGGTTCGAAGCTCTCACCGGCAGCGTCAACCGCATCGATGACGTGCTGCTCACAGCCGGCGAAGGCGGACAGGAGGCGATTCCCGGAGGCTCCGATGAAACCGAACTGTCCAGCATAGCCGAAGTGATCGCAGGCCCCGTCGACGCCAAATACCGGATAGAGGGTCAGGTAATCGCCACTCATACCAAAGGTTTCCTCGTAAAGGACGACTCCGGAACCATCCTCGTATTCAAGAACGTGGACGAAGCGGAGACGGGAAGCTATGTGAGCGTCGAGGGCCCCACTACAGAATACGGCGGCATGAAGCAGTTCGACACCACCAGTGAAGTCACCGTGACCGGCTCCGGAAGCTGGACCAACCCTGCGGCCGAAGAATGGGGAGCCGCTGAATTCGAGGCCTATGTCTCTGGAACTCCGACCATTGAATATGTGACCTACACCGGAACTCTCACATCCGAAAAGAACCAGTATTACCAGACCTACTACAACGTCAGCATAGACGGAACCGATATCCAGGGTTCTCTCGCATATCCCGAGGGCAGTCTCAATGTTGACGGCCTGCTCGAGCGCGAGGTCATCGTATACGGATATACCGTAGGCGTCGTCACCGGCTCGTCTTCCTATGTCAACACCATGGTGACTTCCATCGAGGCCGCCGAGAAGGAGGAGATGCCCGATGAGAACGAAGCCATGAGCGTGGCCGAGCTATACACTGTGCTCGAAGGCCTCTCCGATGGAAGCAAGCTCAATGACTATGTCGCCGTCAAAGGATATGTCGCCGCCAACAACGAGGGCGGAAACATGTACAGGATGCTTTCCATCGTAGACAATACCGGCGAGGCCAAGTCCGGGCTCATAGTCTACGGCACGGATTATACCGAGGAGACCCTTCCCGTAGGCACCAAGGTGATAGTCAGCCTCGCCTATGCGGAGTTCGACAACTACAACGGACTGTATGAAATCAAGAACGCAACGGTCTTCACAACTGACGAGAAAGCGGCAATCGTGGTGCCCGAGATAAGCGTGGACGAAGCTGCTGACTATCTCTGCCAGTATGTGACCGTAAAGGGCCTTACTCCCTCAAAAAGCGCGACCACATGGGTCGTAGGCGGAAAGACCACGAACACCGAGTTCACCGATGCGTCCGGTGCCAGCATAGATGCGCGCGTCACATCATACGCCGAGTTCGCGGATCAGTCCATCGGGCACGTGACCGCCGACCTCAGCGGAGTGATGCAGGTATACAACGGAAGCTACCAGATCTTCCCCACCAGCTTCGAGGACGTGTCCGGCTTCACCGCCGAATAATCCGAAGCAATATATCAAGAAAACCCGGAAGCCTCAAGCTGGAGACTTCCGGGTTTCACTTTTGCCGCTATCGCGCCATTTATACGGCTGCGAGGCCTACAGAAGGCGCTTTGCGGTAACCATCATATAGTCCTCGATTTCGGCGTAGGGAATCGTGAATTCGGGTCTGCCGTTGGCGTATGCGGCAATCTCATACTCGTTGTACACGACCTTCACTCCGTCGGCGGTGAACAGAGGGGCGCATTCAGGACGAGGTACGCTGTAGTAGTCGTTCTCATCGAGGAAATATGTCCTGAGCTCACTGTCTGAAGTTATCTGCCAGTATTCCTTAAGACCGTCCTTGAGCAGCTCGGCGAAATTGTCGTCATACTGTCCGGTGAACACGTCCCAGCCGATGCGGCGGCCGTCGCATTTGCGGAAGGTCACGCCGTCGAGCATCTGCGAGCCGTGGGCGCCTCCGAGGTAGAGGTCGTGCGTGACGAAATAGGTCACATACTTCGCGCTTTCGGCATACTTTACAATCTTCACGTCGTCGAGGCAGCGTACCTCATCGGCGGGAAGGCCCTCGAACATCTCGGTGTAAGTCTCGGAGAGCACTGAAACATAGTGGTTCAGCATTCCGTCGAAATCGACGCAGGAGCCCTCCCAGCTTCCGCCGAGGGACTCGCTCACATATTCGCCGATAGCCTTTGAGAGAGCGGATACGGTGTCGACGGGAACTTCAGCCACGATGCTGATTTCGCCGGGGCCGGCCGCCGCCACGCTGTCGAGCTGGACAGGCAGCACCGCAGGAACTGCCGGAGTCTCCGGCTGGGCGCTTCTGTCACAGCATGACCCGGCGGTCAGCATGAGAGCTGCAATCATTGCAGCGGTAACGATTCTTGTAATTCTCATAATATCGATGTTTTGATTGTCTTGACATGTCGGTCGGTAAGTCTTGTAAAATTAACAATTTTATTTGAGAAGCTGTTTTGAAATTCATTTCATGCCATGCTCCGGTCACTCCCGCCCACTCCTGCAAAAAACTTGCGGCCGTACCGTTCAGCCGGATTTGCAATCCACCTGTGCGGCCCGGCGGGCATACAGGCGCACGAAAAGCCGGTCGGAGGCGAAGTTTGAATGAAAATGTGCCCCCTGAACGGGACACTTGCCATGCAGGATGATGAAAGTTTGCGAACCGCCTGCCGGCAGAACCACGAATCGCTGAAAAAATGTCAGCGAACCTGCCGGGGTTCGCTTTTTGCATTCGGAGCTCCCGGCCAGGGACGGTACGGCTGTCCGACAAGACAGGCGCCACCGCAGGCCGACGACAGAACATAAACGACATTAAAACAACAGCAATCATGATCAGCAAGAAACTCGAGAAATCAATCAACGACCAGATAGCAGCCGAACTCTGGTCCTCACAACTTTACCTTCAGATGTCCCTTTTCCTCAAGAGAGAAGGCTGGAACGGTTCCGCCCACTGGATGGGCAGGCAGGCCGAGGAAGAAAGGGAGCACGCACTTTCCCTGGCCGACTGGGTCATCAAGCGCGGCGGCGAGGTCAGACTTACCGCGGTTGACGAAGTCCCCTGCAGCTGGGACAATCTGCTTGATGTCTACAAGGCCGTCTACAAGCACGAGTGCCATGTTTCCGAGCTCATCAACAACCTCGTGGACGTGGCTTCGGCCGAGAAGGACAAAGCCAGCCAGGATTTCCTCTGGGGCTTCGTACGCGAGCAGGTCGAGGAGGAGGCTACCGCCGCCGGAATCGTAGACTCCCTCAAGCGAGCCGGAGAGAACGGATGGTTCTTCGTCGACGCGGAGCTCGCGAAGAGGCAGTAGGCGCAGTCCTCTGACAGAACGGAGAGAGGCTCCGCATTGACCGGCATTCCCTCCAGACGACTTCATCACCAGTCATCCGAATGCGCGGAGCCGTCATGTCATGGCAGATGGAATTATCTTGGAGCGGACTTTTCGCGTAAACATCCAGTTATAAGTTACTTACAATTCTTTTGTGCTCCCAAGTCGATGTTTTTGAGGCGACTTGGGAGCATTATGTTCCGTATAATCGGCCATACAGACCACTGCAGGGCCGATTCTGCAAAACTCGTCACTCCCAGGTATTTTCGCTCTGCGCTGCCAGTTTTTTCCGCCAAGCACTTTTGTCATTGTCACCAAGCAAAAATGGCAATTATACCGAGATTGGCAATCAGATTCCAAAAGACTGCATTTCTTCTTTCAGCCAAGTGGCGATAGCGCCCCAGTCATCATTTGAAATCGCCTGCGAGGGATGAGGTATGCCAAGAACCGGAATCAGGCTTTTCCCGTCGTTGGAGCTCCAGAGTCCTCGCTTCACGGATTTTGTGGAAACGTGATGGGCTTTAGGTCCGTCAAATTCGGGGACTATCGTCTCTTTCCAGTTGAATTTGAATTTATTGTCCAACAGGTCGAAACAATCTTGAAGTGAGAAGCAGACAACGCATTTCGGCTGGAAGATATTGTGAATAACCTCTTCTGTAAAATTTAGGGAACTGTAAATGGCTTCCTCTGCTCCGGGAATCCTCTTGAATGCTGCAATATCCTCACTTCCGAAATATACGGCATTGAAAAGCACGAAATTACCGTCCTCAAGCGGAGTAAGGTACTTGACAAAATTCATTGCATCATACAGTTTTTTCCATATTCTCCATTTATCACGTCGAGCGTAGAAATCCGGATTCCCTTTATAGAACCTGTCCTTGTCCACGGGAGCATAGCCGTATTCCTCATGAGGATTGTATCCAAGGAAAACCACATCGGGACTCTTGTCCAGTACCGGAGCCGACTGGAATGTCCCGCAGCATCGTCCGCCATCACCGAGCTTCGGTCCGGTTTCCTGCAGAAAACGGCATACCCTGTCAACCCAATTGTCATACAGTTCTTTGCGTGTCATAGTTTTGTGTTTTACTATTTTTACGATAACATCGTTAATGTTCATGGTTGTTACAATTATTTATTACTTTGACTTGTAAGTATAATCCAATATCAGTGATGCTGATTGTCCTGATATGGATTCTTCATTAGAATTAACACATGTACCTACCAAGCTTAATAAAATAGCTGCTATGATAATAATTGAAGAACAACCTATACTGTTCTTCTTTTTCCCTTTTTGGGAATTTTCCGCCGCACGTTCACATCTTTCAGAGCAATATTGTTTTCTGTTCCACCAGCTTGCTCCACTGTCATCACTGTCATAAATTCTGCGGCACCATCTGCATCTACACTCCATAATCAAACTTCATTTATCATAATCCTAATAATCCCATAAATAGCATAGCATTGATAGCATCGGACTGTTGTTCCAATAGTTTCTAATAGTATTCAGTAACGGTGGTCGAGACAGCTTTGAGGTCTTCCAGATTCGGATTGGCAAGGTCAATCTCCGACGTTGTTGTCTCCACAATTTTTTTATACGAATATTCGTATTCACTTGTAGTAGTCATTATCTGGCTCTCTGAAATAACGGTTTGCACTATTCTTGAGATTCTTCCTTCGTTGTCATAGTAATACTCCATATTCGAAGAGTCTCCTGCATCATCGTTTGTTTTTGATTTTTTTGCAGGAGAGTTGACATTTCCGTCTCTGTCAAAATACATTCCGTCCATGAAAAGTTCCGAATTCTCCTGCTCCGTATTTCCAGATGGCAAATTTGTGTCATTTTCCCGATTTTCGGCATTTATTTCCGTACATGACAATACTATAATCCCCGACAGGCACAGAACGGGAATTAACGACAAGATGATTTTCTTCATAATTATATTATTTAACAGTTATACGATAATATCCCATGATATCATTCCTGCATTTGGAAGAAAAGGCATATACTTTTGTGTCAGTGTTCTCACCGGACTGCGTGGCAAGGCAAGCCAGATTACAATAATACCTCACCATAGAATTCCTGTCCAACTCTTCAAGAAAAATAAGCACATATTTTCTATCTTCAGTAAGCAGTGCGGTTATTCTATCGTCCTCTTCCGGCCCGAAAGGTATTTGA
>DVLC01000104.1 GCA_018715685.1 Candidatus Cryptobacteroides merdipullorum
CCCCAGCCATGACCGCCGGAAGTGAAGATGTGCAGCTCTCCGGGCACGCCGTTCTCCTGCATCGCGCGATAGTAGCGCAGACTGTTCTCCGGAGGGACCGCCCTGTCGTCACCGCTGAGCAGCAGTATGGTCGGAGGAGTCGCGGGGGACACCCTGTTCTCCAGCGAATACCATTCGATCTGCTCCCTGCCTGCCTTCGGCCCGACAAGATTGGCTCTCGTACCCGCATGAGTCACGAACTCCTCGAAAGTGATGACGGGATAGACCAGCACGGCGAAGTCGGGCCGGGTGGCCTCATCGGCGAAAAGAGTGGATGCCGACGCCGCCAGATGTCCTCCGGCGGAGAAGCCCATCACGCCTATCTGCGTCACGCCCCATTCGGAGGCTTTGGCACGGCAGTAGCGGAAGGCGTTCTGCACATCGGCAAGAGGCACGGTGCAGTGGCCGTTGGGCATGCGGTAGAGCACTACGCACACGGCTATGCCGCGCCTCACGCACCAGTCCGCCACCCGCGTGCCCTCATTGGCCGCGGAGACATTCGAGTATCCGCCGCCGGGGCACACCACGAGCATCTGTCCGTTGCAGTCCTCGGGGATGTATATGTCCATATAGGCGTCATCACCGATATTGGAAATGTTTCCGTTTCTCGGATTGACGACATTGCCGCCTTCGAGTCCGTTGGACTCGCCGGGGCCGAGCGTGAGGGCCTTTCCGTCCTCAACTATGCCCATGTCCACAGCCTGACCCTCGGGATAGAGTTTCAGGGAGTAGCTGGGCTTCACGAGCTCGTATGCGTTCAGGCACACGGCAGCAACGAGGGACATCAATATCCCGAGAACCGCTTTCTTCATGATATTCTTTTTATTCTCTATTCGTCAGGGGTGATCGCTCCCATGGGGCAGGCGTCGGCGCAGGCGCCGCAGCTGATGCACACATCGGGGTCAATTGAATAGACATCTCCCTCCTTGATTGCTCCGGAGGGGCACTCGCTCTGGCATGAACCACAAGCCACGCAGACGTCAGGATTGATTTTGTAAGCCATTTTTTTGAAATTTTATAAGTTAAGCCAATGACAAAATTACGCAGGATATTTGAATTCACAAATTTTTTTGTCCTTATCGGCCGTGCACGACTTTTGTTCGTATAATCCGGCTATTTTTGTAACTTTGCAAGATATGAAGACTTTGCTGACACTGCTGCTGGCCCTGGCAATGGGCGCGACGTTCGAATTCGACAAGACGGTGCACGATTTCGGAGAAATCAGCCTGAAGGACGGGCCGTTAAGCTGCACCTTCACGGTCACGAACACCGGAGACGAGCCTCTCACGATCTTCGCCGTGGTATCCACCTGCGGATGTACGGGGGCGACATGGACACGGGAGTCGATAGCTCCGGGAGACAGCGGCGAAGTCTCCGTGACCTACACCAACGACGAAGGGCCCTATCCCTTCGACAAGGCGCTGACGGTCTATACGTCCGCGCAGAAGAAGCCTGTAATATTGCATTTGAAGGGAGTTGTGACGAAGTAATGGCAGAAATCAACTACACAGACGAGAACATAAAGACCCTGGAGGGCGTCGAGCATATCCGGATGCGTCCGGGCATGTACATCGGCCGCCTCGGGGACGGAAAGAATCCCGAGGACGGCATCTATGTGATGCTCAAGGAGATAATTGACAATTCCATCGACGAGTTCGCGATGGGTTACGGCAGGGAGGTCCGCATCACTATCGAGGACGGAAGCGTGACCGTGCGCGACTTCGGGCGCGGCATCCCCCTCGACTCGGTGGTGAAGGCTGTGAGCATACTCAACACCGGCGGCAAGTTCGACGACAAGGTGTTCAAGAAGTCCGTCGGACTCAACGGCGTGGGCACCAAGGCCGTGAACGCGCTGTCTTCCTATTTCAAGGTATGTTCGTTCAGGGACGGGCAGTGCGCCTGGGCCGAATTCGAGCGCGGGGAGCTCAAGGACAGCGGCAGGGAGGAAAGCCGCGAGAAGAACGGCACCCTCGTCCGGTTCACCCCCGACACGCTGATGTTCGGTGACTACTCCTACAACGAGGAGTTCGTGGTGACCATGGTCAAGAACTACTCCTATCTCAAGAAAGGACTGACACTGACACTGAACGGAACCTCCTACAAGTCCGAGAACGGCCTGCTGGACCTCGTCAACGAGAACTTCTCGGAGGAGCCGCTCTACCCTCCCATCCACCTCGAAGGCGAGGACATCGAGATCGTGATGAGCCACTGCAACTCCTACGGCGAAAACATAGCCTCCTTCGTCAACGGGCAGAACACCCTGCACGGAGGCACGCACCTCGCCGCATACAAGGAAGCCGTGGCCAAGACCCTCAAGGACTTCTTCAAGAAGAATTATGAGCCGGCCGACTGCCGCCAGGGCATAATCGGCGCTATAAGCATACAGATACAGGAGCCGAACTTCGAGGGGCAGGCGAAGACGAAGCTGGGCTCCAACTACATGTGGGAGAAGCAGTACCACGACGAGACCGGGGCGCTCAAGGTCGACATCGGCCCGACCATACGCTCGTTCGTCAACGACTTCGTGTCCAAGAACCTCGACAACTACCTGCGCATACACAAGGACATCGTCCCGGTGATCGAGGACAAGATCAAGGCTTCGCAGCAGGAGCGCGAGGAGATTTCGGGCATACAGAAAAAGGTGCGCGAGCGCAACCGGCGCACCAGCGTCTACAACAAGAAGCTCAAGGACTGCCGCTACCACTACAACGACAAGGTCAACGCGAAGAATCAGGACGACGTGGAGAGCTCATCGATCTTCATCACCGAGGGGGATTCCGCGAGCGGGACGATCACCCAGGCCAGGAACGCGAACTTCCAGGCCGTGTTCTCCCTCAGGGGAAAGCCTATCAACTGCTACAAGGAGAGCCGCAGGAAAGTCGCCGAAAACGAGGAGCTCAACCTGCTCGTCTCCGCCCTCGGAATCGAGGACAGCATTCAGAACCTCAGGTACAACAACATCATCGTGGCCACCGATGCCGACGACGACGGCATGCACATCAGGATGCTCGTGCTGACTTTCTTCATGAAATACTACCCCGAGCTCATACGCGAGGGGCATGTGCACATACTCCAGACTCCCCTTTTCCGCGTACGCAACAAGAAGGAGACCCGCTACTGCTACTCCTCCGAGGAGAAGGCCGCCGCGGTCGCCAGACTCAAGAGCGGCGTGGAAATCACCCGCTTCAAGGGTCTCGGAGAGATTTCGAAGGACGAGTTCGTCCATTTCATCGGCAAGGAAATGAGGCTCGACGAGGTGAGCATCTCCGACGGCGAGTCGATCTCGGCGATCATGGAGTTCTACATGGGCGACAACACACTCGACCGCCAGAACTTCATCAGGCGCAACCTGCGCAGCGAGGAGGAGCTCGAAGACATCAACATATAGCGACATGAACTTCTACGGACTGGTAATGAAGATATGGGGCTGGAAGGCCGAAAGCGGCGTGGCCCCGGAAGAAAAATGCGTGATACTCGGCGTGCCGCACACGAGCATCGCCGACTTCATCGTCTCCTATTTCTATTATAAAAGCCTCGGACACACCGCGCACGTGATGATCAAGAAGGAGTTCTTCGTGGGCCCTCTTGGCTGGCTGCTGCGCAAGTTCGGCTGCATCCCCGTGGACAGGACGAACGGCGCCACCGTGGTCAAGAGCGTGATCAGCGAGATGGAGGCGGCGAAGGGCGAGTTCCACCTGTGCATCGCTCCCGAAGGCACGCGCAAGGCCGTGAAGAAATGGAAGATGGGCTATCATACCATCGCGAGGGCGCTCGACTGCCCGGTCTATCTCGGCTACTTCGACTGGGGCAGGAAACGGGTGAGCATCGGGGAGCGCTTCATCTGCACCGACGATGCGAAGGCCGACACCGCCCTGATACAGCAGAAATACGAAGCCCTGCACCTGACAGCCCGGCATCCGGAAGGGTATTGCACACATTGAAAATTATTTATATCTTTGCAGCCCCTCAAATTGAGGGGTTTTAATTTAATCAAACATCAACAAAATGATCAAACAGTACGAAACCGTTTTCATTGCAACTCCCGTTTTGTCTGAAGCCCAGATGAAGGAAGCGGTTGCCAAGTACACCAAGCTCATCACCGACAACGGCGGTGAAATCGTGTACCAGGAGGACTGGGGTCTCAAGCAGCTCGCCTACCCCATCCAGCACAAGACTTCAGGATTCTACTACCTGATTGAGTTCAAGGCCGATCCGGCATTCATCGCCACCCTTGAGACCCAGTATCACCGCGACGAGCGCATCATCCGCTACATCACCGTAGCCCTCGACAAGCACGCCGTGGCTTACGCCGAGCATCGCCGTCAGACCCGCGCCGCCAAGGCCGCGGCTCCCAAGGCAGTCGAAGAGCCCGCAGCACCCGCTCCCCAGGAGGAGGTGGCAGCCGAGCCTGAAACCGAAACAGCAGAAGCATAAAGGAGGAATCAATCATGGCAAATTCATCAAACAACGAAATCCGTTATCTGAACCCTCCTACCGTAGAGGTTCGCAAGAAGAAATACTGCCGCTTCAAGAAGGCGGGAATCAAATATGTTGACTACAAGGATCCCGAGTTCCTCAAGAAGTTCCTCAACGAACAGGGAAAGATCCTTCCCCGCCGCATCACCGGAACCTCTCTGAAGTTCCAGCGCAAAGTGGCCCAGGCTGTGAAGCGCGCGCGCTCACTCGCTCTTCTTCCTTATGTAACTGACCTCCTTAAATAATAATTGAAGCGTTATGAAAATCATCCTTAAAAAAGAAGTTGCCAATCTCGGCGAGGCCGGAGATGTGGTGGAAGTAAAGACCGGTTACGCTCTCAATTATCTCGTGCCTCAGGGCTTCGCTTCAGTCGGAACCAAGTCCGCGCTCAAGCAGCATGAGGAGACCCTGCGCCAGAGAGCGCACAAAGAGGCCAAGCTCGTGGCGGACGCCGAGGCTCTCGCAGCGAAGATCAGCGCAGTCGAGATCAAGATAGCTGCCAAGGTCGGTGAGAACGGCAAGCTCTACGGAGCGGTGACTTCAGCCCAGGTGGCGGAGGTTCTCGCAGCCGCTGGCATCGAGGTCGAGCGCAAGAATATCTCCATTGCCGACATCAAGGAGCTCGGAGAGTTCGAGGGCAAGGTCAAGTGCTACAAGGGCGTGTTCGCCGACATCAAGGTCACCGTCGTAGCAGCCGAATAAGTCTTTTTGAAGATTATTATTGTTAGTTTTGAGCCGGTTCCGTAGGGGCCGGTTCTTTTTTGTCAGAATATGGACAGAATAAGAATAAAAGCGGAAGAAGCGTGCATACGCCCGACTGAAGAAAAGGACATCGAAGCGGTGCTTCAGATCTACGGCATGGCGCGCCGGACCATGCTGGAGAGCGGCAACCCGCTGCAGTGGCCGGTGGACGGAGGCTATCCGGGCCTGGCGGAGCTTCGGGAAGACATGCGGCGCGGCGCATCGTATGTAATCGAACATGAAGGCTGCGTCATCGGCACCTTCGCGCTCGTCCCCGGCAAGGAGCCGAGCTACGCGAACATCACCGACGGGCACTGGCCGGACGAAGATGCCGGAGCATACTGCACCATACATCGTCTGGCCGGGAATCCGGCATATTCCGGAATAGCCGGATGCTGCTTCGACTGGTGCAAACGGCAGTCCGCGTCGCTCCGCTCCGACACCCACCGCGACAACAGGATAATGCAGCACGCTTTCGAAGCGGCCGGTTTCGTGCGCTGCGGGATCATTTTCCTCAAAAACGGCAGTGAAAGGACTGCATACCAGTGGATGCGTGATGACAATGAATGAACAGACCGCCGCGGCCGGCAGGAAGACCGGCCTCGCTCCGCTTCTCTGCCCGCATCCGAGACTGCTGATTCTCGGCTCGCTGCCCGGCGACCGCTCGCTGGAGCTTCAGGAATACTACGGACACCCGCAAAACCGCTTCTGGAAGGTGCTCGCGGCCGTACACGGTCTCCCCTGCCCCGTCAGCTACGAACAGAAGAAGGCGATGCTCGCGCACTGCCGCATCGCGCTCTGGGACATCTATCATGCCGCCAGCAGACCCGGAAGCATGGACGCGGACATACGCCATGCGGAATTCAACGACATTGCCGGATTGCTCGCCGGCTTCCCGGAAATAGGGGCGGTTGCGCTCAACGGGGCTGCCGCGGCGAAAGGCTTCGACAGGTATATCGCATCATCAGCCGGCCTCAGCCTCGGACATGCGGAGACACCGTTCTCCGGAGACCGGAGTCTCCTCCGTATCGCAGACCGCAGCCTGTCCGTCCTGCGCCTGCCGAGCACAAGCCCCGCGAACGCGCGCTGGACTTTCGGGAAACTGGCCGGGGCGTGGGAAGTCATAGGAAATGTTGACTGCCTGCCACTTGACGGCTGATTGCACATCCGGCGGAGCTGAAGGAATCATAAAAAATATTACCTTTAGGCAAACTAATATTGATTCAACACCAATTTGACATGAAAAATCTGCTTTTTCTTGCGGGTGCGTTCTTATGCGCCGCATTACTGCTGGGGGGATGTGAAAAGACTCCCGCAGTGCCTGAACCCGCTCTCGAACTGAACATCTCCAATATCGGAGCCACCAGTTTCACGGTCGGAATCACGAGCACCGATCCCGAACTGCTCTATTTCATCGGAATCACCACCCGAGAGAGCTACGACAAGCTCGGAGACCCCGTGGCCGCGGCCGAAGGCTTCGTCCAGATGGCGGAAGATGTCGTTGAAGACTGGGGCAAGGCTGACGGAGTGTATGTCCACAATGGAAGCAAGACCATTGAGGCCGAGGACTTCTGGACAATCATGCCAAAACGCGACTATGCGGTACTGCTGTTCGGCGTAGGCCCGGAAGGAGAAGTCACGACCGACCCCGTATGCGAATTCGTCACCACGACGGCTGTATCCCCGTCCGAGAATGTGCTGACGGTGAGCGTGGCTGAAGAGACAGGCGTGGTGAAAGTGAGCGCCACCAACGACGACCCCTACTTCCTCGACTGCATCGAGGCCGACAGGCTGACAGACGTCCCTGAAGAAAGGCTCGCCGAACACATCATAGGAATCTACGGCGGCAACATTGAGAGCTGCATTGAACAAGGCAGCGTGGAGCGTGACTTCTCAAGGATACTCGAAGAGGACTGCGACTACTGCGCCGTGGCTTTCGGCTATGTCGGAGGCTACGCGACCACGGAGGTGGTTCTCGTGAAGTTCCATTCAGCCGGCGGGGAGCTGGTTCCCCAGGACTGCACTTTCGAATTCAAGGTCGAGAACATCACGACAAACGGGGCTTCCGTGACCGTGACTCCGAGCAATCCAGAGACCAGCTATTTCTGGCAGGTATACAACTCCAATCTGGTGAACAGCTACCTCGAAGGCGCAGGCCTTGGGCAGCTGATGGCTGACGGCCTGGCGATAATCGCCGAGGCGTTCTCGGAAGAATATGGTTTCGAGATAACCCCGGAGGCCGCTGCGGGCATGGTCAGCGTGACCGGAGAGGACAGCTATGTATACACGGACTGGGATCCTGACACCGAATACTATGTCGTGGCCGTCGGACTTGACGACAAGGGCCGCCAGACCACGGATGTGCAGCTTTCCGAGCCGTTCAGGACGCTTCCTCTCTCCTCCGGGCCGGATTCGCCCATGGACTGCACGATCAAGGTCAACGGGCTCACCGACGAGGGTCTCAGCGTCACGGTGACGCCGGCGGACAAGGAGATGACGTATGTGGGGATGGTTGGAGAAGCCGACTTTTATGCATTATACGAATCAGATGATGAATATCTCACCGACGATGTCGCCATGTGGAGCGAGATGGCCGCAGCCGAAGGTCTTGGTCTGGCGGAGATATTCGACATGTTCGGACTTTTCCTCCAGGGGGACCAGACATTCATCTTTTCATCCGAGCTCGACACGATAAATCCCGGCACGCTATACCTCGCCTACACTTACGGTCTCAGCGAGGAGGGCGAACTGACCACCGGAATGCAGAAGGTCTTCTTCACTGTCGACGATAACGGCGACGCGCACGAGGCGGAAGCTCCGGCGGAGATGTAGGATGGCAAGATTCAGCTTAAGCCCGGCGATGCGGTAGCTGTAGTCTATGTACTGCGGGGGAATTCTGCAATCCACCTGCGCGGTCCGGATGGCTTGCAGCTGCGTGGAAGGCCTATCGGCGTCGAAAGTGGACACAGTTTCCTTCCACCGTCGACACTGACCTGCCCTCCAGGCCCCTGTAGGCAGGTTGCTGCGCGCAGGCGGATTGCAGAACCTCGAAACTTCGGCGGCCCATGAGGGCAAATGGAATTCATTTGCTACAGCTACATGCACTGAAGGCATAGGAACTGCGGACATCCCCTCAAAATCTGATTGTGTGGCAAGGCCAGCTAATACACTGACAATCAACGCATTGAATCCCAATACCGCACACACGGCGGGGTTCCGAAGCCCTCTGCGTGTGCGAGGAAAAGTCGGATTCAATTGTGAATCAATGGTTTGGCTCTTCGTGGCACACAATCAGATTTAGAGCTTTTTGGAAAAAGACACACGAAACCTGCAATGGAATAATGGATGTCTCTATCCCCTTGAATCAAAATATTATCCTATATTTGCTGACAGTCTTCGGGGACAGGTAAACTTTATCAAATATTGGCAAACTTATTTCAGGTCAAGGCAAAAATAACCGCCATGAAAAGATTTTTCCTCTCAATATCGGCGTTCTTATCAGTCATGTTCATTACTGTCGCCTGCTCGCAAAAAACAAACTGCATGGCCTTTACTGATGAAACATCGTTTGTCGAGAGCTTCCCGCACCGGCTCTCGCTGACCAATCCGGAAGTCATCAACCACGGCATCTTGGGCACCAATGATTTCAAAATAATGGATTCGCTGATGATCATAAGCACCAGCGACAAG
>DVLC01000105.1 GCA_018715685.1 Candidatus Cryptobacteroides merdipullorum
TTCAGCAGCGCTATCAGGTCACACTTGTTCGCCGGGTCGCAGAAGATAGCCTTGAACCCCGAGTCCGACAGGGGGTTCACGTAGACGGGTGTTGAAATTTCCATAGTCGTATAGTTTTTGGTTGTTCTTTCACGTTGCCGGCGCTGTCCGGAAGACGGCGGCATTTCGTCATGTCTGTCCGGCATGTCAGACCTGCGCATCCTGCCGGGCTCGGGATTTCCGGCCGGACCGAAAACCTGACGGTCCAAAAATCAGGACGTACAGGAGGAGCGGCCGGCACGCGACAAATTTGGCCAGCGGAAACCGCATTCCAATGCTTCATTAAGAAACCTTCTTCACTTTTTTATGTTTCTTTGCATGGATTTATCTTTTTTAACAGTTCCGACAGGATATTCGCTTCGTGCATGGACGGAAAGCCAACATCGGAACTGCCGACACCGTTCCGGGCGGGCTTGCAATCTGCCGGTTCTGCGCCCCGTCAGGGAATCCGTTCCAGGCAGATTTGCAATCAGCCCTCAACTAAAATCTGAATGTGCGACCATGCTCGCCATTGCGCTGATATTCAAGCTGTTGAATCTTATGACCGCACACGCAGCGGGGTCCAGAAGTCCTCTGCGTGTGCGAGAGAAAGAAGGCAGCTATTGACAATCAATGATTTGGCACCTCAGGCCGCACACTCAGATTTTGTTCCGGCAGCCATGTCGCCATGGCGTGTCATCTGCTTTCGTTTGAAAGGAAAGAAGATTTCCTCTCTTGAGCCGAGAACGCCTGGTCTGATGCCCCGAGACCGATGACGCGGCCTTCGAAGTATATGTAGTTGTTGTAGCAGTAAGATGCTGCCTTGAACAGCGTTTCCAGTTCGTCGTACGGCACTTTGTAGCCATAGGGGCAGGGGTCATATATAGTTTTCATTGACTTGCCGCCCCATAACTGGTCGATTTCGTAATAGAGCCAGTCGTAGGCATAGTTCGGCCCCTGTATGTTCTGATCCATGAGAAGCAGGGGATTGCGCGCACTGTCCTCTATGGTGTTCTCGTCGGAGGGGAGCGAGTAGCCCTGGACGGCTATGTCCTCGTTTTCCGGCAGGCGGAGGCCGTCGTTTCCGGCAGCTCTGGTGTTTGACGCCACCGTGACTTCGAACACAATCTCCCTCTTCACCCCTCCGTCATGGAGATGAGTGCAGGAAATCGCGGCGAGGCATGCCGGCACGAGCGATATGAAGGTCTTGAATGCCACTGGCCGCTATTTTGTAGTTTCCGAGCCGGTCCTGTCCTCCCATTCGGAGACAGAAGCCGACCATTGTATTTCTTTCAGCCCGACTATGATGTCGAATGTGGTTTGGCTGTTGATTGCGAACCTGTCCATAATAGCGGAGAGCTTTATTGTCTCCTCGACTTTCTCTTCCGAAAAATTGCTGTCGTTTCCGTCAGGAGAATCGTCGTAATATGTCCTTATGGTATAATTGATTCTGAGAGACGAGCCGTCGCTCAATGTCTGGGGCAGAACTACGAGCGGCTTTTCGAAGTCGGTTCCCTGCCTTGGGACAGGTGTCGGCTCCGTATCGCTGTAGACTATTTCCTGTGAAATTCCTTCAGTCCAGTGAAGGTCGTTCTGACCGGACAGGTTGCTCCAGCTTCCCGGGTCGATGCCGTTGACGGCCGGTCCGCTGGTATAGGTGCCTACAGTGTTCAGCCCGAGAATGCTGATTGAATTGATGAAGAATCGCTTGCTCCCCTTGAGATGGCCGCCGTTTCCGGATTTTATGGCGTAATCGGCGTCAGTGTTGAATCTGATGCCCGTGATTCTTGCCAGCTTGTGCCGGAACACGGTGGGGACTCCGTTGAATCCCGTGCCGTTCGCGTCGGGAATGTTCGCGTTCTGGTCGGATACGACATCCGCGACCATGAGGTCAATGTCCTGACCGGGGCCTTTTACATCGTAAGCGTCTATGACTATGCCGTTTTCAGCCGAACAGACTGCCATGCCGCCGATATCTGCCGGACTCAGCGACATGAAGTTGAGCCGTCCGGCTTCCGGCAGGTACCATGCCCATGAGACGAAAGGAGTGGCGGGACTGTAGGGTGCGGCCTTGGTCTGTACTGTCTGCCAGCTGATAGTATGACGGTCCTCCGCACCGTCCGGCAGTCTCTCCGTTTTGACGCAGGAGACTGCCAGGACGGCGGCGAGGGCCTTGAGATTCTCGCCAGTGTTCATGTAGTCCGGTCTGATTACGGCGTTGTCCCAGCGGAAGTTGACATGGAAGTCGGCGCTGTGGTGTTCGCTCCCGCTAAGCCGAAGATAATACGCTTGAGACCCCCGGACGGTATTCGTCCCGGTTGTTCTCCTGCGCGCCTGTCGGAAGCCCGGCGCCGGTCATCGCTGCCAGCAGTGCGATGGCGGTTGAAAATAGATTCAGCTTCATCCGACTCTTGTGGGGTCGTTCTGTGTTTTTTCAGTTAGTTTACGCCTGTCAACGGCTGGCTATACAAAAACGAGATGATGATAGACCGGCGGGCGGAATGCCCCCGATTGATATCAGAACGATTGCTTGCCAGCTGGTCGCAAAGATAGAGAAAAATTCAAAACAAAAAATCAACGGCAGCCCTGTACCGGACTGTCGCTGACCATTATAAGGTGTAGCTGCCTATTCTACGAATGCCACTATCTCGCCCTTGACGACATCCTTGCCCTGGGGTGCGGTGACTGCGACTATGCGTCCGTCGACGGCAGTGCGTATCTCCTCCATGCCGTAGTATGTCTGGACGAAGCCGCAGGGCTTGCCGGTCTTCACCTTGGTGCCGACGACGGGCGCCTTGGACTCGTCGATCACGTCGACCTGCCAGAGCATCTTTCCCTTCGCGGGCGCCTGGACGGGAGTCGCCTTGGGATATTTCTCCACGATCTTGTCGATGTCGAATTCGGGCATCTCCACGACGGGGCGCTTCACGATTATTGGAGCGCCGGCCTTGGCCTTGAGCTCCTCAAGCTCCTTGTTGAAACGCTCCTTCGCAACGCCGCTCCGGTAGTCGCGGTACTGCCTTTCGTGCATCGCGAGTTCGAACAGCTCCTCGTCGTCCTGGCCGCAGTCCCAGCCCTCGTCCTTCATCATCTGGCGGAACTTGGGCAGCTCGTCGGGATATTCGTCCTGAGGGTTGCCGTCGAAGAACTCCATGCCCTTCTCCTTGGCGAGCTCGACGATTTCGGGTGCAAGCTTGCCGGGCAGTCGGCCCATCTTGCCGAGAATCATGTTCCAGGTGTCCTTGTCGATGCTGCTGAAGCGGGGCTTGTTCTGGCTCATCGCGAGCAGGTTCATCAGCGCCGTGTTCTTCACATACTGGCTGAACGGGGTCACGAGCGGGGGATATCCGAGGCGGGGCCATACATACTCCACTTCGTTGAAGAGCCTTACCATCAGGGTGTCAAGCGAGCTTTCGGGCTTGCCGTTGGCGCGCTCTGAAGCGTTGATCGCCGCCTTGAATCCCTTGAGGTCGGCCATCATCGAACCCATCATTCCTCCGGGCAGGCCGCAGCCTACGAGCAGGGAGGTCATCTGGGAGTTTGTAGGGTTGATCCAGTAGCCGAGGAAATCGTCGATGAACTCCTGTGTCAGGCGGCGCACCTCCATGTAGGCGTCCATGTTGATGTCCTTGACGAGGAAGCCGTCGGCGCGCAGCATCTGCTGTATGGTGATCACGTCGGGATGCACCTTTCCCCATGCGAGCGGCTCCACTGCCACGTCGACATAGTCGGCGCCCGCGCGGGCCACCTCAAGCATGGACGCCGGGGAGAAGCCGGGTCCGCTGTGGCCGTGGTACTGTATCTTTATGTTGGGATATTTCTTCTTGATGTCTCTCGTGAGTTCCGCGAGGAAGGTCGGACGGCCGATGCCCGCCATATCCTTGAGGCAGATCTCGTCCGCTCCGTACTCCACGAGGTGATCCACCACGCCGAGGTAGTACTCGACGGTATGCACGGGGGAGTGGGTGATTGAAAGCGCGGCCTGTGAGATCATGCCGGCCTTTTTCGCGTATTCTATCGAGAGCTTGAGGTTGCGGTGGTCGTTGAGTCCGCAGAACGATCTGGCGATGTCGGTGCCCTGAGCCTTCTTGACCTTGAACATGAGTTCGCGTACGTCTGCCGGAACCGGATTCATGCGCAGGGCGTTGAGGCCTCTCTCGAGCATGTGGGTCTGGATGCCGACCTTATGGAAGGGGGCGGTCCACTTGCGTACGGATACATTGGGGTTCTCTCCGTAGAGCAGATTGACCTGCTCGAACGCGCCGCCGTTGGTCTCGACGCGGTCGAAACAGCCCATGTCGATGATTGCGGGGGCCACTCTGACCAGCTGGTCGACTCTCGGCTGGTATTTGCCGGATGACTGCCACATGTCTCTGTAGACAAGCGAGAACTTTATTTCTTTTGCCATAACTTTGCTTTATTTTATGCGAAATCGCACAAAGATAGCATAAAATTATTAGATAGGGCTTGCAGGGATAAAATTTCTTCGTATCTTTGCAGTCCTCTGAAATGGTGCGATTAGTTCAGTTGGTAGAGCACTAGATTGTGGTTCTAGGTGTCGTGGGTTCGAGCCCCACATCGCACCCCACTGAAATTGCGGCGATTGACAATGAATCTGTCAGTTGCCGCAATTCTCGTTTTCCGTCCACCCAAGCGGCCTCTCGTTCCGGCGGAACAGGGGTAAGCCGGGAACACCAGATCCTCCGGAACAGGAACATGGGAACGACTTGGGAGCAATATGTTTCCGATAATCGGTCACACAGGGCCATGCAAGGCCGATTTCGCAAAACATATCGCTCCCAAGTTTTTCTGTCTGCCGCTGTCCGCCAGCCGCAACAACTTGCCTGAAAAATGACTATATTTAAAAGTTGTTCCGAATTTTACGACGAACTATGGCTGCAAGGAAGAAAATGAAGACCGTATGGAAGGTGCTGCTGTGGGTGGCGGGCGTCTGGGCTGTGATCCTCATAGCCGTGCAGGTGGCGCTCAGCCCTTCGGTGCTCACCCGGCTTGCCAACCGCTTTGCAAACGAATATGTCGACGCCGACGTCTCTTTCGGCGAAGTGCGGCTGTCGGTATTCCGCAGCTTCCCCTACCTCAATATAGGATTCACCGATTTTTCGCTCACCTATCCTTCCGACCGCTATGCGGCGGTTGAGGACAGCACTTACTATATGATGCGGCAGGGACGCGGTCCGGGAGCCGACACATTGGCTTCCGTACGCAGGATGTTCGCTTCTGTCGACGTGGCGGCGCTGGCTGCCGGAACCGTCAGAGTGCCTTCGCTGGTGCTTGACAGGCCGCGCATCTTCGCCAAGAACTATGCCGACGGACGGAAGAACTGGGATGTCTTCATCGCCGGAGGGAGCAAGGACAAAGATCCTGCGGACAGCCTTGCGGAGAAGGAGCCCATGAAATTCGCACTCGGAAGGATAGTGCTCCGCGGCCACCCGCATGTCGTCTATTCTTCTCCGGCGGACACTTTGTTCGCGATGGCGGATTTCAGCCGCATGCGCTTTAACGGCCGGCTGGCTGCCGGAGACGATGAGCTCGTCCGTCCCGATGCAGCCGACGTGAAGGCCCGCAGACGCTATACCAGGGACAGCATACGCCAGGAGCGGCGCAGGAGACGCAGCCGTATCGGCCTGACAGTCGACAGCATGCTGGTGGCCGGCAGACTGCCTTCGGACACTCTGGCCATGAGACTCGACAGGATGGGAATCATTGCGCATTCAGGCCACATCGACATCGACGCCTCCGCGACCGCATGGCTTGCGAGCGCGCATTACGGCCGCATCGGCCTGCCGGTCGACATCAGCGCCGAAGTCGGCTTCCCGAAGGACTCAGTCTTCGCTCTTGACATAATCGGCCTGGAGGCGAGCGTTGCTGATCTGCCCCTCAAGGCTTCCGCGGACCTCCGTTTCGGCGACAGGCTCAGGATCAGCGGCAGCGCCTCGATCGACGAATGCCGTGTCAGCGACGTGCTCGGGCATTTCCGCCGCAGCTCGTTCAAGCTGGCCGGAAACATCGAAACGGACGCGAAGGTAAGCCTGTCAGCGGACTTCGACGGCTTCCTCGATCCCGCCGAGGGTGTGTTTCCCGACATTGACGCCCGTCTGTCGATACCGCATTCGACCATAGGCAACAGGATGTTCGACCTCCGGCATGAGATAGCCCTCGACGGCGAGCTCCACGGCCGCGGCGGCAAGATGGACCTGCAACTAGGCGACTTCCATGTAAAGGGCAAGGCATTGCACATCGATGTCAGCGGCTCCGCTTCCGACCTGCTCGGCGGGGATCCTCTCGTGGATGCCGACGCTTCCGTGCGTATCAGTCTCGACACGCTTTCGCAGTTCATGAAGCGCCGGAGCGGCGTCGAACTTTCCGGTGATCTTGACGCCTCAGTCAGAGGCAAGGCCCGCATTTCCCATCTCGATCCATATCAGCTGGCGCAGGCCGACATCTCCGGAAGACTCAGGAGCGGCGGCCTGAAAGTCATTTCCGACAGCCTCCGCCTGACGACCGACAGCCTCGACATCTGGCTCGGTGCCGTGGGCAACACCCGCGACTCGAGCGTGGCGCAGGGGGAGAGGATGCTCGCCATGACGGCCTATGTGGATACAGCGTACCTCTCGATGAAAGACAGGATGCGCGTGGTCGGCAGGAATATCTCGCTGAAGGCCCAGAATGCCGCGGCCGTGCTCGACAGGACGGATTCCTCCCGCTTCTATCCTTTCGGCGGCCGGCTTGACATAGGTTTCCTTTCGCTCGTCGGAGCTGACACCACTTTCGTCGCGGTGTCCAATTCCGGCAGCATTTTCAAGATATCGCCGAAATCCGGCGCCCCGGACGTGCCCGTGCTGACGCTCGACAGCTCCAACAAGGGCGTGTTCATGCGCGGGCCCGTCAACCGCATCTTCGTGAGGAATCTCGATCTTGACGCGGTGGCCGCCATGAATTCGATAGAACGCCGTCGCCGCAGCCGGGCTTTTGCCGATTCTCTTATGCGCAGATATCCCGATGTGCCGCCCGATTCGCTGTTCGCCCGTTTCCGGAGGACACGCGGATCACGTCCGCTTCCCGAGTGGCTGAGCGAGGAGGATTTCCGAAAGCGCGACATTAGCCTGAATCTCGGCGATTCCGTGACGAGATACCTCCGCGACTGGGACTTCGACGGCAGCCTGTCAGTGGGCTCGGCCGGCGTCATCACGCCATATTTCCCCCTGCGCAACAGATTGACCGACATAAAGGCGTCCTTCAACAACAACGAGATACGCTTCGACAGCTTCAACCTCGCCAGCGGAAGGTCGCAGCTGTCCCTATCCGGCGACCTCCGCGGGCTGCGCTCGATGCTGCGCGGACAGGGCTTCCTGCGTCTGGACATGGAAGTCTCGTCCGACAGCCTGAATGTCAACGAACTGCTCGGCGCATGGCAGCTCGGCTCCGGCTATGAGCCTGAGAACTTGTCCGCAACTGCACTTGACATCGCCGACGAGGAATATCAGGAAATGGTGACGGTCGACTCCCTTGAGACCTCCGAGGTCCCGGCGCCCGCGCTCATAGTGGTGCCCGGCAACATCACCGCAGACCTGAGGCTCAAAGCCGCCGATGTCACCTACTCGAACCTGAAGATAGATACCCTTACGACGGACATCGCCGTCCGGGAGCGCTGCGTGCAGCTCACCAACACCGTGGCGAGAACCGATGTGGGGGACATCGAGTTCGAAGGCTTCTATTCGACACGCACCAAGCGGGACCTCCAGACCGGCTTCGACCTCCAGCTCAAGGACATCACCGCTGAGAAGGTCATAGAGATGATGCCGGCCGTGGATTCGGTGATGTCGATGCTCAAGTCGTTCAGAGGGCTGCTGAACTGCACCGTGTCGGCGACCGCCAGCATGGACACGACCATGACCATACTGACGCCGAGCATCAACGGCGTCATACGCATCAGCGGCGACGACCTCACGCTTTCCGAGAGCACGGCGTTCAACGAGATAGCCCGCAAGCTGATGTTCAAGGACAGGACCGGCGGCCATGTCGACCACATGTCGGTGGAAGGCCTGATTTCGGACAACAAGATAGAGGTGTTTCCCTTCGTGCTGAGCGTCGACAGGTACACTCTCGCGATGAGCGGCGTGCAGAACCTCGATGCGAGCTTCAAGTATCATGTCTCGGTGATCCAGTCTCCGCTGCCCTTCCGTGTGGGCATAGACCTTTCCGGGACCTTCGACGATTTCCGCTTCCGCATAGGCAAGCCGAAATACAGGAGCGTGGACGTGCCGGTGTTCTCGGAGGTCATCGACGAGACTCGGATAAACCTGCGTGAGTCCATACAGGACATCTTCCGCCGCGGAGTCGACAACGCGATACGCGAGAACCGCCGCAACCGCTTCATCGAGCAGCGCCGCCGGGAACTCGGCTACAAGGCCGCCGTCGACCAGCAGCTCGACTCCCTCTCCGCTTCCGAGCAGGCCAGCCTCGACTCCCTTTCCGCCGCGGAAGCCTCCGGGACTGCCGGTCCGTCCGGAACGGAGTGAAACTGTCTTATATGAACGCATAACGGAGGGTGTCCGCACCCGGGAGGCTTTTCCTTGTCTGTCGCCTCCCGGATGCGGACACCCCTCCGCGTGTGACAATTAAAAGTCAGCTACCGGCGCGGTGCCGGTGCCGGAATTTCGCTGAGATCGGGAATCTGGTCACCGATGAGCCCGAGCATGATGATGGCCTCGAGATTCCACTGGGCCGTGCCGTTCGTGCTCACCCTCGGACTCTCGTAGAACGGAGTCAGCGTGTCGGAACCCTCGATGCGTACCACGGGAACCTGGTCGCGCAACTTGCCGTCAGGCCCGACTGAGCCCTGCAGGAACCTTACCCAGGCCAATTTGATGCGGTAGGCGTCATTGAGCTCGTGGCCTGCGAAAGCCAGCATGCGGTCCTGATTCCAGTGACCCCACCAGTTCTTGTACTTCGCATTCTCGGGCAGGTCGCGTATAGGATCGTCCTTGGGAACCGTGTACCAGCTGCAATATTCGAGGTAGGTCTTGTTGAAATCTTCGTTTCCGATTCCATCGTAGACTTCCATCATGACCTCGAATCCGCCCTGGAGATTCGCCAGGTGGTTGGTGTTGGTGATCCAGTCTGGCTCGCCCTCGTAGGTCAGTTTTCCGGTCTCGGGATCGTAGCCGTAGGGGCCCTTTCCGGTGAACAGACCGTTGGGCAGATTCGACAGAGACTTCATTCCGGTCTCGATCTTGTCGAGATAGTACTCGTTGCCTGTCCTCTCCCACTCTGTGAACCAGTTGCCGACGAATGCTATCCAGTCGGGTCCCCAGCGCAGACGCGTGGGCTGGGAGGTCGGGAACTCGCTGCGGGGCTGGGCCACGCGCAGAGGGTCGAACTTCAGGGTGGTGAAGTCGGCGTCGGCGGCATCGTGCATCAGGTCGCCCACGCGGTCGTCGCAGGTCAGATAGTAGAAGAACCTCTTCCACCAGGCCTGGCCGATTCTCGCTTCCTTGGCTCCGCATCCCCAGTGAGATACGTTGTGACGGGTGCCGAGTCCGGCCATCTCTCCAATATGATATACATCCACTTCGGAAGTGTGCCTTGTCATCGCCGAAGCGAGCCTGAAGATGTCCTCGCGTCCGCTGCGCACGAAAGCGTACCACAGCCAGAGGTCGGGTTCGAGCTCGGTGTTAGCCCAGGCGTTGCCGCCGATGTCGTAGTTCCATGAATGGCGTCCGCTCATGTAGGAGTGCATCACGTCGCCGTAGTTCCAGAAGCCGTACCATCTCTGAGTCTCGATGGACTGCTCGTAGAACGCGATGTAGTCGTTTATCTGCTTCTCTATCCACTGCTTGACTTCTCCTCCGTCAGGGTCGGGAAGTCCCCAGACGCCGAAGGCGCCGGCGTCATGCAGGTACTGCGGAGTCGCCATGATCTGGCTGATGCTCTGCGCGGTCTGCGCGATTTGTACCGACTCGTCCCTCGTGGGCATGACGCTGTAGGGGACTATGGTTATCTCGCTCGTGCGGGCGATGCCGTAAGGCGTGGACATTCCTTCCTGATAGTCCTCGTAGGCCGAGTTGAGGTCGTGGCCTTCCGTGTCGTAATGGCGCATGTCCATCACCTCACCTCTCGGGCTCCATATCCACACGGTCATGGTGGCGTTGTCCTCTGTCATGTCCATGATTTCAAGCTCTGTGGGGTATGACTGCCAGAAATCCTTGAGAGACAGCCCCAGTCCGCCGCTCACGTCGCCGGCCTGCATGTATCCGGGAGCCCTGTTTCCTCCGGCCGTGCCTATCCAGCGGCTTTCGGCGTTGGTGCGCTTGCGTATGTCGAATCCGTCGGGAGTCAGCTGGGTCAGACGGAAGTCGCTCCAGTCGGCCCAGTCGCTGATGAGCTTCTGTCCTGCGGCATTGTACTCGGCCTGATCGGGAACGCGCTTGCCCTCGAACTGGTCCCTGAGCACGCTTTCGATTCCGGGATAGGTGAGCACGCGCCTGCCGGCGAGAGGCTTCACGGCTTCGCCCCAGAGTCCTCCGTTCTCCCCGGCGAAGCGCACGTGGCGGTTGTGTATCTCCTCGCGCAGAGGCAGAGTGAACTCGATTCCGAGTCCCTTTATGAAGTCAGTGAACTGGTCTCCGTCGTAGATGAAGGAGTGTACCATCCTGACTGACGGAACATTGTCGTATATGTAGAACCTGACGCTGAAGGGAAGCCAGTCGCGGGTGCCGTCGCTGTGCATGCCGTCGATCTTCACTACTGCGAGCACGGGTCCGGTCTTTTCTACGGAAACGCTGTCGATGCGGCTCTGGAAGTCGTCGAACTTCAGGATTCCGTCTTCCTCCTGCGAGCGGTCTTCGCGGATACATACGAGCCTTCCGTTCCCGGCCACCTTCGTGCCGTTCATCTCTATCGACCTTACGAGCCATGCGCCGCTTTTTCCGAAGGTGATTTTCTCGACGCCGTTGTCGACCGTCACCTCGTCTGCGGTTTCGCTGACTTTGATGCCGTCAGCCTGCATCTCTGGTGCGGAGGCTTTCCTGGCGGCCTGTCTGGCCTGTCTGGGAGTGAGTTTGGGGCCGGCGGTCAGTTTGAGGCCGTCTGTCTGGTCCGGGGTCAGGGAGGCGGCGAATCCCATCCACTTGACTGAACCGTCGCGGTGGCGGGCCATCACCCACTGCTGCAGAGGCAGCTGGTCTCCCTTGCCGTCAGTGAGGCTGAATGTCTGCCTCTCGTCTATCTGTCCTTTTTCGAAGGGTACTCCCCAGCTCTGCCCGGCCGGTACCTGCGGCTGGTCTCCGACCCATTGCAGGTCGATTTCCTGGGCGAACAAAGGGGCTGCGGCGAGAAAAGCCGCCAAGCTTGTCAGAAATCTGGTCATTGTGGTTAATGATTAAAAATGCGATTTGGCAAATATACGCAGAAGCCGAGAGCAATGCAAGCTTGCTTGTAATTGCCGAGGCGCAGCCGTATAAATGGCGCGCCAGCGTCAAATATAGCAAAATCGCATCAAAGTTCGTCAGTCGTCGAAGTCCGTGAGCGTCCAGGCCGTGGAATCGAAGGTCAGCTCCACTCTGTTGGCGAGCTTCACCTCCACTTCTTTCCTGTCCCTCGATATCTCCATGAGCGGGATTCCGGGGAAATTCCTGTCCGTGTAGTCGCATATCTGCGGGGGAATCACGCCGGAGGGGACGGGCCTGACATGGCTTTCAATCTCCGTCCATTCTCCGCGGCGTCCGAACTTGAGTTTGGTTCCGTCGGTGAAGGTGACTTCGTAACTGCTGCGCAGGTCATCGAACTTCTTGAGTATCAGTGCGGGGGAGTCTCCGGGGTAGTTGTCCCCTACGAAGTTGCGGGCTGTCTCCGGCAGTTCGTCCGCCGTAACGGGTCTGCTGGATTCCATGTTCGCCGCAACCATGACGGCGATTGCGGCAAGTATCACCGCCGCAACCGCCCAAAGCCTTTTCTTTCCGGAAGCCGTCATGTCAGTCGTCGATGCCTACGATGTTGAAGTTGAGGTCGAATTCCATCTCGATGCCGTTGGAGAGTTCGATCTCCCATTCGAAGCGGTCCCGGCTGATCTTGCGTATCTGCTGCCCGCCGGCGAAATCCATGGTGCTCACATATTTCCTGATTTCCTCGGGGATGATTGCGTCGGGGACGGCTTCGTATCTGCGTTCCACCGAGGTCCACTCTCCGTTCGTGTTGAACTCCACCTCGGTGCGGTCGGTGTAGGTCACCTCGTATTCGCTGCCCACATATTTGCGGTCTTCGACGGCGAATGCGAGCTGGAGGTCTCCGAAGTGCCTGGCCAGGAATTCCTGTGACGCCTTGGGCAATTGGTTGAGGTTGATCGGACGGTCGTTGTCGGCTTTCGCCGCGGTGATTCCGAGAAGCAGCATGAATGCCGCGATGATGGTCTTTTTCATGATTTACTTGATTTTGATTGTTGTCAGTTATTATATTAAGGTATTGTCAGTCGTCGATGTCGAGGAGTCTGAAGTCCGTCCCGAAGGTCAGTTCCATGCCGTTGTCCAGCTTGAGTTCGTAGCCCTTCCTTCCTCTTTCGATTTCGGTCACTCTTGAGTCGGGATAGAGCTCCGCGGCCTTCGCCTCCATGGGTTCCGGCACTATTCCCGCCGGCATCTCGGAGTAGCGGCAGGAGATTTCGGTCCAGAGGCCCTGCCTGTCGAATTCCGCCATGGCTCCCGTGGCGAACACCACCTTGTAGTCGATGTCGGGGAAGTCTTTTTCCATCAGAGCCAGGGCAACTCTTTCTCCGGGGAAATGAAGAGAGATGAAGTTCCTGGCCTCGGAGGGCAGTTCCTCTATGGTGATGGGCCTGTCGTCGTCGGTTTCCGCGCGCAGCGGATTCAGGAGAATCAGTCCGGCCAGTATCAGCATTATCGTCTTTTTCATCGTCCTTTCCTTTTGTTGACGATGCAAAAGTATGTCCCGATTCTGTAATGAATCTGTAATCGGGAAAAATTTCCGGGATTTTCTATTCCTGTTCCCGGAAAGAGATTGTGAAATGATGGCGGCCTTCGGAGAAGGCATAGCCTGCCGACATTCCGTAGCTGTCGGCCACTGCCCTTACAAGAGCGAGTCCGAGGCCGGTGGAGCCTTCCCTGCCGCCGCTCTTGTAGAAACGCTCGAAGATATGGTCGGCGTCCAGGGCGGCTGCACCGTCGTTGGAGATGTCGAGAGTTCCGTCTTTCAGGCGAATTTCGATGCTTCCGCCTTCGGGACTGTGCACCCAGGCGTTCTTGAGCAGATTGGAAACCAGCACTGAAGCCAGCGACTCGTTCATGCGTACGACGAAGGAGCCGGGCAGGTCGAGGCTGCACCCTATGTTCCTGTCGGCGTATATCTCGGCATACATCTCCCGCTGTTCCCGTATCAGGGCGGCCATGTCCACCTCCACGCTTTCGGGAAACTGGCCGTTTTCTATCCTGGCGAGCAGCAGGAGAGTCTTGTTGAGCCTTATTATGCGGTTCAGGGCGGCCTGCATCCTGGATGCTTCGGCCAGCATCTCCTCGTTCATGCCGGAATTGTCCACCATGTGCTCGAGTCTTCCCTGGAGCACAGCCAGCGGAGTCTGAAGCTCGTGGGAGGCGTTGCCTATGAACTGCTTCTGCTGTTCGAGCATTTTTTCGAAGCGCAGGACGGCCTGCTGCGCAGCATTGCTGAGCTTGCGGAATTCGTTGATGTCGGAACCGTCAGGGACCGGGTCGGACTTTTTCCCGGGCTTGTAGCGGTCGAGCCAGTCCAGCAGGGCGTAGAGCGGCTGCATGCTCTTCCGGAACACCCAGAGCGTGGTGCACACTGATGTCACGAGAAGCAGGGCGTAGAGCGCTATCACCCAGCGGAGCACTGTCATCTGAAGGTCTTCGCGTTCGAAGGTCGGCATAGCCACCCTGAGCTCGTGCCACTGTCCGTCGCGGTCCTGGAATATGGTCACCCGCATGCGTGCGGGCTCTGTCTTGCGATTCTCCGGAACATGTATCTCGGTGTCGCGGCGGCTTATCGCCGGATGGGATACGGCATATTCCTCGCTGACTTCGGTGACCGACCAGCTGCCGCCGGAGCCGTCCGCGCCTACGGCTTCGCCTCCGAGTATCTTCAATATAAGGGCTTCCGAGCGCCTCGCAAGCGCGTCGTCGGTCTCATCGTTGATTTCGTGGACCATGGTGAAATAGAAGATGACGGCCCATACCGCCATGAGCGGGATGAGCAGCATCGAGAGGCGCAGCGCCATTCTGTAGATTAGCTTCATCGCTCCACGAGTTTGTAGCCGAAGCCGTAGACGGCCTTTATCTCTATCGTCGCGCCGGCATCTTCGAGCTTGCGCCTGAGGTTCTTCATCTGCGAGTATACGAAATTGAAGCTGTCGGCCTGGTCGATATGGTCGCCCCAGACGGCCTCTGCGAGCACCGACTTGTCGATGACATGGCCGGGACGCTGCATGAAGTATGCGAGTATGTCGAATTCCTTCTTGAGCAGCGGAAGTTCTATTCCGTCCACTCTCGCCCGGAAGCTCTCGGGCTCCACGGTGACGTTGCCGAGCGTGATGCCGTTGCGGCCTCCGCCTCTCATGCGTCTCGCCACACTGCGTATGCGGGCTGAAAGCTCGGCGAGGTGGAAGGGCTTGGGCAGATAGTCGTCGGCCCCGTCCTCGAGACCGCGTATCTTGTCGTCGAGCGAATCGCGCGCGGATATGATTATCACGGCTTCCCGTCTGTCCTGCGCCTTCAGGCTTCCGAGCAGGTCGAGACCGTTCCCGTCGGGCAGCATGATGTCAAGCAGCACGCAGTCGTAGGAATAGTCCGCGAGCCGGCCTTCTGCCTCCGCGTAGGTTGAGGCGGTCTCCACTATGTGCTGCTCCCGCCGCAGGCTGCCCGCCATCAGCTCCTGGAGCGCAGGTTCGTCTTCGATTATGAGTATCTTCATATCGCAAATAAGGGGCTGTTTTGGAATTTTCCGGAAAAACGCTCCTCGAAAATTTCCTGTAAAACAGCTTTTAAAGATACGAATTTTGTAGAGAAACCGTATATTTACGAAAATCCGGCGCCGTGTCGGACATGAACCTGGCTTGCTATGAAAATAAAGGATCTGTGCGCGAGCGAAAGACCTCGCGAAAAACTGCTGGCCGAAGGCGCCGGCAGGCTCAGCAACGGCGAACTTCTCGCCGTGCTTCTTCGAAGCGGCATGCGGAATCTGAGCGCAGTGGAACTGGCCCAGCAGCTTCTGAACGCGTGCGACGCGAAACTCTGCAACCTCTTGAACATGGACTGCGGCCGGCTCTGCGCGATTCCCGGGATAGGGAAGGACAAGGCGGCCACGGTCATGGCCGCGCTGGAGCTTGGAAGACGCTTCCTCCACGAAGAGTCGGCATTCGACAGGAAGGCCATAGTCACCGCGAGGAGCGTATTCGAAATCATGCTTCCGCGCCTCAAGGGCCTCAGGCACGAGGAATGCTGGATGCTGCTGCTCAACGACAGCTGCTATCTGATTAAATGTGTGATGCTGAGTTCGGGCGGCGGCAGGGCGACAGTCATCGACGCGCGGCAGGTGCTGCGCCTGGCTCTGGACAACTGCGCATCGGGGATCATACTGGTACACAACCATCCGAGCGGCAATCCGCGGCCGAGCGAGGCCGACAAGAAGCAGACCGCCCAGCTGCACAAGGCTGCGGTCGCCTGCGGTCTCCAGCTTATGGATCATGTGGTGGTCTGCGACGACTGCTTCTTCTCCTTTGCGGAGGAGCGTGTCGCGGGAATCGTCTGACTACTGCGCGGGTTCGCAGAGCAAGGTCGCCTGGGTGCAGTCCCTGACCTTGACTTTCACGAAGTCGCCGGGCCTGTGGGTCGTGTCCGGCCATACGCACATCTTGTTCTGCTGGTTGCGGCCGCAGAGTTCGTCGGGGTTTTTCTTCGACGGCCCCTCGACGAGCACCGTGAACTCCTTTCCGATGTCCCACCGGTTGCTTTCGAGCGACAGGCGGTTCTGAAGCGCGATGATTTCCTCCAGCCTGCGGGTCTTGGTCGCGATGTCCACGTCGTCGGGATACTTGCGGGCGGCGAGGGTGCCCGGGCGTTCGGAATAATAGAACATGTAGGCGGCGTCGAATCCTACTTCCTCGAACAGGCTCAGCGTCTGCCTGTGGTCCTCCTCGGTCTCGGAGCAGAAACCCGCTATCACGTCGGTGCTGATCGCGCAGTCCGGCATCAGCTCGCGTATTCGGGCGACTCTGGCGAGATACCATTCCCGAGAGTAGCGGCGGCGCATCTTCTCGAGGATGCGGTCGGACCCTGACTGCACCGGCAGGTGGATGTGGCGGCAGATGTTGGGGTGCGACGCCATGGTCAGCAGCACTTCGTCGGAGATGTCCTGGGGATTCGAAGTGGAGAAGCGTATGCGCATCTGCGGCACGGCTTCGGCGACCGTCTTCAGCAGGCCGGCGAAGTCCATGTCCCCGTAGCTGTACGAGTCCACATTCTGTCCGAGCAGCGTGATCTCCCTGTATCCGCCTGCGAAGCAGCCGCAGGCTTCGCGGACTATCGACTTCCAGTCGCGGCTGCGCTCTGAGCCTCTGGTGTACGGCACCACGCAGTAGGAGCAGACATTGTTGCATCCGCGCATTATCGAGATGAACGCGGAGACGCCGTTGCTGTCGGTGCGGACGGGGTCTATGTCGGCGTATGTCTCCTCGCGCGACAGAAGCACGTTGATCTGGGGCTGCCCGGAGAGAGCGCCTTCGATCATCAGCGGCAGGTTCCGGTAGCTGTCCGGCCCGGCCACTATGTCGACTTTCCCGGTCTTCAGCAGATCTTCCTTCAGCCGTTCGGCCATGCATCCGAGTATGCCCGTGACGACGCCGGGGCGGGCTTTCCTGTAGATGTTGAACTGTTCTATGCGGCCGAGTATGCGCTGCTCGGCGTTGTCGCGGATGGAGCAGGTGTTCGCCATGATCACGTCGGCCTGGGCGATCTGGTCCGTGCGCACGAACCCGGCCTTGCCCAGGATGGAGAAAACCACCTCTGTGTCAGCTACATTCATCTGACACCCGTATGTCTCGATATATACCTTGTTCATAATGGAGCGACAAAGATATGGAATTTTCTTATCTTTGTGCGTCGCCCGAATGGCAGGAAAATTGAAAGGGTGACCGACCGACAATGACAAAAGCAAGATTATTCTGCATATTCACGGCACTTTTCCTCGCGGCGTCTTCCGCCGCAGCCCAGATCCCTTCGATTTCTGGAGACGAGCTGGTCCACGCCGGGACGGAAGTGGAAATCGATTCCACTCTGGCCGGAAAAGACATATTCTCGGCACTTCCCGACGACGTGGTGGTACTTCAGGCTTCCGAAGTCCGGGATGCGTTCAACGCGTGGGTTGACGCCAATGACGCTTCCGACTTCAACGGCTTCCGAATACGCATATACATAAGCAGCAGGCCGAACGCGAGAGAGGAGTCTCTCGAAGCCCTGAAGCGCTTCAACAGGAGATTCCCGAACATTCAGGCGTACCGCAGCTATACGACGCCCAACTTCAAGGTCTCAGTGGGCAATTTCCGCACCCGTGTGGACGCCGAGATCCTGCTCCGCGAGATCCGGTCCGAATTCCCCGACGCTTTCATAGCGAGGGAGAGGTTCAAGTATCCCTCCATAGGCGCACCCGACCTGCGCGGCCCGGAGCCGGAAGGCCTCGGATCGCAGGTGTACGGAAGCACGCAGCCGCTTGAAGGACAATATTCCGCGCCGTACTATGATTAAGCAGGGGCTGGAACTCAAGCAGCAGCAGAAGCTGTCACCGCTTCAGATACAGACGATAAAGCTCATCGAGCTGCCTGTTCAGGAGTTGGAGCAGCGCGTGCGTGCCGAACTGGAGGACAATCCGGTGCTTGACGACACCCCCGATCCCGAGAAAGAGTCCGAGGAGCCCAAGGAGGTCTCGCTCGACGAGATCAAGGATGACGACTACATACCGTCCTATCGTCTGAAAGTCAACAACTGGGGGAAGGATCCCAGACCGGAATACAACACTTTCTCGGTGGCTACGAGTTTCACCCAGAGCCTGATGGACCAGCTCGGCTGCCGCAATCTCTCGCAGAAGGAGCACGATATCGCCGCTTTCATCATAGGCTCGCTCGACGGTGACGGCTATCTTCGCAGGGACATCGAGTCTCTGGTCGACGACATGGCCTTCAGGGCCGGCATCCAGACCGACGCGGAAGAGGTCACCCGCATGCTTGAGCTCATCCAGGAGTTCGAGCCTGCCGGTGTCGGGGCGAGGGATCTCAGGGAATGTCTGCTGCTCCAGCTGAGGAACTGCCGGCAGACCAGGGATGTCGTGAATGCCGGACGGATAATCAGCGACTATTTCCAGGAATTCAGCAATAAACATTTCCAGAAGATAATCTCCCGCATGGGGATTAGCGAGGACGAGCTCAAGAAGGCGATGGCGCGTATCGTGAAGCTCAATCCTTCTCCGGGAGGAGGCTCCGACGATTCCTACACTGATCGCGCCCAGCAGATCGTACCCGATTTCATACTCGAGAACAACGACGGGGAGCTTTCGTTCACGATGCCACGCATCTCTGTGCCCGAGCTCCGGGTGAACAAGAAATACGCCGACCTGCTGCTGGCTGCGAAAGGCTCGTCCGAACGCGCCCAGAAGGAGGCCGCCACTTTCGTGCGCCAGAAGCTCGATTCCGCGAAATGGTTCGTGGAGGCGCTGAAACAGCGTCAGAACACGCTCAGCCGCACCATGCAGGCCATACTCGACTACCAGCACGATTACTTCGAGACTGGCGACGAGACCAATCTGCGCCCCATGGTTCTCAAGGATATCGCCGAGAAGACAGGGTTCGACATCTCGACGATCTCCCGCGTGGTCAACAGCAAGTACATAGAGACTCATTTCGGCATTTTCCCGCTCAAATATTTCTTCTCCGAAGGCATGGAGAACAGCGAGGGGGAGGAAGTCTCCACGAGGGAGCTCAAGAAGGTGCTTCAGGAGTGCATCGACGCAGAGGACAAGACCAAGCCTCTGACCGACGAGCAGCTTGTCACCGAGATGGCGAAGCGCGGCTACAAGGTCGCACGCCGCACCATAGCCAAGTACCGCGGCCAGCTCGGCATCCCTCTCGCCCGCTGGCGCAAGGAACTGTAGCCCTTTTTTGTTCCGGCGGATCAGATCCTCCGGCACGGGGCTTCCCAGCCGATCCGTAGTCGATGTTGCATTCCCTTCCTCCCGGCACCCCAGCCGCTTCAGCGGCCTCGGCGCAGCGTCAGCGAGATTTGCCTCCGGCAGATCGAAGCAGCGAAGCCGGCGACCGGAGCACAGCGCAGGTCGAGCCAACGCGAAGCGTTGTGATGAGAAAATGCGCCGCTTGCGGCGCATCCGTCCAGACGAAATTATTTTCGTCTGGACGGATGGCAGACTATCTGGATGTCCACATTGTCCACCGTGTAGCCGCGGAACTTGCGTCCCTTGAATCTGCTTTCCACAAGACTCAGGAGTTCGTCGTCAATCACGTCGCGATACTCATGATTCGTCTTGTCATAGAGGTGGATATGCCGGAAGGTGTTGACGTCGAAGTACATCTTGTTGTTCGAGCTTGTCCGGCGCGAGTATACCTTGAGGTCCGCGAGAGTGGAGAGTATGTTGTAGACCGATGCTATCGTGATTTTCGTGAAGCCCTCCTTCTCCATCTGCTCCGTGACCATGTCTGCGCTTGCGTGACCCAGCTTGAGCATGGCGTCGTGGACCGCAAGCCTCTGCGGAGTGGCCTTCAGCCCTTTTTCTTTCAGGATATTCTTGAATTTGTCAATGTCCGGAGCGGATTTTATCGCAGCCATAGTCATGGGATTTTCGGCAAAAGTAGGTTTAAGTTTGAATATTTCAAAATTTTGTCCCTTATGTGAGTCAAAAACCGGCGGATTCCGGCTGAAAGCTCGGAGAATTTGCGTATTTTTGCAAGATATGGAAAGAGAACACATCAAATGCCTTATCATAGGCGGAGGCCCTGCCGGCTACACTGCCGCCATCTATGCTTCGCGCGCCGCCATGGCCCCGGTGCTTTATGAGGGGATGGAACCCGGAGGGCAGCTGACCACTACGACCGTGGTCGAGAACTTTCCCGGCTTCCCCGGCGGGGTCGAGGCCGTGAAACTCATGGACGACATGCGCAGGCAGGCGGAACTGCTCGGCACGGACATCCGCCGTGGCAGCATCTCTGAAGTCGATTTCGACAGCCGCCCCTTCGCGCTCAGGGCCGATGACGGCAAGCTGCTGGAGGCGGACGCCGTGATCATAGCTACGGGAGCGACGGCGAAATATCTCGGTCTTCCCTCGGAGCAGAAGTTCCGCGGCCTCGGGGTGTCGGCCTGCGCGACCTGCGACGGATTCTTCTATCGTCGCAAGGATGTGGCCGTCGTCGGGGGAGGCGACACCGCCTGCGAGGAGGCCACATATCTGGCCGGGCTCTGCAACAAAGTCTACATGATAGTGCGCCGGGACGTCTTCCGTGCTTCGGAAGCCATGCAGAAGAGGGTTCGCGAGACTCCCAACATCGAAGTCCTCTGGAACTGCAACACCCGCGAGGTGCTCGGCGACGAATCCGGTGTCACCGGTGTCAGAATCGAACGCAAGGATGGCGAGGTTTTTGATATAAAGGTCGACGGCTTTTTTCTGGCGATCGGCCACCATCCCGTATCCGAGCTGTTTGCGAAGTGGATCCGGACCGACGAGAACGGCTATATAGTGACAGAGGACGGCAGCAGCCGCACCAATGTTCCAGGAGTCTTCGCCGCCGGCGACGTGCAGGATCCGCATTACCGTCAGGCAGTAACCGCCGCAGCTTCCGGATGCCGCGCCGCGCTGGACGCTGAAAAATATCTGAAATCATGAAACTTGACAAGACAATATTGTGCGCCGCCATCGCGGCAGTCCTTCTCGCAGGCTGCAAGTCGCAGTACGACATCATGCTTGAGAGCAACGACGTGGATGCCAAGTACGCGGCCGCGTTCGATTATTTCAATCAGGGGAAATATTCCAAGGCTGCATCCCTGTTCGAATCTCTGACCCTGCTGACCAACGGCACCGAAAGGGATGACACCGTACAATTCTATTGGGGCTTGAGCAACTATTCCAACGGACTCTATTCCAATGCCGAGGCCAATTTCAAGACCTTCCTTGACCGTTACCCGCGCAGCCCCTTCGCCGAGAATGCGGAGTTCCTTCGCGTGGACTGCCTCTATAAGGCCACGCTGCGCTACGAGCTTGACCAGTCGCCGACCTACACGGCCATGAGCGCGATCAGCGAATATATCCTGAGCCATCCGGACGGGGCCAACGTCGATGTCTGCCGCGGAATGCTCGAGGATCTGAACGCCAGACTCGACAAGAAGGCCTTCGAGAACGCCAGGCTCTACTACAAGATGGAGGACTACAAGGCTTCGAGAGTCGCGTTCAAGAACATACTGAAGGATGACGCGGACAACATCTACCGCGAGGACATACTCTACTACGCCGCCATGTCGTCGTACAACTACGCCGCCATGAGCGTCAGGTCGAAGCAGAAGGAGAGGTATCTGACTTTCATCGACGACTATCTGAACTTCATAGGAGAATATCCCGAATCCTCCTACCGCAGGGAGCTTGACAATCTCTATGACAGGGTCAGAGAAAAAAATGAAACTTTATAGGACGCAACCGCCGTACAAAAAGTATGGAAAAGAAAATACCTACAAACACTGTCACGAGGGACATCAGAGACCTCGCCGCCCCTACGGGCAATATCTATGAGACCGTGGTCATTCTCTCCAAGAGGGCCAATCAGATCGCTCTCGCCGAGAAGAAGGAGCTGACCAAGAAGCTGGAGGAGTTCCGCGGCGACAGGGACACCATGGACGAAGTATTCGAGAACAAGGAACAGATAGAGATCTCGAAGTATTACGAGCGTCAACCCAAGCCCGATCTCGTGGCGATTTCCGAATTCGAGAACGGCGAGCTCTACTACCGTTTCGCCAAGGAGGACAATGTAGCCGGAGGCCAGGACCAGTAGGCGCCCATGCTGCTCTCCCTGCATATCAGGAATTATATTCTCATAGACTCTCTGGACATCGATTTCCCGGAGGGTCTTGTCATTATTACCGGACAGACGGGGGCTGGCAAGTCGATCCTGCTCGGCGCCCTGTCGTTCCTTGCGGGGGCGAAAGCCGATGTTTCCATGATTTCCCCCGGGGCGTCGTCCTGCATAGTGGAGGCCGAGTTCGACAGCGACGACGAGGCCGTGTCCGAGATTCTCGCCTCCAACGACATCGAGGCCGACGGCACCAGACTGCTGATACGTCGTGTCATGTCCTCATCCGGCCGTTCACGCGGATTCATAAATGATTTCCCCGTGGCCCAGTCCGTGCTTCAGGAGATATCCTCCCGTCTCGTGGACATTCATTCTCAGCACAAGAGCCTGCTGCTCGCCGACAGCGTGTTCCAGCAGTCCGTGCTCGACAGTTTCGCCGGAAATGCCGAAGCGCTGGCCGCCTGCCGCAGTTCGTGGAAAGAGCTTCAGTCAGTACGCTCCGACCTGGCCGTGAAACGGGCCGAGCTGGAGAAACTGCGCGCCGAGAGGGACTATGACGCCGACCAGTTCTCCCGTCTGACCGAGGCCGGGCTGGAGAGCGGAGAGCTTGAGGCCCTCGAGGAGGAGCAGAGGAGTCTTGCGAACGCCGAGCAGATCAAGGAAGCCCTGTCCGGGGCCGTCGGCGCAATCAGTTCGGATTCCGATGCCGCCGGAGTCTCGGTGCTTCTCAAGAGCGCGGTCAGAAAGCTGGAGCAGGTTTCTTCCTATCTCCCTTCCGCCGGCGACCTTGCCGCCAGGCTGGAGTCGTCACGTATAGAAATCGACGATGTATGTTCCGAGCTTGAGAATATGGATTCGCGGCTGGACATGTCGCCGGAAAGGCTCGAAGCGGTCGAGGCGAGGATGTCTCTGCTGTACTCCCTGATGCGCAGGCACGGCTGTTCCACGGTCGACGAACTGATCGCCGTGCGTGATGCCTTGGGCGGAAAGCTTGTCGGTACTGACACCCTGGAGGAGCGGATATCGTCTCTGGAGACCAGGGAAGGGGAGCTGCGGAAACTCTGGCAGGAGCAGTGCGAAGTTCTGAGCAGGGCCAGACAGGCGGCGG
>DVLC01000106.1 GCA_018715685.1 Candidatus Cryptobacteroides merdipullorum
CCAAGGATTTCGACCCCGAGGAATATTTCTGCGACTGCTTCGGAATCATCCACGATGATAACTGCCCTCCGGAGATTGTGGAGCTGAAAGTTTTCGGCACGCAGAGGGAATACTTCCGGACCCTGCCGCCGCACCACTCCCAGAAAGAGATTGAGACAGGCGATGACTATTCCGTGTTCCGCTATTATCTCTCTCCGACCTACGATTTCGTCCAGGAGATTCTTTCCCACGGATGTGAAGTGGAGGTGCTGTCTCCGGAGCATCTCAGGAATGAGATCAGGGTACATGCCGAAGCCATATTAAAGAGAGGCTGACGGGGTGACAGGGCGAGATGCGCGCCCCCGGGAGGCTTTTCCCGCTTATCGCCTCCCGGGAGCTCACATCTTGCCGTCCAGGACGGCAGAAAGGCCGGTTTCTCCTGATTCGTTTGTGCTTCACTTTTTCCCAAAATCCATGTGAATGCTGAGTGAGTTTCACTATATTCGCCGCTGACGCGCCATATATACGGCTGCGCCTCGGCAATTGCAAACAAGTTTGCATTGCTTTCGGCTTCTGCGTATATTTGCCATCAGAACCTGCGGGTGTGTTGTAATTGGTAGCCAAGCCAGACTTAGGATCTGGTGCCTCGTGCGTATGGGTTCGAGTCCCTTCACCCGCACAAGAATTTAATTTTTAACGACTTGACGACTATGAAGAAAACTTTGGAGACAAGTTCCGGAGTGCGTATAGAATACGACGAAGAGATCTTCAAATGATCATGACTGTTGATGGAAACAGTTCGTGTAGTCAGCATGAATATTGATTTCGTCTGAGCGGCAGATGTCAATGCTGCCGAGCTCTTGTAACTGCATGCCGGTTTCCTGAGAGGTCATGACCTTGCATCCCAGGAAAGTGTTCTCATATTTCAGGAGCTTGCCTTCCTCCATATGTCGCCTGACGAATTCCAGATGCCTGTCCAGCCTTTCATGCTGAGAATACATGTTTATCAGCCTGAAAGGAATGTCAAGCGGGAAGGAGCCGTTCCTTTCCCGTGTTCCGGAGCCGACGATATTCTGTTTCGTGCCTTTGATATCCCATACATCGGAAAACCAGCAGTTGCGTTCTTCCCAGAAATAGCCGCTTTGACGCCTCGTGCTTTTTTCCTCGTCGGCGCGTTCGTCTGCTTTCTCCATAGGATGTTGGGAAGGTTGACCAGCCCGAGCCCGGTGCAGTGCGATACTATGCGGGAACTGTTGTTGTAAAGGCGGAATTCATTGCCTACGGTCCTGGTGGCCTCGCCTATGTTGATACACAGAAATCCTCCGCTTTTAAGTACGCGGAAACATTCGTCCCATACCTTGTCGAGTTCGGCGAGCATCTCCATCCGCTGTGCGTTGCCGAATATTATTCTGTGTCCGGTGTCCATCAATTGCCGAAGTGCAGCCGTATAAATGGCGCGTCAGCGGCAAATATACACAAAATCATAGTTTGTCGGGAAATTGTATTGTTTCTATCTTTGCGGCCCGAAATTCAAGTGTGCTTATGTTCTACGTTCTGCTGACCATGTTTGCGGGAGTCCTTGTCGGATGGTTGCTGAAAGGCTGGAAGCCGGTCGGGCTTTCAGGGAAGGCGGTGAGCGCCGTGATATGGGTGATGATGTTCCTGCTCGGGGCGGAAATCGGCATGAACCGCGAACTTCTGCGTTCGCTGTCGTCCATCGGCCTTCAGGCGTTGCTCTTCGCGGCGGCGGGAATCTGCGGAAGCGTCATCGCGTCCGTGCTGCTTTACAGACTGTTGTTCAGGAAAAAGGCGGAATGAAAGGGACTCTCACGGTGCTTGCGATGTTCGCCCTCGGCTGTATCGCCGGGGCTTTGGGCATTCTGCCTCAGAGCCTCGCGGACGGAGGCCTGGCGAAGATCGTGCTCTATCTGCTGATGTTCCTGGTAGGAGTGAACATCGGCGGAAATCCCGAGCTTAAGAAGATATTCAGCAGCGTCGATCCGAAACTCCTTCTTCTGCCGCTGGCGTCGGTCTTCGGTACTCTTGCCGTCACGGCTCTCGTGAGCCTTGTCCTGCCGGAATGGGGTTTCGCCGACTGTCTTGCCGTAGGAAGCGGCATGGGCTATTATTCCCTGTCGTCGATTCTGATTTCGGAATACAGGCAGATGGCTCTCGGGGCGCAACTTGCGGCGGAGCTCGGCACGATAGCCCTGCTCTCGAACGTGTTCCGCGAACTGTTCACGCTTGTCGCGTCGCCGTTTCTGGCCAGGAAGTTCGGCCCGTTCGCCCCGATAGCTTCGGCGGGTGCTACCGCGATGGACGTGTCCCTTCCGGTGATATTGAGGAGTTCCGGCGACCGCTTTCTCGCCGCCGCGGTGATAAGCGGCGTCATCTGCGACTTCAGCGTTCCGTTGCTGGTTTCGTTCTTCTGTTCGCTGCCCTGACCACTGATAAAGCGTATATTTTACCTCCGGCATCAGCGGCGGAGTGAGTCTGCTTGTGCGGTGAATTCCTTGTCCAGCATGTCCCTGATTTCGAAGAATGTCTCCGAGAAGCCTCTCGCGAGCAGGGTGCCGTCCGGCCCGATGAGGATGAAAAACGGCATGCCTGCAATATGGTATGTGTCGGACATTTCCTTGTTCTCCGCCTGTCCGGTTCCGGTTTCAGCCTCGGCTTTCCACGGGTGGGCGAGCATGCCCGCGAGAGAATTGCGAAGGGTGGAGTCGGCGGGGGAGTCCGAGGCCTCGTATGTGGCGCGTATGGTGCCGATCGATTCCGTGAGTCCGACGGCTTCCAGCCCGTTGTCCTTGTATCGGCTGTAGAGTTCCCTCACCTGACCGTCGATGAACATGGAACCGGGGCAGAGCCCCCAGTTGTAGAACAGCAGGTATTTTCCACCGAAGTCTTCTTTGGTCACTTTCCTGCCGTCTGAAAGCGTCAGGCTGAAATCAGGGGCCGGCCTGCCGGGCAGGAGCACCTCCATTTCGGAAATGTACCCGGCCTGAAGCCGGCCGTAATGGCTGGACTTCAGCTCTTCGGAGAAGCTTCCGAATTTCCGCTTCACTTCATCGAGCTCCCATGAAGTTTCCGGAATCTGCTGCACGAGCAGGTACAGTGATCCCTCGGGCTTCGATTCAATGTAGCTGTTCCGCAGTTCCCGCACTCGCTCCACGCCGCCGGAGTGCTCTTCGTAGAAGCGGTTGAACTTGTCTCCCCAGTATCTTGCCTGTTCTTCGTCCTTGCTGTCCCGGGCGAGAACCGCGTTGCGCAGGCAGTCGCCCCTGAGCATGCCGAGCGAATCGTCGGCGTTCAGATATTCTGCAAGTGCCGGGTCGTCGTACATGCCTCCGCTGAGAGCGGCGTAGTAGATGTAGTCCCTGCTTCCGGTGAATGTGATGGTGTCGCCCGGCGAGGCTATGAACTCCTTCCACCGCCGGTCGGATATGGGGGCGTTGCCGCTCTTGGGAAGGTATTCGAGCGCATACAGCCGGTCATGTTCCAGTTCACTGGTACAGCTGAAACCGGAAGTGTCGCTGACAATCACAACGAAATCCTGAACCGCCGTGTATCCCGGCAGCACCACTTCGGAAAACTTCAGGGTGTCTCCGGTCTGGAGGCCGCTTATATTACCGCGTATCGTGAAGCTTTGCCTCTGTGAACAGGCCGCCGCGACGGTGAGAAACAGAGGAATGGCTGTGATTCTGAAAATTCTCATTGCTGAAATGAATTATTGCACAATATTAACGATTATTCGCTGAAAGTGTTCCGTGCGGCATGAAAATAGCCTTCCGGAAAGCCGCCTGCAAGAGGACCAGTGCTTTCCGGAAGGCTGTTTCGGCAAGGGCCGGGACTCTACTTGAGTTCAAGCCGTATGTAGTCGTAGAGTATTCCGGAGTTGAGCGATCCGGCGGGCATGGTCAGTGCAAGTTCGTTCGTGCCTTCCCTGAGCATGCTGCCCGGGAAGCCGAATTCAGTCTCATACCATATTCCGTGCGAGCCGTGCCGGGTTATGATGCCGTCGCTGGTCTGCTTGAGCTTGAGCTCTCCGGCAGCCTTCCCGTTCACCGAAACCAGAAGTTTCTCGGCGGCGGTGCCGCAAATGGCCAGCCTCAGGGTCACGACCGAACCTTCCGCAGGCTCCGAATCGAGATTGAAATCGATAGTATAAGGAGTGGCGCGGCCCGATCCGCTCAATCCGAAGAACGGACGCACCTCGGCCTTTCCTTCGCTGTGGGGCACGTGCAGATACGGCCAGTCGCGGCTGAAATCGCTCTCTTCCGCCGTGAAGTGCACGTCGTCAGGGAAGGTCTCGGCATATTTGAGTACCACTGAAGGGTCCCTGAAGCTGTCGAACAGGCTGAACTCCGAGCCGTTGCGGTTGGGAACGCCTATTTCAAACACGGGCCTGCCCTTGCGTACCGGAGTCCATTCGAGCTCTCCGAGGTCAAGCGGCTTTCCTGCTTCGACGCTGATTCCAGTCCTTGCGAACTCTCCGAGCACTCCGTCAGCGAAAGCCACCAGAGTGTAGTTCCCCTCGCGCACGTTCGGAATGATGAAACTGCCGTCAGGGGAGCCGAGGGTCCAGAACTGGTAGTGCTTGGCGTCTCTCTGCCAGAAGGCGTCCGGAGCGGTGAGCCCGACATGCAGGACGCTGAAATTTCCTGGGCCGAAAGAGTCGTTGAGGACTATGCGGCCGCTGACTTCAGCTCTTTCCGAAGAAGGTGCGTAGGCATCGGCACTGACCCATTCGTACGGCCATTTCGCAGCTTCCTCCGCGGCTTTCGCCCTTGCGTCGGCATAGAGTCCGGCATGGTCGGAGCCGGAATTCAGGTAGATCACGAAGGGCCCTATGACCTTCTCCCATCTCTCACCCTCGGCCACGGCAACCTCCGCTCCGCCGTAATGACTGCTTCTCCAGTAGTTGAGCACGCAGGGCGCGGCCACGGGGTTCGTGTCGCGGTGCCCCATGAACTCCACTTTCGTCGGGCCGCCGCTCATATATTCCATCGACGGGTTGAGGATGTAGAATCCTATGCTGTCAGTCGTGCTCGACCAGCCGAACGCCGGGTTCTCGGACTGCACGGCGGTGTAGACATACTTGTCGCCGGCATAGTGGTCGGCCGGATAATGGAAGTCCACGGACTTGTCCACGCTCATCCAGTCGAAGAAGGGGGCGAGCTTCGCGCAGAAGCGGGCTTCGCCTATCGCCGTCGCCGGATAGTCTTCCGGATGGGTGAAGATGCAGTAGGTGTAGACGACTGGGGAGCCTTCCTCGACGGCATAGCGTATTTCGATGTCGGATGCGAACTGACCGTCGGCGGAAGCTCCGGGGCCGGTACCCATCTTCCTGCCTTCGGAAATGCCCTTGACGGCGACTTCCGCTCTCATGCCCCTGTTGGCCGAAGGATCTATGGTGATCCACGTCTCCGCGTCGCGAGTGCCTCTGGGACCCATAGCGTCGTGCGACCAGAAACCGTACTGGTGGTCGGTCATGCCCCTGTTGAGCCCGTCCGGGTTCGCTCCGGGAGGATCGATTTCGAGGTCGGGCTTCCCGTCGGGAGTGAGCCTCGTGGCGAGAACTTCGCGGCCTTCATAGCGCAGCGACACGAGGTCGCCGGACTCCTTGGCCACCACTGCGGTCACGATGCCGTTGTCGAGCGTATATGTCCTGTCGTCTTCAGCGACGCTTACCGAACCCTTGGTGCAGGCCGCGAGGGCTGATGCCGCTGCCGCGGCTGCGAAAAAAAGATATATCTGTTTCATTTCGTATGTTCCTTTAACCATTTTATAGCGTTGATCTGCGTGCTTATGCTCATTCTTCCTATGTCTTCGGGCTGCTGCAGGCCGAGCTGATCTTCGGCTCCGTAGAGTCCGTATATGGCCGCCGCGTCGGAAACGGCCTTCCTGACATCGGAGGCCGAGGCGTCGCGGTCCAGCTCCGGCTGCACGATGAGCACGCCGCGGGGAGCCGTCATTGCGATCAGATCCTCGAAATCGTAGGGGAGGCGCGACTCATGGCCTTCGAAGAAGCCGAGCTTCGGGAGCATGGCATAGAGGTGGCTGTAGCGTGTCATTCCGGACATGTTCCTGTCGGGAGTGTCGCTGCGCATAGGGGTGAATCCGCATACGGAGACCACATTGTCGATCCTGTCGTCGAGAGCGGCGGCGTAGAGACCGACCGTGCCGCCCATCGCGAAACCGAACAGGGATATGTTGGTGCTGTCGACCATTGACTGCCCTTCGAGCGCGGTGACGGCATCCTCGACGTCGCATACCATTCTGCCGAGCCGCGACCATTCGGGCCAGCGCTCATAGAAATCCGCATATTCGTCCCAGCGGCTGCCGAATCCTGTCTGGTCGAACGCCAGAACCGCATAGCCTTCCCGGGCCAGCGCGAGTATCGGATTGATGTCCCTGCGGTATACCCACATGTAGCCGAGAGGGTAGTGGAAGCCATGAAGCCAGATGACCGCAGGCAGTTTTGCCCCTTCGGCAAGGTCGGAGGGATAATACAGGTCGGCCTGAAGTCTGTCGGGGCCGAAGCTGATGCGCCTTGAGCTGACGCCGGCCGCGTCTTCGGCAGTCCAGCCGAATTCAGGGGAGCTCCGCTTGATGACCCATGCCGGCACATCGGGCTCCAGCTGACCGGGATTGTATGGCATATCGCTGAATTCCATCGGTCCTGGGCCCGCTCCGCTGCGCGACCGCAGCGCTCTCGCCGAAGGCCGGGCTTCGAGACGTACCGGCTTTTCGCCGAGCATGTCCTCCACGGACGCCCTTATGTCCTGTCTGCGAGACTCCCAGCCCTGAATGTCCGCAACCGGTGTGTCCTGATGTTCGGGCCGGTCGAGAGGGTCGAGGCTGACGCCGCTTCTGCTCTTCCATTCGTCGAAATCCCAGCTGTATGCGGGTTCGTACTTCCACTCTCCGTCGCTGAAGCCGAACTGGATGTCGAGGAAGTCGATGCAGGCCTGCATGTCGTTGCTTCCGTGGAAGCCCGGCACCTTGAGCATGCCGAGCCTGTCAGCCGCCGAATACAGTTCGTAGACGGGAAGTGCGGACTCGTACGCCCTTTCCTGGGCCCAGCCGCTGGCGACTTCGTCGTTGTATCCCCATTCCATGAGTACGGCGCGAGGCGCGATCACCGCGAGCAGCAGATTGGCGTCCACAGGCAGCCTGTCCTCCCTTCCGGAGAAATAGCGCAGCTGCGGGATGAACCAGTCGGGGAACATGCGCGTGGTGCTTTCGATGCTTTCGCCCCCGTTGCGTTCGCCGGAATATCTCCACGGCACGAAGCCGCCGACCCCGGTGCTGCCTGCCACGAGAGCCGATATGCGCTCGTCGCGCGCGGTCGCTATGGACATCATCTTGCCGTCACGGGAGTAGCCGTAGACCGCGATTCTGTCCATGTCTATCTCCGGAACCGTCTCGAAATAGTCGAGCACTATGGACACCAGCCATGCGCGGCGGGAGAGTTTGGCGAAGTCGTAGTCCGGATATAGTTCCGTGAGGTTCGCGCTGTCGTCCATGAAGTCGCTGCCGGCGAATCCGGCGGAGATGTATCCGCGGCTCAGAAGCACGTTGCCCTGGCCGTCCAGAGTGGTTGACAGCATCAGCGGGTATTTCCCGTCCGGAGAGGGAGTTCCGACGGGTATCGTGAGCTTCACGCGCACGTTTCCCTTGTCTTCGGGCCCGAAGAGCAGCTTCACGGTTCTGGACTTCCATCCTTCGCCGGCATCCTCCTCGAGCACTTCCACCCTGCTGATTTCGGGCTTCGGAGGGAAGTGGCCCCACATGCAGTCCTCGAACAGACTCAGGAGTTCCTTGCGGCGGAGTTCCCAGTCACTGACATCGGCCTTGACCTTGCCACCGTCGAAGAAGGTGAACGGGTCGGGAAGCAGGTTGGTGCTTGGAAGAGCCTCGAAGTCAGGGGGCAGTATGCCAGTGGAGTCCTGCCAGGCCTCGAATTCCGGACATTCCGGCAGAGTCTCCTGCATCCAGGCGAGACAGGCCTCTCCGCTTTCGCTGCCGGAGAGGGGAATCTCCGGGGCGGGACGCTCCGTGCTCCCGCTGCTGCAGGATGCGGCTGTCAGCAGCAGTGCGGCCGCCGGCAGCATAAATAATCTTGATCTTCTCATTTCTTAGCGGTTAATAATTGTGGTTCTTGTCATTGTCTTTCAAGGTGGCGCTCCGGTGTCCATCCGTTCAGCACGAACGCCGGATCGCGGTAGGAAGCTATGAGTTCCGCGTCCTTCACGGGGTCGAGCCTTCGCGACCAGGGGTGCCTTCCGGAGACGTCGGCGGGTTCACCGCTGTCGGCGTCGCGGGTGTTGTATTCCAGCATTTTCGCGCTCTTGCAGCCGATGTCGCTCCATCCGAGCGGATTGAAGTGGCGCGTGGTGCAGTCGATGACCACGAATTCGGCGTCGGGGTAGCTCGTCCTGCCGTTGGTATGGGTGCGGCCGAAGTCCGCCGGTGCGTCGGGCAGGCCTTCGAAATGGCATTCCACGAAAATGTCGCCGTGTGCCGGGCTCACATTGCGCACCCAGGAGAAGGGGCCGCCGTGGTTGTAGAAGCGGCAGCGCCATGCGAAGAGGCTGCCGCGGCCGAGAATGGTGTCGCCGTCGCCGATGACCTCGCTGTTCTCCATGTATATCGTTCCGTTTGCCTGCAGGGCGTCTCCGGACCCCGTGATCCTGACGTTGTATAGCGCTATGCGTTCGCCGTTGAGCAGCAGCCCCTCGGCCTGTCCCTTGAGGTCGGTGGCTATCGAGATGTCCGTGAGAATGATGTCGCTGCAGTTGTCGAGAGCGAACGCCGCCCTGCGTGAGGGGAAGGTGCCCGGCCATTCGTTGGTCTTCACGTTTGTCGGGTGGGGGTTGAACACCTCGTTGTTGGCGTAGTGCACATGGGTCTTGTCCGGTCCGGCGCCGCGGATGACCACGTTCGTCTTGTTGCGTGCGTAGACTATCTCCTCATAGTCGCCCGGGGCCACGGAAATCCATGTGGTGTCGTCGCAGAAGTCCGGCACGGCGTCGAGAGCTCCCTGCACGGTGCTGAAGTCGCCGTTGCCGTTGCAGTTCACGCTCAGGTGTCTGGGGTCGGCAGGTCCGTCAGCCTTGGTGCTGAATCTCCATTCTCCGGCTTCAAGGCCGTCGAAGTCCCCGCACACGATGGCCCCGTCGTCGATCGTCACATAGTAGCTGCGGCCGTATTCGAGAAGGTTGTTGTGGGGATAGATGACAGCCGAGTTGCCGCGCACGAGCACGGGGTGGAAGTGGAAGCCGTCGGTGAATCCGCCGATAATCGTGAGCTGCATGTCGCGCGGTGTCGGCTCGGCGGTGCCGGAAGGCGTGCCCGGCAGGGTGTTGCGGTTCGTGGCCATGAAGCTGCGCGAGTAGTCGTACGGGATTTTCGTGTAGTCGCAGTCGGGGCCGTAGGTCCGGCTTTCGGTGGGGCCGGCGGGCAGGCTCAGGTCAAGGCTGTCGACCGCCTTCCCCGTCTCGGCGTCGAAGATGCGGATGAATCCTGAATCCCCGACGGACGGCGTGGACTCGAAGGTCAGCACCAGATGAGTGTCGGGGTTGACCCCGGAGGCCTTGTGTGCCGGGAAGAATTCCGGCTTGCCGCCGCACCCGGCGAGAATCGCGAGTGCCGCTGCGGCGAGAATGCAATTGGTTGTTTTCATGGTGTCATTGTGGTTGTCGTTCAGTGATTTCACATCAGGTATGCGGAAACGTCGCGCCCTGCTGCTGCCCATTCCCGGATCTCGGTTGAGGAGATGTCCACGGGCGGAGCGTCCATGAGCTCGATCCTGCATCCGGAAGGGCCGTCGCGCAGCAGCTTGTCCCTCAGTTCCGCGGCATTGAATCCGGGCCGGGGGAAGACTACGACCCCGTATTCCCGGAGCAGGCGCTCCGAATCTTTCCACCTGAGTATGTCCCGGAGATTGTCGGCCCCGATCACGAGGCGGAACTCGTTGCCCGGCTCCCTTTCCCTGAGGGCGTCCAGCGTGCGTATCGTATACTGCGGCGCCGGCATCCTCAGCTCTATGTCGTCGACCCTGACCCTGAGCTCCGGGTGTCTGCGCACCGCTTCCACGGCTGCGGCGAAGCGCTCGGCCGCGTTGGCCGCCTTCTCCGGACTCTTGAACGGATTCTGCGGCGAGACGACCAGATATACCATGTCGAACTCGGCGTTCCCGGTCAGATATTCCATGATCGCGAGATGCCCGATGTGCAGCGGGTCGAAGGAACCTGTGTAGACGGCTATCCGCATAGGAATCCGTCCACTATCCGTTCGGCTTCCACGAAGGTCTCGTCGAGCCTGTCGTTGACTATCTCGCGGTCGAAGCGGCCTCTGGCGAAGGCGATTTCGGACGCGGCCTTGCCTATGCGCTCCCGTATGGCCTCCTCGCTGTCGGTGCCTCGCTTCCTGAGGCGCTGTTCGAGCACTTCGACGCTCGGGGGCAGAATGAGTATCGAGAGGGCGGCGTCCCCGAAATACTTCTTGAGGTTCACCCCGCCCTTGACGTCCACGTCGAAGACGATCACATGCCCCTTCTCCCAGATTCGGGTGATTTCGGATTTCAGTGTCCCGTAGAAGCGGTCGCGGTAGACTTCCTCATGCTCCACGAAGGCGTCTTCGGCGATCAGCTGCCGGAACCTGTCGGCCGTGATGAAGTAGTACTCCACTCCGTCGCGCTCGCGTCCGCGCGGCGGTCTGGACGTCGCCGATACTGAAAACTCGAATTCCGGATGCAGCTTGAGCAGATGGCCCACCACCGTGCTTTTGCCGGCTCCGGAAGGCGCTGAAAATATGATGACTTTCCCTGTCATTTGTATTCTGTTTTCTACAAAAATAACTAAATTTGCACGATTTGCTTTTAAGCAGAAAGTTTATTTACATTTTACCGCGATATGAAAGTATCTTTTAAAGATCTCGGCCTTGTGAACACCCGTGCGATGTTCGCCAAGGCAGTCAAGGGCGGCTATGCCATCCCTGCGTTCAACTTCAACAACATGGAGCAGCTCCAGGCCATAATCCAGGCCGCCGTGGAGACCAAGTCACCCGTGATTCTCCAGGTTTCCAAGGGAGCGCGCAACTATGCCAACCAGACCCTCCTGCGCTACATGGCCCAGGGTGCTGTGGAGTATGCCAAGGAGCTCGGATGGAAGAAGCCCCAGATCGTGCTTCATCTCGACCACGGCGACAGCTACGAGCTCTGCAAGAGCTGCGTTGACTTCGGCTTCTCTTCAGTCATGATCGACGGTTCTTCCCTTCCTTACGACGAGAACGTCGCCCTGACCAAGAAGGTCGTGAAGTATGCCCACAAATATGACGTGACCGTCGAGGCCGAGCTCGGAGTGCTTGCCGGAGTTGAGGACGAGGTCGCTTCAGAGGAGTCCCACTACACCAAGCCCGAGGAGGTAATCGACTTCGTGAAGAAGACCGGCTGCGACTCACTCGCCATCTCCATCGGAACTTCCCACGGCGCCTACAAGTTCAAACCCGAGCAGTGCACCCGCGATCCCCAGACCGGACGCCTCGTGCCCCCTCCGCTCGCGTTCGACGTGCTCAAGGCCATCGAGAAGAAGCTTCCCGGCTTCCCCATCGTGCTCCACGGCTCGTCTTCGGTGCCCCAGGAGTATGTGGACATCATCAATGCCAACGGAGGAAATCTTCCTGACGCCGTCGGCATTCCCGAGGAGCAGCTCCGCAAAGCCGCGAAGAGCGCAGTCTGCAAGATCAACATCGACTCCGACTCCCGTCTTGCGATGACAGCCGCGATCCGCAAGCACTTCAACGAGCATCCCGAACACTTCGATCCCCGTCAGTACCTGAAGCCCGCCCGCGAGGAGATGAAGAAGATGTACATCCACAAGATCGTGAATGTGCTCGGATCTAACGGAAAGGCGAGATAATTGACCGGAAAGTATCCATCCAAATCTTTCAAGGACGCCGTGGAGGCCATAAGCTCCCTGCCGGGAGTCGGCTCCCGCGGCGCCTTGCGATTGGTGCTGCATCTGCTGAGGCAGCCTGCGGAGAACGTGCACCATCTTGCCGAGGCCATCAGCGGGCTGGCTGATGACGTGCACTACTGCAAGACCTGCATGATGGTCTCCGACGGCGACAGCTGCTCGATATGCTCCGATCCGAAGCGCGACCATTCCACGATCTGCGTGGTCGAGAACGTGCGGGACGTGATGCGCATCGAGGAGACGGGACAGTATCACGGGGTGTACCATGTGCTTGGCGGCATAATATCCCCGATCAACGGAATCGGTCCGTCCGACATCACGGTGAGGGAGCTCGTGGAGAGGCTTCGGGGCCTTTCGGGTCAGGCCGAGGTGATTTTCGCCCTGAGCGGCAGCGTGGAGGGGGAGACCACCGCATTCTATATCTACAGACAGATAGAAGGGCTCGGCGTCAAGGTTTCGACGCTTGCGCGAGGGCTCAGCTTCGGGGCGGATCTCGAATACGCCGATTCGCTGACTCTCGGCCGCTCGATAATCGACCGGCAGGTATTCAAGCCCTGATTACGGGATTAAAATCAGTTTCAGGATAGTCCACAGTATGTCGATAATCGAAACCCTGCTGCTTGCTGCATCGCTCTGTGCCGACTGCTTCGCCGTCGCGCTGTGCTCCAGTGTCACTCTGAAGAAGGCCGGATGGCGCAGCGTGCTGCTGACGGCGCTGGCGTTCGCGGCGATCCAGAGCGCCCTGCTGCTTGCGGGCTGCATGCTCGGAGACCTGTTCTACGGTGTCGTCGAGAAGGTCTCGAATGTCATCGGCTTCGTCCTGCTCGCGTATGTCGGCGGCTCGATGCTCGCGGAGGGTATTCGCGGCTGCGGCGAGGGCAGGAATCTCGACGGCTGGAAGAACATATTGCTGGGAGGGGTCGCCACGAGCATAGACGCGGCCGCCGTGGGGGTGTCCCAGTCGATGAGCGGAGCGGGCTCTTCGGAGACGGTCCTGCTGCTCGCAGCGGTGTTCGCGTGCACCTTCGTCTCCGTGACCGCAGGAATTTCGGCCGGAAAGGCCATAGGCAACATGAAGGGGCGCAATGTCGGCCGGACGGCGGAGATAATCGGCGGTCTGGTGCTTGTCGGGATAGGTTTTTCCGTGCTGCTGTAGCTGTCGCCGGCTTTCTCTGTTTGGTTTTCTCCGAAAAATTTTTATCTTTGCGGGCCGGATTTGCGCTGTTCCGGCAAGTCCGCATTGTTTAACATCCTTCCGACAAGAATGCCGGGACCAATCCAGGAAGGCCAATGGTGAAAATTTTCTACAGGAGCGGGGCTGAGATACTCTTCAGCCAGTCGGAGACGGAACTCTCTGCCATAGGCAGGGAGAATGTGATCTGGATTGACATGCTCGAACCCACCGGAGAGCAGAAGCGTTATGTCGAACAGTATCTCGGAACGGAAATCCAGAGCCGCGCGGAAGCGGAGGAGATCGAGAGCTCTTCACGCTATTCCGAGGAGAACGGCGCCATTTTCGCGAATACGAACTTCCTTTCGCCCGCCGACGACGAGATGCTGATGGACGCGGTTTCGTTCATACTCGTCAAAGGCGTGCTCACCACCATAAGGGAGATCCCCCTGCGTTCGCTCAACACCCTGCAGATGAAGATGCAGGCACTGCCGGACGAATATCCCGACGGCAACACCGTGTTCGTGGACATAATGGACAGGCGTGTCGATCTCGACGCCGACATCGTCGAGCTGATTTCGCAGGACGTGACGCGCTACAGCCGCCGCATCAACCAGAACGAGGACATCAGCGAGGACTTCCTGCTCGACATCAACCAGCTTCAGCAGAACGCCATGAACGTGCGCGCGAACATGGTCGACAAGCAGCGCCTCCTCTCCAACCTGCTTAAGAGCAAGATCTTCCCCAAGGATGCGGAGCTCCGGGAAAGGCTCGGGATAATACTCCAGGACATTGCGTCCCTCGTCAACCACATAAGCTTCACCTTCGAGCGTCTGGAATACATGCAGGAGACGGTCATAGGTATAATCAACCTCGACCAGAACCGCATAATGAAGGTGTTCACTTTCGTGTCCATCCTGCTGATGCCTGCGACTCTCGTCGCGAGCTTCTACGGCATGAACGTCAGTCTGCCGATGTCCGGGTGGAGATGGGCGTGGCTGGCCATACTCGCGATAATGTTCCTTCTGATGGTCGCGATGATATGGTATTTCTTCAAGAGGAAGAAAATGCTTTGATTATCAGAATTATTTGCTATCTTTTCGCGCCCGAAAATCCGGTTCGCGCCGGCGGGCTCGTTACATAAAGTCAAACAACTAATTGTTTTATTTTACAACAATGTCAGAAACAGAAATCAAGAAAGTCGATGAGCAGGCAGCTCCGGTCGCCGCGACGGAGGCAGCCCCCGCAGCAGCGGAGGAGAAGACTCCTGCAAGCAGGAAGTCGTCCATCATCAATGCGTCAGTGAAGCCCGAGGACTTCGACTGGGACGCGTTCGAGGGCGGCGAAGGCAACAGCGCCGAGGACAGGAAGGCCATTGAAGAGGCATACGACAAGACTCTCTCCAAGGTCGTCGAGAACGAAGTCGTTGAGGGAGAGGTGACCGCGCTCACCAAGCGTGAAGTAGTCATCAACATCGGAGGAAAGAGCGAGGGCGTGATCCCCATCTCCGAGTTCCGTTACGATCCCGACCTCAAGGTCGGCGACAAGGTCGAGGTCTATGTGGAGTCCGCAGAGGACAGGAAGGGCCAGCTCGTGCTCTCTCACCGCAAGGCCCGCACGCTCAAGTCCTGGGACAGAGTGAACGAGGCTTACGAGAACGACGAGATCGTCAAGGGCTTCGTCAAGACCCGCACCAAGGGCGGCATGATCGTGGACGTGTTCGGAATCGAGGCGTTCCTGCCCGGTTCGCAGATCGACATCAAGCCCATCCGTGACTACGACCAGTATGTCAACCAGAACATCGACTGCAAGATTGTCAAGATAAATCAGGAGTTCCGCAACGTAGTAGTCTCCCACAAGGCTCTTCTCGAGGCCGAGCAGGAGCAGCGCCGCGCCGAGCTCATCAGCAAGCTTGAGAAGGGACAGGTGCTCGAGGGAGTTGTCAAGAACATCACCCACTACGGAGTATTCGTCGATCTCGGCGGTGTTGACGGACTCATCCATATCACCGACCTCTCATGGGGCCGCATCAACAATCCGGAGGAAGTCGTTTCCCTCGACGAGAAGATCAAGGTCGTCGTGCTCGACTTCAACGAGCAGCAGAAGCGTATCGCCCTCGGTCTGAAGCAGCTCACTCCTCATCCCTGGGACAACCTCAATCCCGATCTCAAGGTCGGTGACAAGGTCAAGGGCAAGGTCATCCTCATCGCTGACTACGGCGCGTTCATCGAAATCGAGCCCGGCGTTGAAGGTCTTGTACATGTGTCCGAGATGTCATGGTCTCCCAGACTTCATTCCGCGCAGGAGTTCCTCAAGGTCGGCGACGAAGTTGAGGCTCAGATACTCTCCATCGACCGCGAGGCCCGCAAGATTTCTCTCGGCCTGAAGCAGCTCATGCCCAATCCCTGGGAGAACATCCGCGAGAAATATCCTGTCGGAAGCAAGCACAAGGCAGTCGTACGCAACATCACCAACTTCGGCGTGTTCGCCGAGCTTGAGGACGGCGTGGAGGGTCTCGTCCATATCAGCGACCTGAGCTGGAACAAGATCAAGCATCCTTCAGAGGTTGTGAACACCGGCGACACCGTGGACGTGCAGATCCTTGACTTCGATGAGGCGAACCACAAGCTCAGCCTCGGAATCAAGCAGCTCACTTCGAACCCTTGGGACGAGGTCGAGGCCAAGTATCCCGTGGGTTCCGTAGTTGAGGGAACCGTGGCTTCTCTTACCGACAAGGGTGCCAACATCACCCTCGACGGCAATGTGGAAGGCTTCGCGTTTACCCGCGACCTCGTCAAGGAGGACGGAAAGCAGGCTGTTGCAGGCGAGACTCTTCCTTTCAAGGTCATCGAGCTCCGCCGCTCCACCCGCCGCATTCTTCTCTCTCACCTCCGCACCTATTCAGAGGCCAAGGAAAAGGCCGCTGCCGCTGAGGCCGAGAGCACCAAGAAGTCTGTGAAGAAGGTCAATGCCAGCATCGAGAAGACAACTCTCGGCGACATCGACGCTCTTGCAGCCCTCAAGGAGAAGCTCGAAAAGGGAGAATAGCAGCCACATGAATTTTACCCTGAAGATAATGGGCTCGGCTTCGGCCAAGCCCATGTCTGATAGAAATCCAAGCGCCCAAGTGCTCGCAGTACACGGGCGCTTGTTTCTTATTGACTGCGGTGAAGGCACCCAGCAGCAGCTTCGCAGGGCCCATCTGTCGTTCATGAAGATAGACGCGGTGTTCATCACGCATATTCACGGCGACCATCTGTTCGGTCTGTTCGGCCTGCTGAGTTCCATGGCCATGTACGGACGCAGCGCCGACCTTGACATATACGGTCCTCAGGCTCTGGGTTCTGTCCTCAATTTCTATCGCTCGTTCTTTGCCGACGACACTGATTTCAAGATTGTGTTCCATCCTGTGAAATGCAGTGAGCCGCAGCTGGTGATGGAGACGAAGCATCTGAAAGTCAGCGCGTTTCCGCTGAACCACAAGATAGAATGCTATGGCTGGAGGTTCGACGAGCTGCCTTCTGTGAAGCGGCCCTGCGCCGAGGACGGGACTCCCGTGCACCCTCTGAAGTCTTTTGCCTATTGTTCCGACACCGCGCCGTTCCCGGAACTTGCGTCGTGGGTGCAGGGAGTCACGCTGCTCTATCATGAGGCCACCTACACCGCCGACATGGCCGACAAGGCCGTGCTGCACCATCATTCGACCACGGAGCAGGCGGCCCGCTGCGCCCTCGATGCCGGGGCCGGCCGGCTGCTCGTCGGGCATTATTCCGCAAGAATCTCCGATTTCGCCGCATATCTCGAGGAGTGCCGCAGGATTTTTCCCGCCACGGATGCGGTGAATGACGGCGATACCTTTGAATTTTAGTATATTTGGTGCTGGTGCGCCATATATACTGTTGCGCCTCGGCAATTGCAAGTAAACTTGCATTGCTCTCGGCTTCTGCGTATATTTAGCGGATTATGAAACATATCTCCGTTATATTGTTGTCCGTGTTTTTCGCGCTCGGTGCCGCGAAGGAGCCAACTTTGGAATATATCAGGAAGTATTCCGATCTGGCCGTCAGCGAGATGCGGCGCACCGGCGTGCCCGCGAGCATAACGCTTGCGCAGGGTATACTCGAGTCGAACTCCGGGCAGTCGAAACTCGCAGTCAAAGGGAACAATCATTTCGGCATAAAATGCCACAACGACTGGGACGGAAGGACGATGAGGCTCGATGATGACGCCCGCAGGGAATGTTTCAGAGTATATCCCGACGCTTCGGCCTCGTTCCGCGACCATTCCGACTTCCTGCGCTACAGGGACAGGTACAAGCCGCTTTTCGATCTCGATCCTGAAGACTACAAGGGCTGGGCGCGCGGCCTGAAGAAGGCGGGATATGCCACCGACCCTTCCTATGCCGGCAAACTGATAGCTCTTATAGAGAGATACGAGCTCTATCGCTACGACCGCGCGGTCGAGGTGGAGCAGGAGGCTCCGCTTGAGATTGAGGCTCCAAGGGAGCTCCCGCCCGAGCTGGTCGGGAAGAATTACAGGGAGACCGTCAGTGTAAGTCTTCAGCGCAGCGTGTACGAGATGAACGGGGTGCCTTTCATCTATTCGGTCAAGGGGGAGAGCCTCCGTTCAATTGCTTCGGCGAACGGGCTGTTCCCCGGCGAACTGCTCAAGTTCAACGACCTTGACGAAGATGTTCCGCTCGACGAAGGGTCCGTCGTCTATCTTGCCCGCAAGAAGGCGCAGGCCGCCAAAGGCGTGTCGAAGTATGTGGTCGGCGCCGACGGGGAGACTCTCTGGGAGATTTCGCAGCGCTTCGGGGTCAGGCTCGACGCGCTGGAGAAGATGAATCCCATGCTTGTCGGAATCCGTCTGGAGGAGGGTGACACCGTTCAGTTGAGGAAGAAATGAAGCTTTTGAGGACAGGATTGGTATTTGCCGCCGCTGCGGCCCTGCTTGCGTGCGGAGCCTTCGCCTTTCGCTGGCTCCGTGACAACAAGCTGCCGAATTTCACCAGGACAGCCGAGGTCTATGTATATCCGGAGACGACGGCGGAAGAGGCGTTGGAGATGATTTCGGATGAGGCCGGCGTTCGCAGCCGGCGCAGTCTGGAGAGGGTGTTCCTTAAGAAGCGGGTCTCGCAGTATATAACGCCGGGGCATTACACCGTCAACCCTTCCAGTTCCAGCGTCTATGTCGCACGCATGCTCAACAACGGCTGGCAGACCCCGGTGAAGGTCACGCTTTCGGGCAATCTGCGAATCAAGGGCAATATTGCGGCCAAGGTTGCAAACCAGCTGCTTGTCGACTCCGCGACGGTGCGCCGCGCTTTCGATGACGACGAACTGCTTTCGCGCTACGGCTTCGATTCCGGGAACATGTTCGCCCTGCTGATGCCCGCGACTTACGAGATGTACTGGACAGCTTCCGCCGAAGATTTCCTTGACAGGCAGAAGGAGGCGTATGACGCTTTCTGGACCTCCGGCAACGATGCGAAGGCCGAGGCTCTCGGACTCTCGCGTCTGGAGGTCTCCACGCTGGCTTCGATAGTCGATGCCGAGACGAACCACGAGGCGGAGATGCCTCTGGTCGCTGGCGTGTATCTGAACCGTCTGATCCTCGGGATGCCGCTCCAGGCCGACCCGACCGTGGCGTTCTGCTTCGACTACAAGCTCACGCGTGTCCTAAACAAGCATCTTAAGGTGGATTCTCCCTATAACACCTATAAGTACCCCGGCCTTCCTCCCGGCCCCATCTGCGTGCCTTGCCGGGCGGCGCTTGAGGCCGTGCTGAACCCCGACTACGGCGGCACCCCCGGGCACGGGAACCTCTATTTCTGCGCCAATCCGGACTTCTCGGGCACCCATCTGTTCGCCCGCACGCTTTCGGAACACAACCGCAATGCGGCGGCGTACCGCCGGGCGCTGGCTTCCCGGGACTGAAAGCAGCTTGTCATGTCCTCAACTTGCCTTGTTCTGAATTTACAGAGCCTCGATTGTCTCGAAATACTCGGCCCTGTCACTGTCTTTATATGTTTCTACACTTTCCGCAGGCACTTTCAGGACTGTGTCGCTTATCCGTTAGAAGGTAGTAGCAGAACCCGAATCAAATAAACGACGCAATACCCCATGCTCGAATAGATATGAGGTATTGCAGGGTACAGGACACCCTTACCGCATAGTCTAAACAAGAATGAGTGCTGTCCGTTGTCCTTGATTCTTTGGAAAACTGCTGCATTTTCTAACGAGGACAGTGCGAAAACACTTTCATCGATATGTATGTCCCCGGATTGCTCCGGGAGACATCACAAGTATATAAAAGTTTTCTTCAAACGCTGCTCAATTAAGGGTGTATCGCGTTGAATATCAGTCAACTCGCCCAAATTTATACAATCGTAAGCGTTGTTGCCGGTCACCTCTGCGGGCTTCAGGCATGCGTACGAGCTTGGCGACCGTGACAGATCGGTCTGCGAATACCGGGAGACCGGTCACAACTGACCATGTCCTGCACGCTTCCGTGGCATGGAGGTGGGCCGGATGGTTTCCGGATAAGTACAATCTGCAATCCACCTGCGCGCATAACCTGCTTCAGAAGGGCCCCCATGGTGTCCTGCCGTTGAAGGTGGACACACTTTCCTTCCACCTTCAACGGCAACCGCCCTTCCAGATACCTGTGGGGCAGCTGTAGCGCGCAGGTGGATTGCAGAACCTGAAGTGAAAGCAGTCGTGGGCTGGCTTGCCGGACAGGCGCTGAAGTATCATGCTTTATTGAAAAGGCGGCGGGCCGTAAATGGACGCGTGCCGTTACCTTATCTCATAAAATATTTGAGTAAAAGTACAAACTCACTCTTCGCAGTCAGGCAGATACATATGGCATTTCATATGAACCAGAAGACCGCTCCTTGTGGGAACGGCCTCAAACACAGACGGCAAGCCGCGATATCAGCGCCTAACAGTCTTGGACGACAGGTTCAGCCTGTAGTCGAAATGCCGGTTGCCGTGGTAGTAGAACATTTCGAGGGTGTTGGCATCCTCGAACTTGATGCTGTTGAGCAGGCGGTCGCGGTAATGATCCTCGCATTCAGGTTCGGCCCAGGCCAGGACATACTGCCCGTCGGCCTTCTGTCGGACCACGATCACGGAGTATCCTCGGATGTCGAACAGCGCTGCGGAATAGCGCGCCGAGCTTTTCTTGTCTCGGGCCGCCTCGAATCTGCTGACAAGCGAACTGTTTTCAGGGAGTATGTTGAAATTGAGTTTCGTCGCCGAACCGAGCGCGTCCGGATTCTGCTCCAGCCACCAGTCGATTGCGGCGTCGGTAAGATAGTCCTCGGCTGGAATCTGCTCCAGACAGGGATTTTCGTTGATTCCTGCGACCAATAGCCTTATCTCCGGACGATCGGCATTGATCATCATATTGTCTTCGATTCGGCCTTCGATGTGATAGGGCATGTCCTCTCCTGGGCGCAGTACGTTCTTTCCCGTGAAGGCAAGGGAAATGAAGGAATCGCCGGAAGGAGTCCAGGCGAAGGCGACATAGTTCATTTCCCTGCCGTCCGGTGAACTCGCAAGACAATTCAGCCGGAAGCATTTCGATCCGGCGATTTCATGGACCGAGCTGCTGTCTGCGAACTGTTTCGTCCATCCTGGTTTGAACGCCGATACCGAGGGTTCGTAAGCATATTCCAACGCCCAGCCGCTCTCGCCGCGGACGAGAGCATACAGTCTCACTCGGGTTTCTTCAAGTCCGCTGCCGGCTATGCATACCCCATAGATCCTGTCCACTGCCTCCTTGCGCTCGGGAAACACTTTGTACAAAGCTCCAGGCGCGAAACCGGCGAGAATCGCTTCGGCTTCGGCTTCTCCGTAGGGACTGATGTTCAGCAGCGTGTCCTTCCTGGCACTGATCTCGGCCGCATATACGGAATTGGGAAAACGCTTTAGAAACTTGTCGAAGGCTTCCAGAGAAGGCTTCTCCGTAGTTCTGGTGTACAGCCTGCTTTCGGCCTTGGTCTGCGAGCGGACTCCGGCGGCGGAAACCATAAGCAGCGCCGCGCACAGAAGGACTTTCAGAGTGTTCATAGATATGTTTCGAAATAGTCTGTTATCTTTTCGTATAGATGCACCCGGGCGCGGCCCTGCATGTTGTGCTTCTCGAGCGGGTAGGCGAAGAAGTCCACAGGCTTTCCGGCCTCTATGCACTTCTGGATGAAGTTCAGCGCATGCTGCCATACCACGGTGTCGTCAAGCGTCCCCTGGCATATCAGCACGCGTCCGTCCAGGTCGCCTGCCTTGCCGAGCAGGGAAGAGGCGGCATATCCGTCCGGATTCGTCTCGGGAGTGTCCATATAGCGCTCGCCGTACATGACCTCATACCACTTCCAGTCTATCACAGGCCCTCCGGCGACAGCCACCTTGAACAGATCCGGCCTCGCCGTGGCCAGGGTCAGGGTCATGAATCCGCCGTAGCTCCAGCCGTGCACGCCGACCCTGCTGCGGTCAATCGCCGGGATGCGCTCGAGCAGGGCCGAGATTCCGGCGAGCTGGTCGGCGCTCTCCGCAGCCCCGCAATGACGGTTGATGGCTTTCTCGAAAGCCGCCCCGCGGTTCTGCGTGCCGCGGTTGTCCTGCACATATACGAAATATCCCTTCTGCGCCATCAGCATCTCCCACATGCGTATGTCGCCGAGCCACTTGTTGCTGACCATCTGCGAATGCGGGCCGCCGTAGACATAGACAATCAGCGGATATTTCTTCTGCGGATCGTAGTTTCTCGGGTAGAACAGGCGGTAGTAGTTCTCGAACTTTCCGTCCGCGGAGGGCGTGCTGCCGAGTTCGACGCGGCACTGGGCGTATTCGTCAAGCGGGTCGATGGCGTCGAGCACCCGTTCCAGCACTTCGCCGTCGGCGCTCCTGACCAATGTGACTCCGGGTATGTTGAAACTGCTGAACCTGTCGATGAACTTCGTGCAGTCGGGGGACATGTCTATCTCGTGCCAGCCGTCCTCGAAAGTTATGCGCTCCGGCTTCGAGATGCGCTCGCCCTTGATGCGCACGCGGAAAAGGTGGTTTTCTATCGGCGAGACTTCCGCGGAAGTGTAGTAGACATATTCGCCGTCATTTGCGACGTAGGCCACGTCGGCCGCGCAAGGGGTGATGCGCCTGACCGACCCGGAAGTGTCGCAGAGGTAGAGATTCCTGTAGCCGTCACGGTTGTCGGTGCGGTAGATGAACCTTCCACTGCCGTCTTCGAGGAAATGCAGGGGATCGAGCGGCTCCACCCATGCGTCGTTGTGTTCGCTGAGCACAGTGCGCACGAACGAGCCGTCTGACGCACGGTACATGTTGAGCCGCATGTCGTGCTGGGCGCGGTCGAGCACCTGCACGAACAGGTATTCTCCGTCCGGTGACCAGCTCGGGTTCGTCAGGTAGCGCTCCTCGTCGAAGTCGGTGACTTTCAGTTCGCTGACTATGGTGCCGTCGGGACGGCAGATGCACAGTGCCAGTTTCTCCGAGGCTGTGCCGGCCATGGGATATTTAATCTCGACGGTGCTTCCCGTGCGGGTCGTGATGTCGAACAGAGGGAAGCTGCCGACGGCGGACTGATCCTTGCGGTAGACGGCGAGAAGCCTTCCGTCGGGCGAAGGTATGACCCAGCGGTTTCCTCCGAATTCGTTGCGGCTGACGGTCTCGCCGTAGACTATGTCGGGAGGAGTTCCCTCCGGCAGAGTCCATGAAGCCTGCTTCACCTCGGGCTTCTCTTTGACGAGCCTGCTTTCGGCGTCCCACCACAGCTTCACTTCCTCCGGGTACACGGAATGCGCCGACTGCTTCACCGCTTCCTCGACGGTCAGCAGCCGGGCGTTCGGGTTGCCTTCCGGATGTACGGCAATCACGCTCATGGCGAGCAAAAATGGCATGAGCATGCTATTCTCCTCCGGCGATGATTGGAATTTCGGTCGGGCGTTCCGCCTGGCGCACAGAAACGATGTCGTCGACTATGTATCTCTGCACGCCCCTCCAGGGAAGCGCTCCGTTGTACTCCTTGTAGTGCAGCTCGACCATTTTGCCGCTGCAGCGCATCAGCGAGTCGGCAATAGCCTTGTCCGTGACGGAGAAGTTGAATTCGTTCGACTGGATGTTGCCGCCCCCGGAGAGACTGTTGAATCCGGTCTGTATCAGGCGTCCCTCGTAAGTCTTCCATACCCAGCCCTTGTAGACTATCTGGTTGAGCTCTCCGGCCTTGACGCCTTCGCCGAAGACGAAATAGAATCTGATGTAGAAGAACACCGCCGCGGCGAGCACCAGCACTGCCACGATCCAGGTGATGACTTTTGATTTGGTAGTCATGATGATAAGTTTTTGCGAATATACGAAAAAAAAGAGGAGCCGTCGAGTGTTTCCGGCTCCTCTTGTCCTTGACCGCAGGAAATTACTTCTTGCGTGCCTTGTATCTCTGGTAGAACATATCAACTCGGCCGGCGGTGTCGACAATCTTCATCTTGCCGGTGTAGAAAGGGTGAGACGTGTTCGAAATCTCAAGCTTTACGAGGGGGTATTCAACACCGTCGATGGTGATGTTCTCCTTGCTGGTGGCGCAGGAGCGGGTGATGAATACATCATCGTTTGACATATCCTTGAAAGCTACAAGACGGTAGGTTTCGGGATGGATTCCTTTTTTCATGATCACTAAGTGTTTTTGAATCGGGCGCAAATATACGATTTATTTTCATAATTTTGCAACTATGACACTCATTAAATCGATTTCCGGCATCCGCGGGACGGTCGGCGGCGCCTGCGGAGAGAGCCTCACTCCGGTGGACATAGTCAAATTCACATACGCATATTGCGAGAGGATGCGCAGGCATGCGTCTCCGAAGGCCGGCAGATTCAGGGTCGTGGTGGGCCGTGACGCGCGCATCAGCGGGCCCATGGTGGAGCAGCTGGTGTGCGGAACGCTGGCCGCCTGCGGCGTGGATGTGGTCAGATGCGGACTCGCGTCGACTCCGACCATCGAGCTTGCCGTGCGCTTCGCCGGAACCGACGGCGGCATCATCATCACGGCGAGCCACAACCCGCGCGAATGGAACGCTCTCAAGCTGCTGAACTCCGAGGGGGAATTCCTGTCCGCGGCCGAGGGGAACGAAATACTTGAATTGGCGGACAGCGGGGATTTCGAATTCGCTCCGGCGGACGGTCTCGGACAGGTCGAAGACCATGATTTCACCGATGAACATATAGCTTCCGTGCTGGCGCTCGACGCCGTGGACGTCGAGTCGGTGCGTAGGGCCGGCTTCACCGCGGTGGTGGACGCCGTCAATTCGGTCGGGGCCATAATAATGCCGCGTCTGCTGGAGAAACTCGGAGTCCGCTGCGTGCTGCTCAACGGCACTCCCGACGGCAATTTCGCGCACAATCCTGAACCTCTGCCGCAGAACCTCACCGGACTCAGCGAGGCGGTGGTCAGGGAGCGGGCTGACCTCGGAATCAGCGTGGATCCGGACGTGGACAGGCTGGCCTTCTTCTGCGAGGACGGCAAGCCTTTCGTCGAGGAATACACGCTCGTTGCCGTGGCAGACTACCTGCTGGAGCGGGCCGCCGCGGAAGGAGTCAGGCCGCTGCACACGGTCTCCAACCTGAGCTCTAGCCGCGCCCTGCGGGATGTCACCGAGAAATGGGGAGGCACCTGGCACGCGGCGGCCGTGGGCGAGGTCAACGTGACCGCGAAGATGCATGAGGTCGGCGCTCTCATCGGCGGAGAAGGCAACGGGGGAGTCATCTATCCGGCATCCCACTACGGCCGCGACGCGATGGTAGGAACCGCTCTCTTCCTGAGCCAGCTCGCGCACAGGAAGACGAGCGTCAGCGCCTACAAGACCACTTTGCCGCAATATCACATAGCGAAGAACAAGATAGCCCTGAGCGACAGCTCGCTCATAGACAGGATACTCGCGCAGGTGCGGGAGCATTATGCGGCGGAGAAGGTCAACACGGTCGACGGGGTCAAGGTGGACTTCGAGCGGAAACGCAGCTGGGTCCATCTGCGCCGCTCCAATACCGAGCCGATAATCCGCATATATTCCGAAGCGCCGACAGAGGCCGAGGCGAATGCGCTCGGGGAGGAGGTCGTCGCCATCGCGCAGAGCATGTTGAAATAATCTTCGTCCGAATGTTTTCATTCAGAACCACACCGATAGAGGACCAGCTCGACCGCGCTCTGACCGAAGGGCGCGTGGCCTGCTTCTGCACGCAGAATTGCTGGGATCCGTACCACAGCCGCTATCTCTACGACATATTCAGGGAGAGGGGCAATCTTGTCAGGGTACTCAGGCCTTCGGGCAGCGAGCTCACTCCGGACACTTCGCACATCGATTTCGACGCTTCGGACATCGAGGATCTGGACGCCATAGTCGTGGAGATACAGGACGTGGGTTCGCGTTACTTCAACTATACCCGCGACGTGATGCGCCTGCTGTCCATGTGCGCAAGGGAGCCTGACGGACCGGCGGTATACATAGTCGACCATTTGAATCCTGCGGGCAGGGTGGTGGAGGGCACGATTCCCGCCGTCGAATCCGATATATGGACACCGAAGGTCGCCCATCGCCACGGCCTGACTCTCGGCGAACTCTGTCAGCTCTATTACAGCGAGATAGGGGCGAAGTTCCCGCTTCATGTGATTTCGGCGCACTGCTCTGCGGCGGGAAGGGACATGCTGCCCTGGGTCATAGCCCCGGCGTCCGACATTCCGGGCATGTTCACCTGCGAGCTCTATCCGGGCGGCGGCCTCTGGAACAACACCACCATAAGCCCGGCCATAGGCACTGCGCGGCCGTATGAATATTTCGGAGCCCCGTTCATCCGGACGGAGGACGTGCGCTTCCTGCCTACGCCGAGGGGCGTGATGATGCGGCCCTGCTCGTTCACTCCGTCCGCGGGCATCTACAGCGGGCGCCAGTGCTTCGGCTACCAGATAATGCTCACTCCTGGCGGCCAGTATCATTCCCTGCTGCATACGCTGCTGCTGATGAGACATTTCGCGGACCGTTACTCCCAGTTCGAGATGAGCGGGGCGCTGTTCGTGAAGATTGCCGACCCGGTGATCGAGGAGTATCTGCGCGGCAGGCTTACTTTCGACGTGGTGCAGGAACATGTGAAGCTCGAGGAGCAGAAGTGGATACGCAAGGCCCGCCGTTTCCTGCTCTATGACGACGCGCCGTACAGAAGGAAATAGCGTCTTCGCCCCCGGCAGGCTCTACCGGTCCGGGCGGCCGGCTGCGGATCTGGAGAAAAATTTGCGTCAGACGCGAAGAAAAATTTGGCGATTGGGAAAATATACTTATCTTTGCAGTCCCATAACCGAGATGGTGGGTTCGTATAACGGTTAGTACTCGAGATTCTCAATCTCGCAATAGGAGTTCGATTCTCCTACCCACTACCAGAAGGCCGGAATTTTTCCGGCCTTCTTTGTATTTGTCTCCGGGGGAGGCATGGAGTGGGTCAGCGCCGGTAAAGACACAACGGCAGGACGTTGCCATTGCGGCTGATTTGCAATTCCCGATATAACTTGTAAAGAGTCTCGTTCCGGCGGATCTCCAGATCTGCCGGAACAGGAATTACCTGGGTGCGGGCATTTTGCGCGAACACTTAATTATAAGCTACTTGCAATCCGCGCGCGCTCCCAAGTCGATGCTTTTGTGGTGACTTGGGAGCAATATGTGCCGGATAATCGGCCACACAGATCGCTGCAGAGTCGATTTCGCAAAACTCGTCGCTCCCAAGTTTTCGCCCTATGCTCTTAACCTTTCTATCTGCCAACCACTTTTGTCATTGTCACCAACCGAAAAAGTGGCTACCTGGACATTTTGGGTGCTGGTGTCAAAACGGCGTCCACAGCCCCTTGCATTTGTACCGTTGTGTGCAGCCTCTCAGACCATTCCAGACCACATTCGCAGACCCGCAGAAAAAGCATTTTTTAAGGCGGGGTGGACATTTCTGCAGTCCACCTGCGCTATCCGGATAACGTACAGACGCGTGGAAGGCCGGTCGCTGTCGAAGGTGGATACATTTTCCTTCCACCGTCGTCATCAATGTGCCCTGCAGATGCCTGTAGGCCGGTCGCTGCGCGCGGGTGGATTGCAGAACCTGAAGATAAACTGTCATACCAGTGAAGGACTTCTGAACCCTGCTGAACAGCATCTTGCCGCAATGGAAAGTGAAATTCATTTGCCGTACCGACCTGTCAATGAGAGCGGGCAGGAATGTGGCAGATATGGACGTCGAGCAAAACGCCGGTTACAGTCACCGGTTTCCGATAGGGCTCCATGATATGGCACTGCGACCGGTCACTCGGAATCAGGGAGACTGGTTGCAGTCGGTGGCCATGCACATAAGTCGGATGCCAGCCGCTGTGACCGGTGTTTTGCGGAATCCCGAATTGGTTGCAGCTGGAGGCCTTCCGCGCATGTCAGAGGTATGCCGCTGTGACAAGTGTTTTTCGCGAACCGTGAACGGGGCGGGGACGGTTGCTTGCGTCAGACGCGTCATATATACTGTCGCGTCTCGGCAATTGCAAGCAAGCTTGCATTGCTCCCGGCTTCTGCGTATATTTGACCCACAACACAAACTAATACCTTTAACAGTTAATCAATGAAATCTATTTCTGCTTTTCTGCGGACCCTGCCGCTGACAGCGCTCCTGCTGCTCGGGGGGGGGGTGGATGTCCTGGGCTCAGGACAGAACAATCACCGGTAAGGTGACGGACGCCGGCGGCGATCCTGTCTACGGAGCGGTCGTCATGGCTCAGACCGGCGGCTCTTCCATCGGAGAAATGACCGATGAGAACGGTCAGTATTCCATTTCGATCCCTGCGGATGTCAGGACACTGACATATTCGCTGCTCGGCTATGAGGATGTCATAGAGAACGTCTCCGGACGGAATGTCATCGATGTCGTCCTTCATGAGTCCTCCATGTATCTTGAGGAGGCCGTGTCCATCGGCTATGCCAAGGTCAAGAGAAAGGATCTGACGGGTTCGTCGGTATCCGTTTCCGGAAACGAGCTCGCCCAGATTCCCGTCACCACCGCCGCCCAGGCTCTTACGGGCAAGGCGGCCGGAGTCAGCATCGTGACCCAGAGCGGTGCGCCGGGTTCGGAGATCAATGTGAACATCCGTGGCGGCAACTCCATCACCCAGTCGACTTCTCCTCTCTATATAGTCGACGGCTTCGCGATGGAGGACGCGCTGCGCATGGTGGATGTCAATGACATCGAGAGCATCGACGTGCTCAAGGATGCGTCCGCGACCGCGATCTACGGTGCGCAGGGCTCCAACGGAGTGATTCTGATCACCACCAAGTCCGGCAAGTCCGGCAAGACCTCGGTGACCTACAATGTCTACGGCCAGTTCGAGCGCCTGAGCAAGAAGCTGGCCATGCTCGGAGTCGAGGACTATGTGAAGTACCAGTATGAGTTCGCGATGCTCAATTCGAGCGGCAAGATCGCCGAATGGGCCAACATGTTCGGCGGCTCGCTCTCGGACCCCGATTTCTACACCGGCGCATATTCCCGCATACACGACGAATATGCGGGCAGGGAGGCCATAGACTGGCAGGATCTCGTGTTCGGAGACACGGCGTTCACCCAGTCGCACAATGTCAGCGTCACCGGAGGCAATGACCAGACCAGATTCCTGCTGAGCTACAACTACAATGACCAGGACGGTATCATGGCCAAGCACGGCTACACGCGCAACTCCGTCAGGGCCAAGATCAACCATGAACTCTGGAAGGGCGTGAGGCTGGATTTCAGCACGGCCTTCAACAGTGCGACGACCGAAGGCGGCGGAAGAATGAGCTCCGCCTTGAGAAAGACCCTGCTCCAGCCTCCCACCGGAGGAGTGCGCTTCAGCAACGACGAGCTGATCCACCAGGATCTCACCGACGAATTCAAGAAAATCGAAGGCCAGTATGACCTCGACAACCCCATACTTGAGAACAACGCGGTCGACAACAACAGGTACAACAGGCAGTTCCAGGTGAACGCCGGCATAGAGTTCGACTTCCTCAAGGACTTCACCTGGAGGACAGCGGGAAGCTACACCTGGTATTCGATCAGAGAGGACTACTGGAACGACGGAACCACGAGTTCGGCCGAATCCTACAAGACCGACACCCAGACCGGAGGAGTCTATCCCTACGGCCACAGGTACAACACCGAGAAATACTCCTGGCAGCTGACCAACACGCTGAATTACAGCAAGCAGATCGGCAGGCACAGCATCAACGCCCTCGTCGGCCAGGAGACTCTCTTCAACCACTCGCAGAACGAGAACAATGTCTACTACGGCTTCCCCGAGAACAACTTCGGGCTCGACAACATAGGCATGGGCCAGTCCTACAGCCGCTCTTCCGGCCTCAGCGAGAACGCCATCGTGTCGTTCTTCGGCCGCGTGATGTACAGCTATGACGATCGGTACCTGCTGACCGTATCGGCCCGCGCCGACGGTTCGTCCAAGTTCGCGATGGGCCACAAGTGGGGCTTCTTCCCGTCGGCTTCTGCGGCATGGCGTATCTCACAGGAGGAATTCTACCGTGACAGCGGCTTCGGCAACGTGGTCAACAGGATGAAGCTGCGCGTCGGCTACGGTACCTCGGGCAACTGCAACGTCGATGACTATATCTACACCACCGCATACGGCGGAGGACACTATGCAGTTGGCGGCGCCGATGTCTCCACGCTGGTTCCCGGAAGCACGCTCGGCAACCCCGAACTCAAGTGGGAGACCACGAAGTCGCTCAATGTCGGACTCGACCTCGGCTTCGCGAAGGACAGGGTCAACATGAGCGTCGACTGGTACAACAACCAGTCCGACGACCTCATAATCCTCAACGAGATTCCCAATACCACTGGATATTCGAACCAGTACCAGAACCTCGGCTCCATCAGGAACCGCGGTTTCGAGATAGTGCTGAACTCCATCAATATCGACCGCGGAGACTTCCGCTGGACCACCGACTTCAACATTTCGTTCAACCGGTCAAAGGTGCTGTCTCTCTATGGACGCGAAGGCAAGGACTATATGTACGAGACCTCGAAGGACAGCTACGAGAACTGGTCGGCCACCTTCCTCGTGAAGGTCGGACAGCCCATAGGGCAGTTCTTCGGCTATGTCTATGACGGCGTCTATACGACCGACGACTTCATCCAGAATCCTGACGGTTCCTACACCCTGAGGCCCGGCGTTCCTTACGACTCCAACCGCTCACGCGACCAGGTCAAGCCCGGCGACATGAAGTTCGTGCCCCAGACCGACAAGAAGGACACCGACGGCAACCCCGTCTACATGCTCTCGTCCGACGACGACAAGGCCGTGATAGGCAACGCGAACCCGATATTCAGCGGCGGTCTGGCCAACTCGTTCTCATGGAAGGGCTTCGACCTCTACATTTTCATGAACTTCAGCTTCGGCAACAAGGTCTGGAACCTCAACAAGGTGCGCTACTACGGACCCTACCTCGGCAACATGAACGCGTTCGCCGAGATGGGGAACAGGTTCACCCTGATCGACCCCGAGACCGGAAAGGAGACCACCAACCTCCAGAGGCTCGCCGAGCTCAATCCGAACCAGCACAGCAAGGACATGCTCTGGAGCCTGAACTCCTACAACAACTACTCGGTTTCATGCCCCATGGACCTCTTCGTGGAGGATGCCTCGTATCTGCGCCTGAGCACGATAACCCTCGGCTATACCCTGCCCAACAAGATCACCCGCAAGGCGAAGATCGAGAACCTGAGGTTCTATGTGACGCTCAACAACGCATGGGTGTTCACGAACTACAGCGGATATGACCCCGAAGTATCCACCAGCAGCAATGTGATGACCCAGGGTATGGACAGCTCTTCATTCCCCAAGACCAGAGGTGTGGTGGTGGGTCTCAATCTGAATTTCTAAAATACGAGAAACAATGAAAAAATATATTTTCGGTATAATCGCACTGGCTTTTGCGGTCGTTTCCTGCAACAACTTCCTTGAAATCCCGTCAGCCACCAAGTTCGACAGCGACACGGTGTTCCAGACAGAGTCGCGCGCCGAGATGGCCGTGCTCGGAGCCTACCGCGCCTGCTGGAGCGACGAACTCTGGTACCAGCTCGGAATGGGCACCGACGAGGTCTACTCCACCGAGAGCGTGACGAACTCCAAGTACCAGCTCGGCAACTACATACTCTCCGCCGCCAGAACCGGCGGCTGCTTCTCCGCCTTCTACACCGCCATCGAATATGCCAATGTGTGCATAATGAACCTGCAGAAGATGGAGCAGACCGACAATGTGAAGAAGATGCTCGGCGAGAGCTACGCCATACGCGCCGCCGCGTATCTGAACCTGTTGCGCTACTGGGGTGACGTGCCCTACATCACGGAGCCGGTTTCCGAGCAGGAGACCTTCTATTCTTCGCGTGAGAGCCGTGACGTGATCTACGACGGCATCATCGCCGACATGCAGACCGCGGTCGGGCTCATCCCCTGGAAGAGCGAGATTGCCGGATTCACACCGGAGCGCTACTGCAAGGAGTCCGCATACGGCCTGCTCGCCCGTATAGCCCTCTATGCGGCGGGATACTCCCTGCGCTGGGATCTTGAGACCTACGACGTCGCTTCGATGAGAATAGCGAAGCGCGACGATGCCGCGAGGGTCAAGGAACTCAACAAGATAGCCATGGACGCGTGCAAGGAGGTCATGGACAGGCCCTCGTTCTCGCTGAGCCCCGAATTCGACCGGATTTTCAGGGATCTGCTGAACGGCGCCTACAATCAGGAGTCCATGTTCGAACAGGGTTTCCAGGGAACGAATGTCAAGAGCAACCACGGCTATACCAACGCCCTTTCCTGCCACTCCAGCTCGATGATGGGCAAGGCCTTCCCGCAGATGAGAATCAACCCCATACTCTATTTCGACTACAGTCCCGACGACCTGCGCCGCGACGTGACCATAGGCCAGTATGCGATAGACGCCGAGAGCATGATGTACGAGATGCCCTACGGCTGCTTCTATATAGGCAAGTTCCGTCCCAACTGGAAGTCCACCATAGGCTCCGGCACTGCCGCCCGCGACGTCAATTTCCCCATGATGCGTTACGCCCACATACTGCTGATGTACGCGGAGGCCGCCAACGAGTACAACGGGGCGCCGACCCCCGAGGCGATTGACGCACTCAGGCAGGTGCGCCTGCGCGCGTTCGGAGGTGACGAGTCGAAGATCGGGGAGATACCTGCCGACCACGACGGCTTCCTTGAGGCCCTGATAGAGGAGAACAAGCTGGAGTTCGCCGGAGAGTCATGGCGGCGCACCGAACTCTGCCGCTGGGGCATACTCTACGAGACCCTGACCGAGAACAAGGCCGAGCTCCTGAAGCTCGCGGCAAGAGAGGGCAGGTATGAAAATGTCGAGAGATATCGTATATTTGTACCTCGGCAGGCCCAGTTCCAGGATCCGGAGAACAATATCCCCTATGAGGCTCTCACCCCGGCGGATTTGACGGACGGACTGAACCTGACTACCGCCGAGATAGAGGCCTATGAAGCCGAGGGCAAGGTGGTGGTGGACATGCAGGATTCCGTGTCGCCCTGTTCTCATGCCGACAACAACGAGATCATGGCTTACGGAGTCTACACGGTGGATCCCGACGGACGCAGGGTCTATGGGGGAAGCGACGGATACGCGACGGACAACGTCCGCTATGTCAATCTCTTCAGCGGCCTTCAGAAGAATCATTCGGAGATCCTGCCTCTGGCCCAGACCGTCATGGACGTGAACCTCGGACTCGAAGGCCAGCAGGTTCCTGGCTATTGATACGGCCGAAATCATTAACCGCTGATATATGAACAAACCGATTATCTTCATCATGTCAGTTTCTCTGCTCGCCGCGGCCTGCGGCGGGCAGGGTGAAATTGACAGACATGCCCTCGTCACGAGGAACAACCCGCATGTCACAGAGGTCAACCCCCTGCATTCGCTGAATCTCGGCAACGGAGAGTTCGCCGTGACGCTCGACGCCACCGGACTTCAGACTTTCCCCGAGTTCTATTCGAAGGGGCTTTCGCTCGGAACCTACAGCGAGTGGGGCTGGCATTCCTTCCCTAATGTCGAAGGCTATACCGAGGCCGAGACCCTGGAGGATCATCCTCTGCCGGGTCATCCGCATGGTCTGTATGCCGTCCAGAACGGCTTCGGGATGTCGGAGCGCGGAAAGGCCGCCGCTGAATGGGTGCGCGCCAACCCGCACCGTCTGCATCTGGGCAATTTCGGATTCGAGGGCATGAAACCCGAGGAAATCTCCGAGGTGGACCAGACTCTCGACATGTGGGACGGCGTGTTGGTGTCGAACTTCAAATGGAACGGCATGCCGGTTTCGGTGGAGACAGTGTGTGCCGCGGATGACGTGGTGGCCGCCAATGTGAAGGCCGCTTCTCCTCTGCCTCTTGTGCTGAGATTCCCGTATCCCACCGGAGTCCATACCGACGACGCTTCCGCATGGGACAGGAACTGGCTCCATAGCACGGAGGTGGTGAGTCAGACAGGAAGCGGAGCGATGCTGAAGCGCATCGTCGACGACACTGTCTATTATGTGGCCGTGAAGTGGACCGGAGACGCGTCTTTCGAGCAGAACGGCAGGAATGTCTTCAATCTGGTTCCCGAGGGCGGCGAATTCGAGTTCTCCGTGGCTTTCGCTCCCGAGGAGGATGCGCTTGCGGACATGGATTTCGCCGCTGCGAAGGCTTCTGCTTCCGAACTCTGGAACGGCTACTGGAACACTACCGGAGTCATTGACTTCTCGGAGTGCACCGATGAGCGCGCCCCGTTGCTCGAACGCAGGGTGGTGCTCTCGCAGTATCTGATCAGGTGTCAGGAAGCCCAGAACTTTCCGCCTGCCGAGACAGGCCTGACCTACAATTCGTGGTACGGCAAGTTCCATCTCGAGATGGTGATGTGGCACAGCTTCCACTACGCTACATGGAACAAGCCCGAGCTTCTTGAGAAGCAGCTCGACTGGTATTTCACCGCGATGCCCGTTGCGAAGGAGATTGCCGAACGCCAGAATTTCAGAGGAGTGAGATGGATGAAGATGACCGACCCTTCCGGAAAGGAGGCTCCGTCGGATGTCGGTTCGTTCATAATCTGGCAGCAGCCTCATCCCATCTACATGGCCGAGCTGATCTGGCGTGCTCGCCATGAGGACAGGGCCGTGCTCGAGAAATACTACGACATGGTACAGCAGACAGCCGAGTTCATGGCCGATTTCGTCAACTACGAGGAGGCGAACGACCGCTATGTGATCGAGGGCGCCTGCGCCGCCAACGAGTCCTACGACGAGATGCACACGCTGAATCCCTCGTTCGAGCTGTCGTACTGGCATTTCGGCCTCAGCGTCGCCCAGCAGTGGCGAGAGAGGATGGGCGAGGAGCGAGTGCCGGAGTGGGATGAGATATGCGCGAAGCTCTCTCCTCTGGCCAAGAGTCCCGACGGAATCTATCTTCCTGCGGAGAAAGGGCCCGGAATCCCCGATTTCGTGAACATGAAGCCGGCCGAAGTCATGCCGGCGTCGGCTCCCGCCGGAGGTTATGTCAACGGACAGCGTCCCAAGGCCGTTCCCGCGCCTGCCCAGCCGCAGGAAGGGCATGACCCCTTCTATGTCAGGGCCACCTCCAGCGAGAATCTGCTCGCGTTCGGAATGCTCCCCGCATGCCGCCTGTTCGATGAGGAGGGCATGCAGCGCACGCTCGACCGCGCGGCAGAGAACTACGGATGGAAGGGCGGAAGCTGGAGCTGGAATTATCCTTCGCTGGCTATGAACGCCACGAGACTGCTGCGCACCGACGTGGCTCTGCGCGCCATCACCATGGACAATCGCAGCGAACTGCTGCTGCCGAGCGGCAACAACTACCGTTCGGAGACCCTGAGGATGTATCTTCCCGGAAACGGAGGCCTGCTGCTCGCGGTGGGCATGATGTGCGCCGGTTGGGACGGCTGCGAGGTCGAGAACCCCGGCTTCCCCAAGGACGGCACATGGAATGTGCGCTGGGAGGGGCTGACGCCGCTGCCGTAGAACTTCCGAACTACAGGAGCACCCGCCGCGCCGGATTTCGAAGTCCGCTGCGGCGGGTGTTCCTTTGGTATTTGCCTGCGGGCGTGTGCATTTTAATAGTGTATTTTAATCGGATCAGGCCGGATCCACGTCGGGGTAGCAGCCTTCGGGCATTGTGGAGAGCAGCTCCCGTTTCTGCGCGGCGAGGTCGGGACCGCGCCTGAGGAAGTGCCTTTCCACTGTTTCTCCGCTGCCTTCGCGGCGTATGTCCACGAGTCTGCTGTATGGAGGATAGCCGAATTCCCTGCGCTCGGCAAGGAGGGATTCGGCCGTCTTGCTTCCGTCGAAGCGTTCGCGGACGCAGGTCTGTATCCAGACTTCCGGAGCCATGCCGCACAGTGTCGCCACGAGCTGGAGCGCTCTTTCATCGCTGCGGAAGTCGTCTTTGGAGACGAGTGCGTCGGCCTGAAGCACGGCTATCATCGCCGGGTCCCCGCAGCCCTGGCGCTTGAGTTCCGTGAGGGTCGCGATTCTGATGTCCCTTCCCGGGAACAGCAGAGCGGTCTGCTCTCTCAGCTCGTCAGGCTTCTCCCAGCCGCGTATCAGCATGACCGGCCCGCCGCATTTCATGACGGCCGCCACCAGCCGCCGGGAAAAATATCCCGACATTCCGTTTTTCTTCTTCTCCTCGCCGACGTCGACTATGACGGGGATGGCTGAGGAGCCTCCGATCCGGATAATGTCGAATTTGCCTGTGATGCAGTTGCGGATGGTTTCCAAGGACGGGCAGGGGCTGCCGAGAATCACATCGGCGGAGTGCAGCTCCGCCAGCTTTATGGCGGCGTCGCGTCCGTTGTATCTCGGGGCGCTGTCGTTCTGCTTGTAGAGGCTGTCCTGCTCATTGTCGATGATTACGAGCGCGAGGCGGCTGAACGGCAGGAATATGCCGGTCTTGGTGCTGACTACGGCAATATTTTCGCCGCCTTGGAGCGCGACGGCGGTCCTGCCGCGGGCCGACGCCGTTCCGACAGTGAGCAGACGGTCGCCGAGCTTAGGCTTGAGAAAGGCTTCCAGACGATCGCAGAATGCCGACTCCGGAGTTAGTATCAACACCTGCCCTCCGCAGTCAAGGGCTTTGAGGACAGCCTCCAGATAATGGGGGCCGCGTCCTGTTCCTGCGATCACCTGCGGCTTGAGAGCCCGGCGCCGCGGGGTGCATTCCCGGTTTATGCTGTCGGGTTTCTTCTCGGCAACTGCGTCTGCCGCCGGCGGAAGGCCGGACAGTTCTCTCCGTTTCTCGGCAAGCTGCCGCTCAAGGCTGCCTTTCTGCTCTTCGAGTCTGTTCATTACGGTTTCCGAGCGGTGAGCTGCGGCCAGTTTTGCATCGACCGCCTTGAGGCGCTGTCCTATTCTTTCGACAGCGGACGTGAGCCTGTCGCGTAGACGAAGCAGCTCGGTTTCCCGTTTTGCTTTCATCCGTGCTTCCAGCTTCTTATGCCGGCGGATTTCCGTCTGTCCGGATTTTATTGCCGGCAGTGCCGCCCGGTAGACTTCGCATGGGGAGCAGAGATAATATTCCGAAAGGAATTCCCAGAATTTCATTTCTGTCTCCGACAAGTCCGGGAGTTCCGGAATCTCCGCCGTTACCGGCAGTATTCTGTCTTCGGATATGTCAGGGGCGGCATCGCTCTCCCACACGACGCCCGTATATTCGCGTCCGGCGAAAATGACTCTCACCGACTGGCCGCGCCGGAGCGGAAATTCCGAACGGTAGACGGGAATCCAGTCCAGCCGCAGAGGGACGAGAACACGGACGAAACGGCCCTCCATGGGTCAGTCCGTTGAGGCTTCGGAGGCGGTGCGCGCGAACTCCATCAGGGAGTCGGGGATGTGACAGTAGGCGCCGGGGTGCTTTTCGAGATAGTTCTGGTGCTCCTCTTCGGCGCGGTAGAAATTCTTCAGAGGCCTGACCTCCACGGCGAGAGGCTGCTTGAGCTCGCCTCTTACCCTGTCGTAGATGCTCTGTATGGCCGGAAGGTCGCGGCTGTCGGTGTACCAGATACCGGTGCGGTAGCGGGTGCCGCTGTCGTTGCCCTGGCGGTTGACGCTGACAGGGTCGATGGCCCTGAAATAGATCTGAAGTATGCGCTCAAGACCGATCTGCTCGGAATCGTACCTGACATGGACGGTTTCCGCATAACCCGTGACATCCGTGCTGACTTCGCGGTAGGTGGGGTGGAATATGTTGCCGTTGGCGTAGCCGACTTCGGTGGATACCACACCATGTATCTGTTTGAGGTACTTTTCGGCACCCCAGAAGCAGCCTGCCGCCAGGTAGATGTCCTTGATCATGCTTGAAATCCCTATTTTGAATCCGCCTTGGCCTGGAACCTGGCGTTGTCGATTATGAATCTTTCGTGCATCCCTTCGCCTATGAGACCGCGTTCGTCGTAGGCGGCTACCTTGAACACCAGTCTTCTGCGGTCGACTTCCACGAGCTCGGTGTCGGCGTGCACCTTCATTCCGAGAGGGGTTGCTGAACAGTGGGTGACGTTCACAAGAGTTCCTACTGTGCCCTGTCCAGGTTCGAGATATGGTTCGACTGAATATACTGCGGCTTTTTCGATCAGGGCTATCATCATTGCGGTGGCGTAGACTTTCACCAGTCCGCTTCCGACGTTGGAGGCCAGCATTTCTTCAGTGACGACCGTCTCCTGATGCCCTTTTATGCCTGTCTGAATCATTTCGTGGAGCAT
>DVLC01000107.1 GCA_018715685.1 Candidatus Cryptobacteroides merdipullorum
AACGCAACTGCCAGATAATCAACATTATTGGATTTCGCTTCATTTTTTATGGTTTGATTTTGAAAATGGATATCGCCGGGTTGTCTTCGGAGGACATGCCGAGCGAGTTCAGGAACGCTTCTGTCTTCTCGTCATGTTTCGTATATGGCGTCCAGAGAACGATGATGTCATCTTTCTGTATGACCATATTCATGAGATTCATTCGCGGTCTTCCGTCAATATAGTCTATGATTATGTCCTTGACCAGTTTTTCCTTGTCGCCTGCCTGAATGTAATGGAAATATTTGTATGGGTTGGACCCGTCGGTGAATGATATTGCAGTTTTGTCTCCGTTCTTGTAGGCGAGACGGTAGAACATATATCCGTGGGTGCTTGTGTTCAGGAAGGCTTCCTGTTGCTCGTAACTCCCGTCCTTTATGCGGTCAGGAACCTCCTTGCGCCCTCCGTCGACTTTCAGCACGGGAATGGTTGCATTTTCTTCGATGCGGTAGAGGGTGTTGTCCCAGATTTGGGAAAAATAAATCTGTCCGTCAGGGCTTTCAGTCAGCCCTTTTATCCAGAATACGCGGTTTTCACTTTCCGGTCGGACATAGTCGAACAATGCTTTGAATTCCCGGGTTTCGGGCTTATAAGTAATCACTCCGCTGTTGGTGCGCTCCCCGTCTATGTAATTGCCGACCCCGTGTGTGCCTAAATAGTACATTCCGTCCTTTTTTATGAGTTCTGAAGCCGATATTGGCAGGCTGACTGCTTTTATGAAAGAGAGATCCGACATGTCGTAAATCAATAACTGTCTTCCTCCCCGGTCCAGAACCTCGATGGTATGGGCTGATGGATCAATGCAAAAGTCCGTGATTTCAAGATATTCGCCTGGCCCTCTTCCCGATTTGTTCAGCTTGCCGGTGAATTTCCCGTCGTGTCTGTTGAAGATCAGAATGCTTCTGGTAACGGCATCGGAGATGTATATATGCGTACTGTCAATTCTTATGATGCCTGCTTGTCCGATGAGACAGTCATCCCTTGTCTCCAGCCGTACAGTCTCCATTCCTGAAGTGAGATCTGAAAGCATGACCTCTTCGGGAACAATATTCTGCAGTTCTATGGTCTCGATGGTCGGGCGATCATTTTGCACACAGGAGACAACGGTGACCGTCAGAATGGCAGTCACCAGTTTTTTCGAGTGTATCATATTCATATATCCTATATCAGTTTGACCGGCATTGACATTTGTTTTCCATAGCGTTGCAGCAGGCGTAGTATCCGCTGTCGCATGTCACATGGCAACCGGAGCCGTAGCCTCCGGCTGAAACTGAGACTTCACATTCCGTTGATCCCGGTCCTCCGGATGAACAGTAGTAGTCACTTTCTCCACTGGCGAGACTCTCAAGCTGGGCCATGAACAATGTCGCATACTCGGAAGAAGTGTTGCGGGACGAGACTCCGCAATAGATGCATACTGAAGCGGAAGCCAGCAGCATGAGACTGGCTGCAATCAGGACAACGATTTTTTTCATAAGGCTGAATCTTTGATAATCCGTTGTAATATATGTATTTTTTTATGAAATATCCGCATTTAATTTCTAAATTATATTAATAATGATGTGGTCCTGTTACATTCTTTATATAGTTTTACTTTGTTTTTAAATTCAGATGCATTAACTTTGTCCTCATTGTTTTTCAAAATTATTAACCGCTAATTTTTAACAGATGAAAAGTCATTTGATGAGTCACATCATCGGGAAGTGCATGGTTCTCATGTGTCTTCTCGTGTGCGCCACCCCCCCCTTACGCGCACAGAATGAACACATTTCCGGTACGGTCGTAGATGCCTCGGGGCTGCCTGTGATAGGCGCCGGCGTCGTAGTCGACGGAACGACCAACGGAGTAATCACCACAATTGACGGTACCTTTACGATGGATGTGCCCTCGGGCGCAACTCTCGTCGTGTCCTGCATGGGATACGAGACGCAAAGGATAAGCGTCACTGCAGGCCAGACCGTCTACAACATCACGCTGGCCGACGACAGCACCCTGCTCGAAGAGGCGGTGGCCATCGGCTACGGCAATCTGCCGAAGCGTTCGGTCACCACGGCGGTATCGTCGATGAAGAGCGACAACCTCGAGAAGATGCCTGTCGGCACCCTCGGAGAAGGTCTCTACGGCCAGCTCCCCGGTCTCTACATCGTGCAGAGCAGCGGACAGCCCGGAGCCGACGTATCCATGCGTATCCGCGGTTCGGGTTCGCTCACCGCATCGAGCGACCCTCTGTTCGTGATTGACGGCTTCCCTACGAACGACGCCTCGCTCTTTTCCAACCTCGCTGCTGAGGATATCGAGAGCATCAGCGTGCTCAAGGACGCCGCTTCGGCCGCGATCTACGGATCCAGGGCGGGTAACGGCGTCATCCTCGTGACCACCAAGAAGAGCCAGAGAGGCAGGCCCACTATTTCAGTGAACATCCAGGGCGGTTTCCAGCAGCCCCAGCGCTACATCGACGTGCTCAACGCCGAGGAGTTCGCGCTGATGGTCAAGGATGCCCGCGCCGCTGCCGGAATGCCCGAGCTTGCGATTCTTGACGATCCCAGCCAGTGGAACGTGACCGACTGGCAGAGGGACGTGTATTTCCGCACTGCGCCCTATCAGCGCTACAACGTGGCCGTCAGAGGCTCGAACGACAGAGTGCGCTACTCGGTTTCCGGGCAGTACCAGTCACAGGACGGTATCGTGCAGAACTCTTTCCATCGCAGGATAGGAGCCAAGAGTGACCTCGAGATCGATGTCAACGACTATATTACCATAGGCATGAGCGTGGCCCCCACATACACCAAGCAGAGAGTCCAGACCACCTCGGGAGGAAACACATCAGTCACTGCAGGAACCATCACGGAGGCTGTGACCTATCCTCCGATCTACGGACCCTATGTCGACAACGGCGACTATTTCCAGATCCAGCAGCATACCTCGGGAACCGACTTCAACTCCGAGCTCACCAACCCCTTGAGCAAACTGCTTGAGATCAACAATGACTACGAGATATTCAAGACCCTCTCCCGCGCATTCCTGCGCGTGACTCCTATCGAGGGTCTCGTGCTGAACACCGAGTTCAACTTCACGACCACGAGCCAGAGACACGAGTACTACCGCTCATCCGCCAGCCCCGGATCTTCACGTCTCGGCAACAAGTCCACCCCTAACCTGGCGGCCATCGACGCCTACCGTCAGGCCGGCTTCAACTACAACTGGTACTGGTCTTCGACCGCGACTTACAGCCGGGAGTTCGGGAAGCACGCCATAGTAGCCCTGCTGGGTTACGACGTGGCCTACAACAGCGGCTACTCTGTGCAGCAGGATGACCGCACCGACGCGAGCTATCCCATCGCCTACGGCAACGACAGCATCAGGAATGTCAACGGAGCCTATATCTGGACCGGTTCTTCGAGCTTCACCGAATATGCGTTCGACGCCCTGTTCGCGCGTCTGAACTATGACTATGCGGGCAAGTACATCGCTTCGGCGTCGATTCGCCGCGACCGTTCGTCGAAGTTCGGTCCCGACAACCGCGCCGGTCTGTTCTGGTCGGTGTCAGGAGCCTGGAATCTCGCCGAAGAGAATTTCATGAAGCATGTCGAGTGGCTCAACGTGGCCAAGCTCAGGGCGAGCTACGGTGTCACCGGTAACGACAACATCGGCAACAACTATGTCTGGACCTCCACGATGGACACTGTCAACTATATTTTCGGACAGGGATCGAACGTGGCCGCAGTGACGGGTTATTATCCCGGAGGCTATTCCAACCGCGCCCTGGGATGGGAGACCAACCGTCAGGTCGATGTCGGAGTCGACATAGGCCTGTTCAACAAGCTTTCCATCGCGGTCGACTGGTACAACCGCGTCAGCGACGTGGTGCTCTCCGCGAACATCCCCAATCTCAACGGAAAGAGCGGATCCGTGACCATGAACGCCGGAACCATCCGCAACCGCGGTCTTGAAATCCAGATATCCTCACCTGTCATCGACAACGAGGACTTCGGATGGATGTCCACCTTCAACATAGCCTTCAACCGCAACAAGCTGCTCTCCCTCGCGACCGGCAACGACTACTACGGCTCGGTCAACGGAATGATCCGCAACTATGTGGGCCGTCCTCTCGGTGACATGTATCTCTATGTCAACGACGGAGTGTTCATCGACGAGGAGGATGTCGCCAATTCTCCGAAGTACAACGGAATAGGCACTCCCGGCGACCTGAAGTTCAAGGACACCAACGACGACGGAGTCGTGGATCTCGACGACATGGTGTATATCGGCAACAACATGCCGAAGTTCAACGCCGGCTGGGTCAACACCTTCCGCTACAAGAACTGGGATCTTTCGATAACGCTCGACGGCCAGTACGGAGGACTGATCTACTGGGGCTTCGGCTACGGAGCCGGTCTTAACCGCCACATGGAGAATTCCTTTGCAATCTATGCCCGCGACCGCTGGCGCAGTCCCGAACAGCCCGGCGACGGAATCGCCCAGCGCGCAGGAGGAAATGTGACCCTCGCCTTGCTGAGCCAGACCCGCTACCTCTTCAAGTCCGACTATCTCAAGATACGCAACGTGACCCTCGGATATACCATTCCTTCCCATATCTGCAAGAAGATCGGTCTCCAGGGGCTCAGAGTCAATTTCAGCGGCCAGAACCTGTTCTCTTTCGACGAGTATCCCGGATATTCGGTTGAGGCTGGCGGAATGGGCGGCACGTCCGGCGGATCCGACGGCGGAAACTATCCTGCCGTCCGTACTCTCACCTTGGGTCTGAACCTTACTTTCTGAGAAGATAAACCATAAATAGAATACCGTGAAAATGAAAAAATATATTGTGGCGTTTGCAGCCATTGCCCTTTGTGCGACATCCTGCAGCGAGGCCTTCTTCGACAGGTTCCCTACGGATGACATGTCGCCGGACAACTACATGCGCAATATCTCCGAAGTGGAGAGCGTGCTCACCGCGGCCTACGGAGGAATGCGCGGCTCATACGGTGACGGAATCGTATACATAGGCGACCTGCCTACGGATAATGCGTACGATTACAAACTGAACAATTCTTCGGCACATATCACCATGCACGAGTCCAACATGGATTCGCAGAACAGCATCATCAGCAACCTGTGGTACGCCTGCTATCAGGTGATCAACCGCTGCTCCCTCGTGGAGGAGGCCATGAACAGCAAGTTCCCCGACGACGAGAGCTATGACGAACTCGTCGGACAGGCCAGGTTCCTGCGCGGATATACCTATTATCTGATGGTCCGCGTGTGGGGAGGAGTCCCGCTCGTGGTCAGCGACATCAAGGACTATATGACGGTGTTCGAATACGGACGCGAGACCGAGGAGAAGGTTTACGAGCAGATCATCGCCGACCTTGAGGCTGCGGAAGGGATGCTTCCTGATTTCTGGCCCGCAGCGGACAAGGGCCGCGTGACCGCCACGGCGGCTCAGGCCATGCTCGGCGACGTCTATCTGACTCTCGGAGAGTATTCCACAGCCAAGGAATGGTTCAAGAAGGTGATGGACAAGGAGGGTGCGGAACTCGGACTGCTCGATGACTACGCCTCTATCTTCGATTCCAACAACGCAAACAACAAGGAGGTGATCTTCAGCATCCAGTATGCCCACAACCAGACTCCCTCGATGAGGAATTATCTCGGCCCCGCTTCGCTCGGCAACATCCAGGGACAGCCTGTGGATCCCGACGGGACCGGCAGCCAGATTTACGGAGTCAACATCCTTATGATGACTCATGAGCTTGAGGCCAAGTTCTCTGCTGATGACAAGAGGCGTTCAGTGGTATTCACGGGAGTGAGCTCGCCGGACTACCAGTGCACCATACCGATGACGCTCAAGTATTTTGACCGTCAGAACGTTATTGACGGCAATTCCGGCAACAGCCCCGACTGCGGCTGCCACACCATCATCAGCCGCTATTCCGACGTGCTGCTCAAATATGCCGAGTGCCTTGCGGCGGAAGGTAATTATGAAGGCGCTGTCGCGCAGCTTGCCCGCGTGCGTACGAGGGCCGGTCTCGACACCGACGTGGCTCTGAACGCCGACGCCGTGGCCAAGGCCATTGCCGATGAGAGACAGCTCGAGCTCTGCATGGAAGGACACAGGTGGTTCGACCTCAAGAGGACCGGAAAGCTTCTCGAAGTCATGAACGAGTTCTACAGCAGGGTGAATGCTCCCGACCTGCATGAAACCATCCTCATGTATGAGTACGGTGACAACACGAGCATTTCCGAGTATGAGCTCGTATTCCCTCTGCCTTATGCCCAGGTGGAGCTCAACAAGGACAAGCTCGTGCAGAATCCTGAATGGAAATAGCTTGAGATTCAGAAGCTGTTTTGAATCAAGGCAGCTTCTTATTGAATAATGATGTGGTTTGGCCGGAGGCTCGTGAGAGTCTCCGGCTTTTCCCGTGTCAGCGCAGGTCGGTTATGACCCAGGAGGAATCGAGGGTCGAGGTGTCGAAGTCGAAGACCGACGACTTCGACGGTGCCGAGTAACGGACGTCCGAAATCTGGAGATTGCTCACCGAATCCCGGTAGAGCAGGACTTCCGCTATTCCTCCGGCGTTCTCTATGTAGACTTCCTTGTTGTCGGTG
>DVLC01000108.1 GCA_018715685.1 Candidatus Cryptobacteroides merdipullorum
TGTGTCGAGCGTATGAGTAAGTTTCTGGGAATGTAAAACCGTAACTATTATACGATAACATCCGGACTGTGCAGTGGCAAATTTGTATGAACAGTCAGAATTATCAATTATGTGGCCTAGTCGACAAAATGCATGATATGGATATCAATGAAGATCTGATAAGTATATATCAAATGCGGTCGTATGATTCTGAAATACTTGTGAGCGGAAGGTTTTGCAAAAACAGCCTTGCAGATAGCTGGAGAGGTGTTTTTTGAAAACATATTGCTCCCAAGTCAGCTTTCGGAAGCCGACCTGGGAGCAAAGCAGAAACGAAAATGATTGCTGCTCAACGTGTTTCGGAGACATGGCGCACACACATTTTTCCGAAACAGATCACGAGGCAATGAGAAGAATTTCGTTGCGTCACCTTGTCCTGATCACGCAGTCCGCAGGCGCGAGGATGTTCTCGTCGATAGTGACGGAGCCTATGGAGTCGGCGACGATCAGGCCGGAGGTCGGATTCTTTATGTTGGTGATCGAGCCGCGGATGTCGGCGCGGAGAGTCGAGTACTCGAACGCACGGTCGCAGGCCGGGTCGAAAGTGCAGTTCTCCAGCACAAGATCGCGGGCGTAGCACAGCGGCTGCTCGCCGGAAATATGGCAGTTCACGAGCCTCAGGTTCCTGGAATGCCAGCCCAGATACTCACCGTCGAGCACGGAGTCATAGATCGTTACATCCTCGACCTCCCAGAACGCATCCTTGGTCGAGATTTTCGCATTGTGTATCTCCGCGTTCCTGACATACTGGAACACATACTTGCTGTCGCTCTCAAGCCCGTCCACGATGATATTCCTGCTGAACATGAAAGGATAGGTGCCGTCGTGCAGCTTCAGGTTCTTCACCCGGATGCCTTCGCAGCGCCAGAACACCTCGTCGGCGTCGTTCATCACCACGTTCTCGATGTCTATTTCGTTCATCTCGCGGAACATCTTCGGTGCGTCGATCACGGTGTCCTTCATTTTCAGATGGTCCGAATACCAGAGCGCCGAGCGGCCGCCGACAGCGAAGTAGCAGTTCTCGATCGTGAAGCCGTGGACATGCCAGAAGGGGTAGTTTCCTTCGAAGCGGCAGTTCGTCGCCACGATGTTGCTGCATTCCTTTATCGCCGATTCGCCGGCGAGTATGGTCACATTGTCGAGATGGAGGTCGTGAGACGCGAAAAGGGGGCGCTCGCCTCCGAATTCCTTATTTTTGATCAGCTGCATGATTCCATGATTTTTAGCGATGCAAAATTACAACGAATTTTGAAATCTCGGCTATCAGTTTCACTGCGTTGACTACCAGTATTACCGGGCCGGCCGTCACATTCGGCGCTTCCGGCAATATCGTCCGTCCGAGTCCGGAGACGGCGGAGAGCCCGCCCGAGGGAGATTCTCCGCTCCCCTGGACGGGCCCTCCGTCACATTTCCGCACTATCGGATATACTCGGCGATCGGAAGTCCCGAATTCTTCAGCTCCCTCGCCAGGATGTCGCAGTACAGCCTCGCGCCTTTCTCGAAAGTGTGGACGCTGTCGGCGAAATAGTCGGACTGAGCCGTCTTCCTGCCGATTTTCTCGTACTCGCCGGCGGCGATGTCGTTGAAATCGATGAATGCGACTCCTTCCTCTTCCGCCACCTGACGGCACCAGGCGTTGAAATTAGCGTCATATCTCGAAAGAGTCCTGTTGTCCTTCCAGCTGTTGAGCGGGGTGGGCGAGAGTACAATGGGGATACCTCCGCGCAGCTTTGTCTGGCGTATCATCATCCGGATGTAATGTCCGTAGGAATAGACATCCTCCGGGGCTCCGTTCTTCTCCATGACGACCGTCTCCGGCTCGTCGGATGTTCCGTCAAGGGTTCCGCGGGCGCGTCCGCTGTTCAGGGGCGCACGGTCGTTGTGGCCGAACTGGATCAGCACGAAGTCTCCCTCACGGATGCGGTCGCGCACCTCGGGCCATCTGTTGTTGAAGAAAGTGCGGCTGCTGAGTCCTCCGACTGCGTCGTTCTCCACGGTCGCCCCGTCACTTACATATTCGCTGAAGAAGCTGCCCCAGCCCCATTGGCCGTTGTCACCGGTTCCGCGGCCGTTCTTGCAGGTCGAGTCGCCGGCGAGGAAAATCATCGGCTTGCCGTCCTCGCGTGGAGTGCCGCCGTTCAGTGCGAAGGCGGCGGGCCTGCGTGCGGGGGTGTTCTCGTAGAGCCTGATGATTTCCGAAGCCGCGAGAATCACGGGACCGTAGCCGTGGGCGGCATAGACGCTTACGGGACGGTTCTCATAGAAGGTGTTGGTCCATCCGAGCCCGGTGCCCACGCAGGTGTTCTCCACCTGTCCGAGTCCGTTCACCTGGCTCGCGACGCCTTTCCATCCGGATTTGGCAATGTCCTGATAGGCCGTGCGGTCAATCCAGCCCTCGTTGACGGCATGTGCGATGCAGTAGACATACATGGCGCTCGCGCTGGTCTCGAGATAGGATTCGGTCTTGTCGAGAAGCTGGTGCCAGAGTCCGTTCGGAGCCTGATAGGGAACGACTCCTTCTATGAGCTCCTTCAGCAGAGAAAGAAGCTCGTCGCGGCCCTGCACGTTCTCGGGAAGCGCGTCAAGCACGTCGCAAAGCGTGAGCATCGCCCAGCCGTTGGCGCGCGCCCAGTGATATGAGGGATGGACTCCCATGCTTTCTATCCAGCCGTGGCGGAAAAGCTGCTTCTCGGGAATCCAGAGATATTTCTTGAACAGCATCACCTGGTTCACGGCCTCGTTGTAGAACTTCTGTGTCAGGTCGCCGCGCTCCTTTGCGCTGAGCAGTCCGCGGAACGCGATGGGAGTGATGCCCATGTACATGTCGTCCAGCCATACGGAGTTGGTGACGGGGCGGTGGCGCGCGAGTATTCCGTCACCCATGCGGTATTCCTCGTACATCACGAAGGTGAACCAGTTGTCCAGCAGCGCGCGGAAGTCCTTGCTGCGCTGGGGATCGGCGAGCGTCGCCTTGATCATGGCCGCGGTCATGGCCCCGCAGTCGTCGAGCCATTTAGGCTGGGTGAGCGGCTTCAGGCGCATGTTGTATCCGGTGGCATCGTAGTATTCCTTGACGGGAAGATAGCAGCTGCCAATGAAGTTCAGCCTGTCGTAGACATAGTCGGCGTATTTTTCATCGCCGGTCACTTCGGAGGCGAGCAGCAGGCCGGAGTAGGTCACACCCCATTCGTAGGTGTTTATTCCGAAATCTCCTTTCCTGAAGCTGCTGTTCTCGTCGATGCGGTCGGGATTGCGCAGGACTTTGCCGTCGCCGTCGACCAGTTCGGCCGGAGTGCAGCCGTCGATGTAGTTGAAAACTCTGTCCAGAACTTCCCGGACCTCGGCTGTCGGATCCGTCCTCTGTGAATTTGCATTCTGCGCCTTTGCGGGCAGAATGCAGGCGGAAGCCGCAAACGCGGCCGCCGCCAGGGCAATCTTGTGGATGTACATTAGCGGATAATTTGGTTATCGACTATAAAGATAGCATAAAAAATCCGATTCTACATCTCCAGCGCCAGCAGGTCAGCCACGGCGGTCATATAGTCGAGCTGGGTCTGCAGCGCGAGCTCGCGGGAGCTGTAGAAATAGCTGATCTCGTTCATGTAGTCCAGCAGGGACAGCTGTCCGCTGTCGAGAGCCTTGCGCAGATCGTCCAGACCCCCTGATGCGGCTGATTGCAAATCAGCCGCATCGGCGACGGCCGCAGCGGATTCGGCAAGCCTCATAGCCTTGTCGTAGAGCATCCGCGCATCGGTCCGGAACCTGACGAGGGCTTCCTGCTCAGCGATCCTGGCAGCCTCTATCTGTCTCTTCGCGCTGGAGATCTTCTTCCCGGCTGACCACAGCGGTATGCTGACTCCTACGGAAACTCCCCTGAAGCCCTCTCCGGGCACGACTTCGGACTTATAGCCGACCGAAAGGCTCGGGAAAGCCTCGCTGCGGCTGAGCCTGAGCTGTTCTTCCGAAAGCGAGGTGGAGGCGCGGAGATAATCGAGGGCGCTGCTTTTTTCCGCAGCCTCTTCGAGCCATTGCTCGAAACTTCCGGGCAGCAGGACTGTCTCCTGCTCGCATGCGGTCACGTTGATTTCATTGCCGCCGTTAAGGTTCCTGAGTTCGGCGAGCATCCCGTCGCGCTCCAGCTCCAGCAGCCGCAGGTTCCCTTCAGCCTCGGCCAGGCTGACAGCCGCCTTGCGATAGTCGATTACCGAGAATTCGCCTTTCTCGTAGCCCGAACGGTAGGCCTGTTCGACCGTGCGCGCATTCCGGGCCCGTTCCTGATATTCGGCTATCAGGGCGTTGCGGTGAATGATCTGGCATACGAGCTTGCGTGCAGTGGTCAGAATATCCCTGCGGTTCGCTCTGTATTCGATGGCCAGCAGCTCGTTCTGCCCGAGTGCGGCCCTTCTTCTCGCCCCCGTGACGGCACCGAAATCGAAGCTCTGGCTGACTCCGAAATCGTGCCTGCGGCGTCCGTCATCCCCGAAGAGATAGCCGAACTCTATTTCGAGCCCCTCGATGGAGGCTTCTGCGAGATTCGCGTCTCCCCGAGCTTCGACCTGCTGCTGCAAGGCCTTGAGCGTCAGATTGTTTTCGGAGATCTGATTCAGGATCTCATCCATATTCTGGGCTTTGGCGGCCGCGCACAGAAGCAGCGCGGCCGCAAGCATTGCTATTCTTTTCATTTCTTCTCCTCCTTTTCGCTGAAGATATCGTAGACGATGGGTATCACGAAGGCGTTGAGCAGCGTGGAGCTCAGCAGGCCTCCGAGTATGACCTTGGCCATCGGGCTCTGGATTTCGTTTCCCGGAAGCTCGCCGCCGAGGGCGAGGGGGATCAGGGCGAGGGCCGAGGACAACGCGGTCATCAGAATAGGGTTGAGCCTGTCGAGCGAACCCGTCATCACGGCCTGGCCGACCCCGAGCCCGTGCTGTCTGAGATCGTTGTAGCGGTCGATCAGCAGCATGCCGTTCCTCGTGGCGATGCCGAACAGGGAGATGAAACCGATGATTACTGGAATCGACATCACCTTGTCGCTGAAGAACACCATCAGCACGCCGCCGATGAGGGCGAGCGGCAGGTCTATGAGCACGATCGCGGCCTGCTTGAAGCTGCGGAACTGGCTGTACAGCAGCAGGAATATCACGATGACGGCGAATATGCTCAATATGACCAAAGTGCGTGACGCGCTCCGTGCGCTCTCGAACTGACCTCCGAACTCGATATGATAGCCTTCGGGCAGAATGACCTTTTCGGCGATTGCTGCCTGCATCGCGTCAACAGCCCCCTGAAGGTCGCCCCCGGTGATATTCGCCGAAACGACCACCTTGCGCTGGGCGTTCTCGCGGTTGATGGTGTTGGGGCCAGAGGTCGAGCGAATCTCGGCGATCCGGTCGAGCGGCACCTTGCCGGCCGGCGTGTCGACGGTCATGTCGTGTATCGTCTCTATCCTGTCCCGCCAGTCGCCGGAGGCCTTGACCGTCAGGTTGAACACCTTGCCGCCTTCATATACCTGCGACACTGCGCGGCCTCCGAGGCACACCTCGACATATTCCACGAATTCCGACATGGTCACCCCGTATCTCGCGAGCATCTCGCGGCGGGGGACTATCGCAAGTTCGGGACGCTCGATCTGCTGCTCGACATTCAGGTCGGCGAGGCCTTCGACATCGCTGACCGCGGTCCTGATGTCATTGCCGATGTTGAACAGAGTGTTCAGATCGTCTCCGAATATCTTTACCGCAATCGCGGCCTGAGTGCCCGAGAGCATCGCGTCGATGCGGTGAGAGATGGGCTGGCCGATCTCGACATTGACTCCCGGCAGGGTGCCTAGCTTCTCGCGCAGTTCCGCTATGATTTCGCTCTTGGAACGGCCGCCGAACTCGAAAGGCGCCTCCATCTCGGAGGTGTTGACACCGAGCGCATGCTCGTCAAGTTCGGCTCGTCCTGTCTTGCGGGCCACGGTCTTGATCTCTGGAACCGAGAGTATGAGTTCCTCGGCCTTGCGCCCTATGGCGTCGCTTTCCTCAAGCGAGACTCCGGGCAGGGTGCTCACGTTGATCGTGAACGAGCCCTCGTTGAACGGGGGAAGGAAGCTGGATCCGAAGCCGAAGGCCATCACGACCGCTGCCAGCAGTGCTGCCGCCGAAGCGCCGAGCACGGCCTTCCGGTGATGAAGCGCGCCTGCAAGGGCCTTGCCGTAGACTTTCTTGAGCCAGCGTGTCACCGGCGACTCCTTGCTCGTGCTCCTGGTGGCACCGGTATTCTTGAGCAGGAAGCTGCACAGCACAGGGGTCAGAGTCAGCGCTACTAGAGTGGATGCGAAGAGAGAGACGATGAAAGCGACTCCCAGAGGAACCAGCATCCTCCCTTCGATCCCCGACAGGAAGAAGATGGGGATGAAGCTGACCACTATTATGAAGGTGGAGTTCAGTATGGGCATCCGGACTTCCTTGGAGGCGTCGAACACTACATCCAGCACCTTGCGGCGTTGGCCTTCGGGCTTCAGACGGTTCTCGCGCAGACGCTTGAACACGTTGTCCACGTCCACGATCGCGTCGTCCACCAGCGAGCCGATTGCAATCGCCATACCGCCTATGCTCATCGTATTTATGCTCATTCCGCTGATTCGCAGCACGATGATGGTTATCAGAAGCGACAGCGGGATGGTCACGAGCGAGATAAGCGTGGTTCTGACGTTCATCAGGAACAGGAAGAGTACGAGAATCACGAACAGCGCACCTTCGATCAGCGCCTGCCGGATATTGCCAATCGAAGCGTCGATGAAGTCGCTCTGGCGGAAGATGTCAGTCTTGACCTGCACGTCGGATGGCAGCGTCTTCGCGATTTCGGCCATCTTGGCATCGAGAGCGTCGGTCAGGTCGTTGGTGGAGACCTTGGGCTGCTTGGTAACGGTCAGCAGGACTCCGGGCTTACCTTCTATGGATGCTGTTCCGGTGCGGGGCTCCTGGGGGCCGGTGCGCGCTTCGGCGATGTCCCGCAGGGTTATCGGGCGGCCGTCGGCGGCAGTCTTGACCACCGCGAGCGCGATCTCGTCGACTGCCGTCGTGGAAGCCATGCCGCGTATTATGTACTCGTTGGAATATTCATAGAGCACACCGCCCGAAGCGTTGCGGTTCATGTCCTCGGTGGCCGCCAGCACCTCGTCAGTTGTGACTCCGTAGCGGCGCATGCGGTCCATGTCGAGCAGTATCTGGTATTCCTTGATGTCGCCTCCGAGCACCGCCACCTGGGCGACGCCGCCAACTGCGAGCAGCTGCGGCCTGACGGTCCAGTCGGCTATGGTGCGAAGCTCTTCGAGGGAGGTGCCACCGTCGGCCGTCAGCCCTATTATCAGCACTTCTCCGAGAATGGACGACTGCGGGCCGAGTGTGGGCGTTCCGACATTCGAGGGCAATTGGTCGCCGAGTGTCGCGAGCTTCTCCGAGACGATCTGCCGGTCGCGGTAGATGTCGGTGCCCCAGTCGAACTCCACCCAGACCACGGAGAATCCGGTAGTCGACGACGAACGCACGCGGCGCACGTCAGTGGCTCCGTTGACTGCGGTCTCGATCGGGAAGGTCACTGTCTTCTCGACCTCTTCGGGCGCCATGCCCTGCGCTTCGGTCATGATGACCACGGTGGGGGCGTTCAGGTCAGGGAACACGTCCACCTCCATGGTTTCGGTGACATAGATGCCGCCGAAAGTCAGCAGCACTGCTGTCAGCAGGATGAAGAGCCTGTTGTGCAGCGCGAACTCTATTATCTTGTTGAGCATGGCCTAATGGTTATGCGTATGTCCGGGAATCACCGATGCGGAGGAGAGCCTGACCTGATATGCTCCTTCCACCACCACGTCCTCTCCGCCCTTGAGGCCGGAAAGAATCTCGAATGCGATTCCGTTGCGGCCGCCGACTGTCACGGGAACTTTCCTGTAGCACTCCTCGTCGAGCCGTACATAGACGAAATATTCCCCCTGCTCCTCGGTGAGGGCAGTTTCGGGCACGGAGATCACTCCGTCGCGCTCTTCGGTGAGCAGCCAGACTTCGACATACGAGCCCGGCATCAGACCGCCGCGGCCACTGAACTCGAAGGTGACAGGAATGTATGCGGAGCCTGCGGAAACTGAGCGCCCGACGGAGACGGGGCGGCCGTCGTCGCCGGACAGGCTCATGGTCTCGTCATCATAGTGCATGCGGAAGTTCGCTCCCGATATGGAATTGCGCAGCGACGCGTATTTTTCGGGAAGATCGGCGACGAGCCGCAGCCTGTTGTCATCGGCGACGGCGGCGATGGCTTCACCTGCATTGACATAGTCTCCCTCGGCCTTGAGCACGTCCGTTATGTATCCGGCGAGAGGGGAGCTCACCGCGACACCGTCGCCGGCTCCGTCGGCAGTGGAGCCCTGGTATGCGTTGAGTGCAGTCTTGTAGTCCGCCTCTATGGTCGTGAACTCCCTCTGTGAGATGATTTTGTCTTCCCGGAGAGCCTTCGCGCGCTCGTATTCGGTTCTGGCTGCTTCATAGGCTATGGCCGCGCGCGTGACGGCATCGCCTTCTCCCATTCCGCCCGCGGACACTCTGGCAAGGACTTCTCCGTCAGAGACTCTGCGTCCGGGCGCAGGGGTTCCGCCGTTCCATGTGAGTATGCCGGCCGTGCGCGAACTTATTGTCGCGGCTCCGTCGCCGGCGGGGGAGAGGATTCCGGAAGTGCGTATGGCTGCGCTGAACTTGCCGGGATTGACAGTTTCGACCACTACTCCTGCCTCTCTGGCTCTTTCAGGCGAGAGTACTATTTCGCCGTGCGCAGCCGCGCCTTCGTGCCCGTGCGTCTCGGCGGCGGCTTCGGCTTCATGGTCGTGATCGTGTTCATCTGTTCTATTCTGGCAGGCGGCGACGGCCAATATGCTCATCACCGCCAGAATCATGTATTTCTTTTTCATTTGTGGTTCTGGTTTGTCTGCGGTCCGGCCGCCGGTCCCGTTGCGGTTCTGCAAGCGGTGGCTGGGATGTCCCGTCCTTCGTAGCATACCGCCAGGCTTCGGGCCTCGGGTGTCGGCCGCCGGTCTTTATTATTGACTGTGGATTCTTTCGTGATCGGCCGGGGAAACGGCCATATCAGCATCGTCGGAGAGTCCTATCTCCCCGGAGGCCCGCGCAGGCTGAGCTGCGGCAGGGCTGTCGCAGGCTCGGCCGAGAAATGGTCGGCGGTGTCGAAACGGCGGAATTCCGGAGCGCCGTCGCGCTTGATGACGGAATCCCCGGTCGGCAGCAGATCGCCTATGAAAAGCTGTATGTCGTCGTCGGAACTCTGGAGATAGGTGTCAAGCTGCTCGCAGTTGTAGTGATGGTGTATATGGTTCTCCCTGACCGTGCAGTGGTGGCTGTGCGGAACCGCGGAATGCAGCAGCACCATGGCGAACGCCAGTGCGCAGGCAATGGATATGAGTCTGCGGTCTCCCATCTCGCTTGCAAATATAAATTTTATTCCTTGCAATCCTGTTGCAAGAAGACGGGCCGCTGAAGGCCACCACTGGTGCCACGGCACAGAAGAACCAGCCGAAGATAGACTCCCTCTATGCCACCGGTGCCACTGCCGATACGTACAATCCTACGATAAACTTCACCGATGACACTGATACAGGCGGCAAGGACTGTTCTTTCCACCACTGCATGAGCCAGATTACCCTCACCTTCGTGGCAGGCGATGGCGTAAGCTTCTCTGCTATTCAGCCTGAAAGTTACATGCTCTCCGGACTGGTGCTGACGGGCAGTTTCGACACCACTACCGGCATAGCCAAGACAGATGATGGTGCACAGGCAGCCAATCTTGATATGCCGATAGGCAGCCAGCTCACCTCGTCGGTCATCCTCTTCCCGCAGACAGTGACAGCCCTGCCATTGTATGTGAAATACTACGGCGCGAGATATAAAGCCACACTCAACATCCCCGAGGGCGCACTGCTGGCAGGCAACAACTATACCTATACCGTCAAGGTACGCAATAGAGGCATTGAAGTCAGCCAAGCCACGATTGCGGCGTGGAACGAAATAGACCTCGGAGAAGTGGGTGCTGACCTGTAGTCAGATACGAACCGATAAACGATAAGGAATATGAACATCAGACATACATTATACCGGCAGCGGCGGTGCTGCTTCTTGCGGCGACCGCCTGTACGCAGGATGAACCGGGCGGACAAGGCAACGAACTGCCTTACGGCGAATATCCCTTGCAGATAAGTGGCGTCACCCTCGATGTGGAAAGCAGTGCGGAACCGTGGAGTACAGAGGAACCGCAGACCCGTGTAGCGGAGAACGATAACGGTACGGGCAGCGTATGGCAATGGGATGGGTCGGAAAAGATACGTGTGCAGTTGGGCGATGAAACCGCAGACTATACGCTGAATGTCGGTCCAATCTTGACCGCTGACAAACAGCTCTACTGGACAAGCACCGCCCCCGCCACTGTCACCGCCCGATACCCAACGGATGAGACGGTTAACCTCAGCGACCAGTCAAATGCTCTTGCCTATGTGCTGAAAGCCGAAGCACCGAATGCCGCCTACAACAATGAAATTACCCTCAGTTTCAAGCACCAGCTTGCCAAAGTGCGCGTGGTACTCAGCGGTACGCAGACCTCTCTGGCGCAGAGCGTGGAAGTCTACGGTTACACCACCTACACGAACAATGAAGGTGTTCCCACCGCCGTAAGCACGCAAGGCTGGCTCAAGATGAAGAACACCACCTACGCCGACGGCACCGAGTGCTGGGAGGCCAACGTAGTGCCGGGCACGATAGACCTCGCCAATTTCATCCGCCTGAATGGGCATGCCGTGGTGGAGAAAGATAACTTAACGGATGTGCCAGAAGTATTGAACGCCGCCAAGATGTACACTATAAACCTTACCGTAGGCGAAAAGATTACGGACATCAAGGATAACACGACAATCAGCGATGATGGATATTACCGGGTGAGCGGCACATTCAACCAGCAAATCAATATCACCGGAGGCAAGCCGACTATCTATCTGAAAGGTGCCAGCATCAATGTTAGCGATGGTCCGGCTATCAGCATCACAGGCGGAACGCCTACGATACATGTTATTGAAGAAGGCAATAGCACGGCGGACGTGCTGACCGCAAACGGAGGCTCTTCCGGTTCTATTGGTTCCGGGACAGGCATCGGTTCTCCCGTAGGCGGAACGCAGGGCGGAAATATCATCATCCGCAACCTGACGGTACATGCCACAGGAGGTGGTAATAACAATGTAAGCGGTGCAGGTATCGGCTCGTCCACCAATGGCGCATGTGGTGACATCACGATAGAAGACGCAGTGATTGTCGCTACCGGAGGGGACTGTGCGGCAGGTATCGGCATGGGATGCAATTATTGGAATTCGACTACTGGAAGTATCGGCAAGATTACCATCACCGATTCCGATGTGACGGCAAGTGGCGGATATGGTGCTGCCGCCATCGGATTCTCGCTATCTGAATTATTTTCAGGGAGTGGTGACACCTATCGGGCCGGGCGTATTACCATCACTACGGAGGATGAAGCAGGGTTCTTATCCAAACTGAAACCCGGTATGGCTCCTGGTTTTAGTCTGACACCGCAACGAATAGGAAAAGGTGCCTATAATCTTACCCCGACCTTCCTCAATACAGCCGGCACCGGCCTGTGGGAAGGCGTAGTCATCAACGGCACTTCATATCAGTACGGGGTACAATAATAACGGCAAGCATGTACGCGGCAATCTGCATTTCTTACGCAGATTGCCGTTATTTTTTCTCTGAATCCGGTCGTTCACAAAACATTCCGGCAGTTTGTAAAGCAGATTTTGCTGTACTTTCTCAAGTCTTTTGATTTGTAGATTAAAACTATGTATGACTTATGAGAAAGAATCAACAGCTGGTAATCGTCCTCCCGGAAAGTTCGGAGGAGTT
>DVLC01000109.1 GCA_018715685.1 Candidatus Cryptobacteroides merdipullorum
CTTCTATCGTGTAGCTGTCCGTCCCGCAGTCCGCGCGGTCTGACCATACGGTCTTCCCGTCCGTCCATTCTATCTCGAATCCCATGTTTTCGGCCAGCCTTTCGTCTATGTCCCAGTTTACGATGGCGGCGTCCTGAAAGACAGTCGTCGAGCTTATGGACACCGGTCTGACCACGCTGAAGGAGACGCTTCCGTCGCCGTTGCGCCTGATGTCGATGAGCGCGAGCCCCGAAGTCCCTCCGTCCCAGGTCCGGAATGCCGGATCGGTGTCGGAGCCGAAGCTGTCGCGGCTGCCGTTGGGGAAGAATATGTCTGAAGCCTCCGCGGCTTCAGGGTCGGCGCTGACTATTTCGGCGCACTGTCTGTCCGGCCGGCAGTTTATCTGGCCGTATTCCCATCGCTCGGCGGCCGTAAGCTCGCGACCGTAGTAGTCGGACATCCCTGCCGGATTCTCGGATTTGTCGATATGGTAGATCAGCAGTCCGCCGTTGCCGAGAGGCTCGTCCCAGCCTTCGGGTGCCCTGCACTCGAAGAGGAAGTATTCGCCTTCGGTGCCGGTTTCGTATTTCAGGTAGCGGCGGCTCCTGTTGACGGGTTCGAGCGTGTAGTCTCCGGTCTTAAGCTCCTCGCATGTCCCTGCTCCGAGAGTCTCGAGGTCGGGCGCTCCCAGGTTGGGCGGACACTGCCCGTCGAGATTCTTGCATCCGAAATCCATCAAGGACGTGTTCCAGAGTCCTTTTGACATTCCGCCGCTGCCGTCGCCGTCGGTGTCGTACAGGTCATGAAGGCCGAAATGGTGGGCGAGTTCGTGGCAGAAGATGCCTATCCCTGCCGGTTGCGGATTCAGTCCGTCGTCCGAAGCCAGTTCGCAGGAAACGGCGAAGCTGTCGACCGTCTTTCCGTTCATGCTCAGGGAGAGTCCGTAGTCGCCGAGGCTTCCGTACTGCGGCCAGATGCTCTCGGCATCGGCTCCGTCGGCTTCGCTGGGGCCTGCGAAAAGGACGAACACATTGTCCACATTCCCGTCGTTGTCATTGTCGTAGAGCGAGAAGTCCACCTGTCCGGAGGAAAGCCTGCATGCTTCCCTGACCGCGTCTCCGAGCTGTGCGTCGCGCCTGTCGGAATAATTGGACCCGTAGTAGGCATAGCCTTTCGACAGGGTCACTGCGGGGGCGATGTCGAAGACGAACTCGCGCTCGTCCCAGGACTGGTCGTTGAAGTACTCCTGTGCCGACAATACGGTCTGCTCCAGCTCCGCTTCAGTGCAGCTGAACTGCCTGTCCTGGAACTGGGCCGGAATCACTATCATCCTGAAAACGGCAAGGAATATGGCCAGCAGGTTCGTCATCGTCTTAAAGAAGCAAAGAGCCGGCAACCTCGCGGCTTCCGACTCTTGGACGTGTACTAAAACCTAAACCTGCAACATAGATGCAGGAGGTTTCAGCAACGTTGCAAAAAACTTGAAAATAATTGAAATTATTTCTTTGCCTCTGCAACAGATACCTTGCGGAATTCCTTGAGGTCCTTCATGAGCTCAAGAGCGGCCTTGCGGGCTCTTCCGCCGGCTGCCTTGTTTCCCTTTACTACCTGCGCGTCCGCGTTCTCCTTGAAGAGTGCATAGTTCTCTTCGATTCTCTTTACAAGATCTTTCATGGTAAAAATTATTAATTGGTAATGAAATAACGTACTAGCACCGCGCAAGATAAGAAAAAAAATCCTTTGTGCAAAAATAAATCGCGCCTACACAGGCTCTTCCGGAGATTTTGTCGTTTTCTGGCGTGAATTTATCTGGTTCATCGCCTTTTCTATGCCTGCGAGCCCCCAGGTCCTGACCCCTTCGATGACTTTCGAGGCCAGTTCGGGTATCTGCGCCTTCTGTTCCGAGGAGAATTCGCCGAGCACGAAGTCTATCTGCCCTCCGTAGGCGAAGTCGTGGCCGACGCCGACCCTGCATCGGGGAAAATCCTGCGTTCCGAGCATTTCCCTGATGTTCTTCAGCCCGTTGTGGCCTCCGTCGCTTCCAGACTTGCGCATCCTGACCGAGCCGAAGGGAAGGTTGAGATCGTCGCACACGACCATGACATGGTCCGGGGCGAGGTCGAGCTTCTGCATCCAGTATCTGACCGCGTTGCCGCTCAGGTTCATGTAGGTCGAGGGCTTGAGCAGATGGAACTCCCTGCCTTTCACGCTTATCGTGGCGAGATCTCCGTAACGGTCGGTATGAAACAAGACATTGGATGCCTGAACCCAGGCATCCAATATCATAAAACCGATATTATGTCTCGTGGAGGCGTATTCGGCCCCTATGTTGCCGAGGCCGGCCACGAGAAAACTTTTCTCGGACACGGCTGATCAGGATTACTGTGCTGAAGCGGCCGCTGAATTGCGGGTTGCCTTTACGCCGCAGATGATGGTGTCCTTCTCGGTGAGCACCGTGGCGTTGTCCACCTTGATGTCTCCGGCCTTGATTCTCTTGTCAAGTCCGAGGCTGCTGATGTCCACGGTAACCTTGTCGGGGAGGTTCTTGAGAAGTGCGCTGATGCGGATCTTGCGCTCTCTCTGATAGAATTTTCCACCCTGCTGCACACCTATCGCGTGTCCGGTGATTTCAAGAGGAACGTTGATGCAGACGGGCTTGGCGTAGTTCACTGCGAGGAAGTCGATGTGAAGGCACTCGTCAGTCACGGGATGCCACTGGAGTTCGTGCAGAACTGCGGTCTGCGCCTTGCCTCCGTCGATCACGAGATCCACGATGTATGACTGGGGAGTGTTGGTCAGAAGCTTGAGCTCCTTGGCGTCAACAGTGAAGAGGACATTGTCCATGCCGCAGCCGTAGAGGTTGCAGGGCACGAGACCCTGTCTGCGGATTGCCTTGATTGCGGCCTTGCCTTCCGCCTTGCGGGACTGGCCTTTAAGTTCAAAATGCTGCATTTCTGATAATTGAAAATGTGTTACTCAATCCGGCAGCCGCCGGATCCCATTGCACCAAAACCTGTCCGGGTTTTAAAATGCGCGCAAAGATAAGAAGAAATTGAGAGCGGAACAAATGTTTTCCTATATTTGCAGAGCCATGGATACGAAAGGGCGGGGAATACTCCATATCGTGCCGACACCTGTCGGAAATCTTGAGGACATGACCTACAGAGCGGTCAGGGTGCTCAGGGAGGCCGACCTTATTCTGGCCGAGGACACCCGGACCACAGGCTTGCTGCTCAAGCACTTCGGCATAGAGGGCAGGCTGCTGTCGCACCACAAGTACAATGAGCACGGGACGGCGGAGATGATACGCGACCGCATACTTGCCGGAGAGAACGTGGCTCTTGTCAGCGACGCCGGGACGCCGGGGATATCCGACCCGGGCTTTCTTCTTGCGCGTACATGCGCCGAGGAGGGCATAGAGGTCCGCACTCTGCCCGGAGCCACGGCCTGCATCCCCGCCGTCGTCTCCTCCGGCCTGCCCTGCGACCGTTTCTGCTTCGAAGGCTTCCTTCCCCACAAGAAGGGGCGCAGGACCCAGATGGAAAACTTAACCAACGAAACGAGGACTATGATATTCTATGAATCGCCGGCCCGGCTCGTCAGGACGCTTGAGCTCTTTGCCGGGGCCTTTGGGGGACAGCGCCGCTGCTGCGTCTCCCGCGAGATTTCCAAAATCCACGAAGAACATGTCCGGGGAACTCTCTCCGAAGTTCTGGAACATTTCCGCGAATGCCCTCCGAAGGGGGAGATAGTAGTCACGGTGGCCGGTGCGGAACGCGTCAGGAACACTGTCCACAGGAACAAATACCGGAACTGCGATGAGGGAGAGGAAGGACAGTGCGGAGAAGAGGAGCGATAGGAGTTCCTCGGTATTCAAGGCGGGTGCCGTCTCTCTCGTATTTCTTGTCATAGGCTATCAGGCTGCCCTGTTCATCAACAGGGCGGCGATACTCGGCATAGAGGCGGCGAGGGACAGCCCGGACACGGTCTATGTGGTTCGTCATGTGACGGATCCGTCCGCCAAATCAGCCGTATCTCTTGCGGAGGAAGCTTATGTACGGTCGCGGCCCGGCGCCGGAAGCGGCGCGGGCGGGGATGTTCCGCCTGATGCGGTCGTGGTACGTACCGACACGTTCAGGCGCGAAGCGGAGCATTCTCCGCGCATTCTTGAAGCCCGGGAGCGCACACGCAGGGTGGAGTCGTTCGAATTCGACCCTAACACCGTGAGCGTCGAGGATCTCGTCAGGCTCGGCTTCAGCGCGAAGCAGGCCCGGTCCATTGCGAATTACCGGCTGAAAGGCGGCCGTTTCCGGCGCAGGAGCGATTTCGCGCGGTCGTTCGTGGTCTCCGATTCGATATACCGCCGGCTCGAACCCTATATCATGATTCCCAAGGTGGACATAAACACCGCCGATTCCGCGGAGTTCGACGCGCTGCCCGGAATAGGGCCGTATTTTGCCGCCAAGATGGTCGAATACCGTGCCGAACTCGGCGGATATTCCAGCCCGCGGCAGCTCATTGACATCTACAATTTCGGGGAGGAGCGGTATGAGGGTCTGAAGGATCTGGTCTGCTGCTCCGAGCCGGAACCGTACCGGCTGTGGACTCTTCCCGCCGACAGTCTGCGTCTGCATCCGTATATCAGGTCATGGAGGGCGGCGAACGCCATTGTGCTCTACAGGCGGAACAATCCTGCCGACAGCCTTTCGGTGGAAGGAATAGCGGCTGCGGGAATACTCCCTCCGGAGGATGCCTCAAGGCTCGCCCTCTGCCGCATCGCTCCTCCTATTTCCGCGGATGATGAGTGAGAATCTCCCTCTGCCAGCTTGCGGAGTCGATATGGGTGTATATCTCCGTGGTCAGTATGGACTCGTGCCCGAGCATTTCCTGCACCACGCGCAGGTCGGCGCCGTTCTCGACGAGGTGGGTGGCGAAGGAGTGACGGAAGGTGTGGGGGGATATCTCCTTGCGAACTCCGGCGAGCAGAGCCTGCCTCCTGACCATGTTGAAGACTGAGATCCTGCTCAGCGGGCGGCCGAAGCGGTTGAGGAAGGCTGTGTCGCTGAACGAAGGCAGCGCCGGATCCGGGCGGACTGCAAGATAGTCGTCGAACGCGGCGGCGGCCATTCCGCCGAGTGGAACCAGTCTCTCCTTGTCGCCTTTGCCGATCACGCGCACGAAACTTTCGTCCGTGTAGACGCAGGAGATTTTCAGGGCGCAGAGTTCGGAGACGCGCAGCCCGCAGCCGTAGAGAATCTCGAGTATGGCCCTGTCCCTGACTCCGGTCCAGCTGTCGGTGCGGACGGAGCCGATTATTGCCGTGACTTCGTCTACGGACAGGACTTCGGGCAGATGGCGGCCGAGTTTGGGTGCGTCGATGCCGTCGCAGGGGTTGTCCTTCCTGTCGCCCTCGCGAATCATCCAGTCGAAGAAAGTTTTCAGCGAGCTCAGGGCCCGCGCCTGCGAGCGGCTGGAGAGTTTCCCGGCGGCACTGCCGAAATAGGCTGCGATGTCGGCGGACGAGACTTTGCCCGGAGCAGTGTCGCAGGCTTCGAGGAATTCGCGGACGTCGGAGCCGTATGACGCCACCGTGTTCGGCGACATCCGCCTCTCTATGCCGAGGTAGTAGGAGAATTCCCTGAGTATTTCAGCCTGTCCGTCTTCCATCGCCGCAAAAATAATAAGAATTGCCAAGAAGCGGTTTTGAAATTTGCCGACATGAATTTTATGGGCCGGAAAGAGCCGTAAAAGAATTTTTGACAAAATTCAAAACAACTTCTAAATTTGCCGTCTGTGAAAAAGTTCGGTTCCATATTGGCTTTCTCGCTCTGCGTGCTGCTGGCGGCGTCCTGCAGCCGTGACGGCGAGTTCGATCCCGTAAAGGGCTACAGCCACGTGTTCATCTACTGCGGTCTCGGGTACAACAACCTCAGCGGCTATCTTGAGGATGATCTCGAAGAGATGGAGGAAGGCCTGCTGCCTGAACTGAACCGAGACCTCGCGGTCGTGGCTTTCTGCCACAACACTGCCAACCCCATGGATTTCTCGACCCCGTCATCTCCGGTACTTGTGCGTCTGTACCGCGACAAAGGGGCGGTATGCGCCGATACCTTGAAAGTCTATCCCGAGGAAATGGTCAGCGCCTCCGCATCGTCGGTAAGGGAGATGATGCTCGACGTGCAGCAGATGTTCCCGTCCGAAAGCTACGGGATGCTCTTTTCCTCGCACGCGGGCGGCTGGCTTCCTGTCGGCTACAGCAGTGCGGGGGAGAACAGGGGTGTCATGCTCATGAGCCGGGAGCCGGATCCTTCGCTGCCGCTGACCAAGACGCTCGGGGCGCAATATGAGTCTCAGGGCTCGCATACGATTTCCACTGAAATCGATATCCGGGAATTTTCCGACGCTCTTCCGATGCATCTCGACTATCTGATATTCGACGCCTGCCTGCTCGGCTGCGTGGAAGTGGCCTGGGAACTCAGGGACATGTGCGACATGATAGCGTTCTCTCCCACGGAGGTGCTTGCCGGAGGCTTTGTCTATGAAACTCTGGTGAAGAATCTCATGGCCGCTTCAAAGCCGGATCTTGAAGCGGTGTGCCGGGACTATTTCGAGATGCGCGACAGTATGGACGGCCTGTACCGTTCGGCCACCGTGACCCTCGTGGACTGCTCTGCGCTCGGTGAACTGGCCGGAATATTCAGGGACATAGTCTCATACGGCAGGAATTCGCTTGCCGGAATAGACAGGAACTCGGTCCAGAAGTATTTTTACGACGACGGAAGCTATTTCTTCTTCTATGACCTGCGCGACCTCGCGGCGGCGATGGGAGCGGAACCCTCGATGCTTGAGGAACTTGACGCAGCATTGGAGAGATGCGTGGTCTATCATGCCGAGACCCCGACCTTTTTCGGGCTCGAACTCGAGCGCTGCTGCGGACTGAGCGTGTATTTCCCTTCGGCGGCTTGGCCGGTTCTGAACGGGTACTACCGCACTCTCGGCTGGAACGAGGCTGTCGGGCTTGTACAATAAAGACTTGATATATAATGTATTCAGAAGGACACAGGAAGTCGGGCTGCATCGAAGTGGTGTGCGGCTCCATGTTTTCAGGAAAGACGGAAGAACTGATACGCCGCCTTCGCCGGGCCCAGTTCGCCAATCAGAAGATAGCCATCTTCAAGCCGGCCATCGACAAGAGGTACTCCGACGTCGAGGTTGTCTCGCATGATTTCCACAAGATAAAATCCACTCCGGTGACGGCCGCGTCCGAGATGCTCGATGTGCCCGAGGATATTCAGGTCGTGGGAGTGGACGAGGCCCAGTTCTTCGACGAGAGCCTCGTGGACGTGTGCCAGACGCTTGCGAACAGGGGAGTCAGGGTCATAGTCGCAGGATTGGACACCGATTTCAAGGGAGTGCCCTTCGGTCCGATTCCTATGCTCATGGCTGTGGCCGAGGACGTGCAGAAGGTACACGCCATCTGCGTGAGGTGCGGCGGGCTCGCCAATTATTCCCACCGCCTGAACAAGAGCGAGGATCTGGTGCTGCTCGGGGAGAAGAATGTCTACGAGCCCCTGTGCCGAGACTGCTATCTCAAGGCGACTGCCGGGGAAAACGACTGATGGACAATCTGTCGTCAGTCTTCGCGCGCAATTGTCTTGTCAGACGCATAGGCAAGGCCGAATCCGCCGCGTTCATGGACGCCAACCACAGACTGGGCGCGACCGGAGGCCGGTATCATTACGGGCTTTTCGTGCAGCGCAGCACGGGTGCGGGTGAAACCGTCCTGCCTGAGGGCAGCCTCGTCGCCGTGGCCGTGTTTTCCAATGCCCGCCGCTGGCGGAAGGGGGAGCGTACAGTGAGTTCATACGAATGGATACGCTATGCTTCTCTGTCCGGTCTGCGCGTGACGGGAGGCATGGGCAAGCTGTTGCAGGCTTTCATAGACGATGTGCATCCTGACGATATAATGAGCTATGCCGACGAAGAATATCCTGACGGCGGCGAGGCCTATGCGCGGCTGGGTTTCACGGCTGAAGGCATCGTCGAGCGTGCCGGACACCGGAACATCAAGTACAGGCTGAAGTTAGAGCCGGGGACCGTCCGCTGAAGCCTGACGGCAGATTTCTTCGGCGAGGCTGCGCACCTGTCCGTAGTCGTAGCCGCGGGAGAGCGCGTACTTGAGCAGCTTGAACTTTGCGGCCGGGTCGCCTTCCAGGCTCTTCCATTTGGCTTCCATGAGCCGGCGCAGTTTCTGTCCGGCACGGCCGGCGTCTATTTCGGAAAGCGCCTCGTCGATAATCTCCGCGGGAATGCGTCTGGCTCCGAGAGCGAAGCGTATCTTGACGGGACCCCAGCCGGTCAATCCTGACTTCTCGCGTGCGAATGCGGCTGCGTAGCGTCTGTCCTCGACGAAACCTCCGGATAGAAGACTGTCGAGAACCTCCTGCGCCGCGGCCATGTCCCCTTCAAGCAGTTCCGAGGCCTTTTTCAGCATGTCGTGGCTGCAATATTCACGTCTGGCGCACTGTCTTTCGAGGCGCGAGAGTATTTTCTTCTGCCTGTCGTCCATCAGAAATCGAATCCGAATGATGCGTATATGCCCCATTTGCGCTGGTTGGACCAGTGCAGGTTGAGCTTGACCGGTCCGGCGACGAAATCGTAGGCCACTTCGGCCCCGAAAGCCCAGATGTCGGGGGAGAATTCCCGTATCAGGCTCGCTCCTCCGTCGTTGCTCTCGACGATTCCGGCAAGGGCGGACACATAGAGCTTCCTCACGGGGTTGTAGCGGAACTCCATGGTGGCCGTGACCAGATATTCGTCGGCCATCATCACATTGTCTATGCCGAAGAACGGAATCTGGCTGTCGGTGTATCTGCCGGGGATGCTGCCTCCGACGAAATTCGTGTGCAGCACGGAGAGATCCTTGTAGATATGTCCTTCGCTGTCGGTGGTGCTGCCCGTGGAGATGACGGTCCTGAGATTCATGCCGGGAATCACGGCGAATCTGTTTCCGGTCGGAATCACGGTCCTGAAACCGGCGGAAAGCGCCAGCACGGGGTCGAAAGAGGGGTCTCCTGCCTTAAGGAAGTCGTAATTGGCGCCGAACGAGAGGTCCGTGCCCTTCGACGGGTAGTAGAAGTCGTCGAAGGTGTAGAGCCGCCCGGTCGCGAAAGCCCCGATATAGTCTCCTTTCAAAGCCTTCTCCGAGAGAGCCCCCTCGATGACGCTGCCGAGATGGGTGTTGTCGTTGAGATCGATGTACTGGTTCTTCAAGCCGGCCTCGAAATTGAGCCTTGTCCAGCGCACGTCCGTAATGTAGACCATCTCCTTGTGCGTCCAGTAGGAGGCGTCGTAGGTCAGGGCGTCGCCGGGCGTTCCGAGAACCCCCTTGTAGCGCGAAACGGACGCCTTGACGTTGATGGCGGGAAAGCGGGCGAATTCGAGCGAGTAGTGCAGGTCGGCCTTGAGGTTCTGGCCGAGCTTGGCAGTGAAATTGAACTTCGAACCGGTCATGCTGTTGGTGTTGAGGCCGAAATTGAACAGGACCGACGCCCACTCTTCGGTGTCGATTCTTACTCCGAGACCTATGTTGTGGGCCGGGGCCTTCACGAACTCGAATTCAAGAGTGTAGGGCTCGTCCTGGCCGAGCATGGACCAGGTCACTGAAGCGAAGGCTCCTGTCGCCTGGAACTTGCTCATCACGTCGTCCACCTCCTTCTTCGTGACCACCTCGCCTTCGCCGAAGCTGAGCAGCTTCGAGATTATCGCGGCTTCCTTCCCGCTCACTCCGCGGAAGGATATGCTTCCGATGCGTACGCCCGTTTCTGCGATATTCACCGCCCTGCTGTCCGGCGGGATGCGTTCCGCTCCGAGGATTTCCTTCAGCTCCAGCAGTGCGTCCGATTTCGATCTGGCGGCCGCATATCCGCGTCGGAGCATGGTGTCCACGGCCTCCGGGCTGAAGCTCATCATGTCATATTCGCGTATGTCCGGCTTTATCAGGATGTCCGGAAGCCTGATGTTCTTCTGGAAGGAGTCTCCGCCGAGCATGTCGATGAATTGCCAGACGATGTCCACGATGTTGTTGACCTCATCGTATCCGGGCTTGCTGTCGGAGAGGTCGATGCCTATGATGTAGTCCGCTCCGGCCGCCCTCGCTATGTCGGTCGGGAAATTGTTGCGCGTACCTCCGTCGACGAGCACCATGCCTTTGCTGCGCACAGGCTCGAACAGTCCGGGAATGGACATGGTGGAGCGCATGGCTTCGTTGAGACTTCCGCCGCTCCAGTTCTTCGCCTTCCCGGAGACCACGTCGGTCGCCACGCACACGAAGGGCACCGGCAGCCGCGCGAAGGAGAGGCTGTCCTGCCAGCCCACGGTGAGGCTGGAAATCAGATTGTTGACATTGAATCCGTAGGCGAAGCCCGACGGCAGCGATCCCAGGAAGGTCTGCCTGCGGTAGCCAGGTCCTTCCGGAAGCCGGCTGTCGAGGACTTCACGCGCGGTGTCGAAGGGAATGGAGACCACATAGCGCGAATTGTACATCTTGGTCGAATAGGGGATGTAGGAAGGGGCCACATAGTCGGAGAGCATCACATCCCAGTCCTGATTTCTGAAGAGTTCTTCCAGGGTTCCGCTGTCGTAGCCGACCGCGTACATTCCTCCAAGCATTCCGCCTATGCTCGTGCCGCAGACAAAGTCCACGGGCATGCCGATTTCTTCGAGGTATTTCAGTGCGCCCACCTGCGCGGCGCCCTTGGCTCCTCCTCCAGACAGCACGAGGGCCACCGTGGGGCGGTGTTCGGTGTTGCGTATCACTTCCATGCGCGCTCTGACCCTGCTGAAGAACAGGGAGTCGGCATGCGGATCCACGCTGTCCTCGGACAGCCCGTTCGGATAATTCTGCGCGGCGGCTCCGATACTGCCGAACAGGATTATTCCCGATGCGAGTGCTGTCCTGCAAGCATTCCGCAGGCGGCCATGATGTCCTGTCCTCTTGAAGTCCTGATCGTACATGTTATTCCGTTGCTGTTGAGTCGGTCTCTGAAAGCCTCCATGACGCCGTCGGCGCTGCAGTCGTAGGGGAAATCCGGGATCTTATGGAAACGGATCAGGTTCACCCGGCATTCGAGGCCCCTGAGCAGCCGCGTCAGGGCGTCGGCGTGGCGCTTGTCGTCGTTGAAGCCGGCGAACATCGTATATTCGAAGCTCACGCGCCGCTGTCCGCTGAAATCGTAGCTTCTGATAAGCTCAAGCACCTGCTGCAGCGGATATGCCTTCTGCACCGGCATGAGCTCCAGACGTTCGTCGGGAAAAGGATTGTGCAGGCTCACTGCCAGGTGGCAGCGCTGTCCGTCAAGGTATTCGCGCAGCTTGGGAAGCACTCCTATTGTGCTGAGCGTGATGCGTTTGGGACTCCAGCCGAAGCCCCAGTCCGCGGTGAGCACCTCTATCGCGCGGCTGACCGCCACGTAATTGTCGAGAGGCTCTCCCATGCCCATGAACACCGCGTTGGTGAGTCCGTCGCTTTCCTCTATGCTGATGAACTGGTTGAGGATGTCGGCGGCGTCGAGATTGCCGTGGAAGCCCTGTCGTCCGGTCATGCAGAAGCGGCAGCCCATGCGGCATCCTGCCTGGGAACTCACGCAGAGGGTCTTGCGTTCGCCGTCGGGAATCATCACGGCCTCCACGGACGATGCTTCCGGGCCGCCCGGACGCGGGCAGACTACGGAGAACAGATATTTCCGAGTGCCGTCTGAGGATGTGACCGAAGCCGACGGGGCGCAGGTGCCGAGGTCGAAGGCCTCCGACAGCCTTTCGCGGGCGTTCTTGGAGATATTCACCATCCTGTCCCAGCCGCGCACCCGCTTTGAATAGAGCCAGTCCGCGAGCTGCCTGCCGACGAAGGGCTTCAGCCCGCAGACTACGGCGGCTCCTTCGAGTTCCTTGAGGGTCTTTCCGAGCAGTTTCTCTTTCATGACATCAAAATTACCTCAATAAAATCCATTTTCCAAAAACATCGCAGCTCGGACCGGCTTCTGCAGAAAAAATTGACTATCTTTGTCATGATTCGGCGCTGTGCCGGAGAACTTGACTATAAAAACTTTTAAATTATTCAAAGACAAACGATTATGGCTAAAGACACAGAAGTTCAGGGACAGGAAGTCAACGCCGCGAAGCTCAAGGCTCTGCAGGCGACGTTGGACAAGATAGAGAAAGACTACGGCAAGGGGACGATCATGAAGCTGGGAGACCAGCCGGAGGGTGACGTCCAGGTGATACCCAGCGGTTCGATAGCCCTTGACCATGCTCTCGGAATAGGCGGCTATCCTAGGGGAAGGATAGTTGAAATCTACGGCCCGGAGTCCAGCGGAAAGACGACTCTGGCCATACATGCGATAGCCGAGGCGCAGAAGACCGGCGGCATAGCCGCGATGATAGACGCCGAGCACGCGTTCGACCGTTCATACGCCAAGGCTCTCGGGGTGAATCTCGAGACCCTGCTTATCTCGCAGCCGGACAACGGCGAGCAGGCGCTCGAAATCGCCGACAATCTCATACGAAGCGGAGCCATTGACATCATCGTGATAGACTCCGTTGCAGCCCTGACTCCGAAGGCGGAGATCGAGGGCGAGATGGGCGACAACAAGGTCGGTCTGCAGGCCCGCCTGATGAGCCAGGCGCTCAGGAAACTCACTGCCAACATAGCCAAGACAAACACCTGCTGCATCTTCATCAACCAGCTCAGGGAGAAGATAGGCGTGATGTTCGGCAACCCCGAGACCACCACCGGCGGAAATGCGCTGAAGTTCTACGCTTCCGTGCGCATCGACGTGCGTCGCACCACCCAGATCAAGGACGGCGAGGAGGCCCTCGGCAACCGCACCAAGGTCAAGGTGGTAAAGAACAAGATGGCCCCTCCGTTCAAGAAGGCCGAATTCGACATAGTCTATGGCGAGGGTATCTCGCATGTGGCCGAGATCGTGGATCTGGCCGTGGGCTTCGACATCATCCACAAGAGCGGCAGCTGGTTCAGCTACAACGACGAGAAGCTGGCCCAGGGAGTAGCTTCGGTGAAGCAGCTGCTCAAGGACAACCCGGAGCTCTGCGACGAGATAGAAGCCAAGGTGCGCGAGGCGCTTAAAAACGTTAAGGACTGATGGGAAAGGTGATTCTTACCGGCGACAGGCCCACCGGCCGTCTCCATATCGGACATTATGTCGGCTCCCTGCGCCGCAGGGTTGAGCTTCAGAACAGCGGCGAGTACGACAGGATATATATCATGATAGCCGACGCCCAGGCTCTGACCGACAACGCCGACAATCCTGAGAAGGTGCGCCAGAACATCATCGAGGTAGCCCTCGACTATATGTCCGCGGGGCTGGATCCCTCGAAGTCCACGCTTTTCATCCAGTCGCAGATAAGCGAGCTCACGGAGCTGACGTTCTATTATATGGACCTGGTCACGGTGCAGAGGCTCCAGCGCAATCCCACCGTGAAGCAGGAGATACAGCTCAGGGGTTTTGCCGAGAACAACGATGCGGGGGAGAACAAGCCGGGCATTCCGGTGGGATTCTTCTGCTATCCGATAAGCCAGGCGGCCGATATCACGGCTTTCAAGGCAACCACGGTGCCTGTCGGAGAGGATCAGGAGCCTATGATAGAGCAGACCCGCGAGATAGTGCGCAAGTTCAATTCGGTATATGCTCCGGTTCTTGTCGAGCCTGAGATATTGCTTCCGGACAACGACGCATGCCGCCGCCTGCCCGGCACCGACGGCAAGGCCAAGATGAGCAAGTCGCTGGGCAACTGCATATATCTCGCCGACAGCGAGGAGGAGGTAAGGAAGAAGGTCATGAGCATGTACACCGACCCTCTGCATGTGCAGGTGTCCGATCCTGGCCATGTCGAGGGCAATACGGTCTTCACCTATCTCGACGCCTTCTGCCGTCCCGGGCATTTCGCCGAGTTCTGGCCCGAGTACGCCACTCTCGACGAGCTCAAGGACCATTACCGCAGGGGAGGTCTCGGCGACGTGAAGATCAAGAAGTTCCTGAATTCAGTGCTCCAGAGCCAGCTCGCCCCGATAAGGGAGAGGCGCAAGGAGCTTGAGAAGGACATTCCTTATGTCTATGAGGTGCTGCGCAAAGGTTCCGAACAGGCCCGCGAAGTTGCGGCCGAGACTCTTTCCGATGTCAAAAGGGCCATGCGCATCAACTACTTCGACGCCGATGTGCTGGCCTCGCTGACCGCCGAGCAGTCGGAGAAGTACAGCGGCAGGTAACTCGAGGGTAGGGCGATTTACTGGTTGTGGCGGATTTCAAGTCCGCCACAACTGTATGTTTGCCATAGTTGTGCATTCACCATAACTGCTTTCAGTTCAACAGGTTCTGTTCAGCCAGATAGTCCGGCTGAACCGAATGAACAGCGCTCCCGATCTTTCTGAATTCTATCAGCAATATTCGAATTTGATACTAATTTTAGTATCTTTGTTCTGACTTAAACTATGAGTACGAAAGAAAAACCGATCGACAGATTTCTGTCAATGCCAACAGATTTCACATACGGCGAACTGGTACGTTTGTTCCGCTTGTTC
>DVLC01000110.1 GCA_018715685.1 Candidatus Cryptobacteroides merdipullorum
CGGTCATTGCAAGTTCAACGGTCGAAATAGATTTTTCATAGGTTAAATTTTGGTTAGAATCAAGGTAACGGCCCCGATGTGAATCGCGGCCGTTATTTTTTTCGAAACCGGCTGCAAATCTAACATAAAATCCGACGGAAGTTACTATCTTCGGCGAAATTTGACCACATTATGAGACAGAAGAAATTCATACTCCCCGAATCAGAGATCCCTACCGCCTGGTACAACATAATGCCCGACATGAAGCACCGCCCGGAACCGATGCTGAATCCGAAGACGCATGAACCGGTCAGCGTGGAAGACCTCAGCTCCATCTTCTCGAAAACCTGCGCCGGGCAGGAACTGAATGTCAGCGGCCGCTGGATCGAGATTCCGGAAGCCGTGAGGGAGAAATACAGCTACTGGCGCTGCACCCCGCTCGTGCGCGCCTACGGTCTCGAAGAAGCGCTCGGGACTCCCGCACACATATACTTCAAGAACGAAAGCGTGAGTCCGATAGGCTCGCACAAACTGAATTCGGCGATTCCCCAGGCATACTACTGCAGCTGCGAGGGAATAAGCAACGTCACCACCGAGACAGGAGCGGGGCAATGGGGCGCCGCCCTCTCGTATGCGGCGAAAGTATTCGGCCTCGAATGCGCTGTGTACCAGGTCAAGATAAGCTATGAGCAGAAGCCCTACCGCAGAAGCATCATGCAGGTGTTCGGAGCCCAGGTGACCCCCTCACCCTCGATGTCCACGAGGGCGGGCAAGGACATAATCACAGCATACCCCCACCATCAAGGTTCGCTCGGAACCGCGATCTCCGAAGCCGTCGAGCTCGCGACCACCACCCCGAACTGCCGCTACACCCTCGGCTCGGTCATGAACCATGTGGCCATGCACCAGACCGTAATCGGCCTTGAGGCCGAAAAGCAGATGGCGCTCGCGGGAGAGTATCCCGACATAGTCATCGCCTGCTTCGGCGGAGGCTCGAATTTCGGGGGAATCTGCTTCCCCTTCCTGCGCCACACCCTCACCGAAGGCGTGAAGACAAGATATATCGCGGCCGAGCCCGCTTCCTGCCCGAAACTGACCAAAGGCGAATTCCGCTATGACTACGGCGATGAAAGCGGCTACACTCCCCTGATTCCGATGTTCACGCTCGGACACGATTTCCAGCCCGCGAACATCCACGCCGGAGGACTGCGCTACCATGGTGCCGGCGCCATCGTCTCACAGCTGCTCAAGGACTCGCTGATCGAAGCCGTGGACATCCGCCAGCTGGATTCCTTCAACGCCGGGGTGCTCTTCGCCAAGACCGAGGGTATCATTCCCGCTCCCGAATCCTGCCACGCCATAGCCGCCGCGGTCGGCGAAGCCCTCAAATGCAAGGAGAGCGGAGAGAAGAAAGTCATACTCTTCAACCTGTCGGGACACGGACTCGTGGACATGAGCGCCTACGACCTGTACATCTCCGGCTCGATGGGTGACACTATATGAGAACAAATCAGACCAGAACGACAACTATGCTCCTGGCGCCATGAGCCCCGAAGACGAGAGCCTGCTCGATGTCAGCGGTCTTCGACGGCCCGGAGATGAAGGTTCCGAACGAAGGGGCTTCCGCCTCCTCAAGGGCCGCATAGGCCTGATGCATGTTGTCGACCACGGCGTTTCTGTCGAGCACGATCACCAGCGCCTCCGCAATGAAGAGCAATGCGCGGTGCCTGCCGCATTCGTCAATCCATACGGCTCCGTTCTCCGCGACTCCCAGACGTCCGCGCACCACAGCGACATCGGTCCCGTCAAGATCCGACGGCGAGGCGAAAGTTTCAGGGGCTGCCGCCGGAACTCCCGGCAGTTCACCTGTCGCCGAAACCACCGTATGGGCTTCGGGATACTCCTCGTGAATTGTCCTGGCGATGAACGCACGAACGTCTTCCTCCCCTTCCGGCGCGGATACCGCCTTGCCGCCGGCAGCCCTCAGAGACTCGGCGAAAGCCGCTATCTTGTCCTCATGGACCAGCGCCTCCCGTTCCAACGGCGAAAGATCCGGATACTCATGAACCTCTCTCGTGTTTCTGCGCAATTTTTCGAAAATTTCCTCCCGACTTCCCATGCTGCTTACTTGATTTTGCCTTTTTTCCACATGCTGTTGAAAGACTCCGATGCGAAACGCGGCATCTCCCGGCCTCTGCCCCAGGGATTTACCCGGGCATAGACGAGCGGGCGGGGAGCCACATTCAGCGCGGGAGCCAGCTTGAGCGCACCGTTGAACAGAGCAGGACGTTCCATTACATCCTTGAGAGCGTCTGACACGAATTTCTTGGTTCTGTCGGCTTTGCCTATAGAATCGAGAGTCTGCCGCCATAGATAGATCTGCTCTCCAAGATCCACCTTCGCCGGGCAGACATTGCTGCACGACATGCACAGAGAGCAGGCGGCGACATTGTCGTAATACTTCAACGGATCCCGGAGCATTGACAGATTGATGCCTATAGGCCCGGGGATGAAATAAGTATAGGAATAGCCGCCGCTTCGCCTGTAGACCGGACAGGTGTTCATGCACGCGCCGCAACGCAGACAGTTGAGAGTTTTCTCGTGCCCCTTCTGTGCAAGAATGTCGCTGCGGCCGTTGTCTACTATTATTATATGGAACTCCCCTCCCTCCTGAGGCCGGGCGTAATGCGTAGTATATGTCGTCACCGGCTGGCCGGTTCCTGAACGGGCCAGGAGTCTGGTGAACACCCCGAGCGAACGTCGGTCGGGGACCAGCTTCTCCAGACCGAAACCTGCGATCTGAAGCTTGTGGAGCGAGGTGCAGATGTCGGCGTTGCCCTCATTGGTACATACGACGATCTCCCCCGTGGAAGCGACGGCGAAGTTGGCGCCGGTCATCGCGGCACCCGCCCGCTTGAATATCTGCCGCAGGTTCTTCCTGGCCGCGTGCGTCAGATATGTGGGGTCGCAGTTGCCGGGTTCCGTCCCCATCTCCTTCTCGAACAGCCTGCCTATCTCCTCTCTCCGGATGTGTACGGCGGGCAGCACGATATGGCTCGGTTTCACATGCATGAGCTGGACTATCCTCTCCCCGAGATCGCTTTCCACGGTCTCGATTCCGTTCTGCTCAAGGAAAGGGTTCAGGCCGCATTCTTCAGCCAGCATGGATTTGCTCTTCACGAGCAGCTTCACCCCGTGCGACTCAAGGATACTCAAAACGATCTCCCTGTACTCCCGGGCGTCCTTCGCCCAGTGGACGACCGCCCCGTTTGCGGTCGCCTTGCTTTCAAACTCCTCCAGCAGCTCCGCCAGATGACTGTTCGAATACATCTTGAGTGCGCAGGCGGCATCCCGGAGGCTCTCCCATTCCGGAAGGCTCCGGCTCATCCTGTCACGTTTCTGACGGACCATCCAAAGCGTCTCGTCATGCCATTGCGCATGAGCTCCGTCCTTGAGGAATTCCGCCGCGGCTATTGAATGTCTGTTGCTCATCTTCTTTGGATTTCTACAGTCCTTGCGCGAGTATCTCGACTATATGTATCGTCTTTATCGGCAGATGTTCACGGCGTATGATTCCGTCCTGATGCATCAGGCAGGATGAGTCCGCCCCGGTGATGTATTCCGCTCCCGTGGCGATATGCCGCATCACCTTGCTGCGCCCCATGGCCACCGACACCGCATCCTCCTCGATGGAGAACATCCCGCCGAAGCCGCAGCATTCGTCCGGCCTTTCAGGTTCCACTATCTCTATGTCCATGACCAGGGAGAGCAGGTCACGGAGCTTGCTGTAGTACGGGACATTCCTCTCACTGGGCGAAGACAGGCCCAGCAGCCTGACGCCATGGCAGCTGTTATGTATGCTCACCTTATGCGGGAAGGAAGCGTTCAGGGATTCAGGCTTCACGATGTCGTGGATGAAGCCGCAGATGTCATACACCTTGTCCTCGTTCAGGCAGCGGTGCGGCTTGTCCTTGAGCAGGGTCGGATAATGATCCTTTATGAACACGGCGCAGCTTGCCGAGGGGCCGACCACATAGTCGAAGCCGGCGAACTTCTCATCCATCTCGTCCGCAAGACTGCGGGCCGAACTCTCAAAACCGGCGTTGGCCATGGGCTGGCCGCAGCATGTCTGGTTCAGCGGATACTCGACATCCAGACCGAAATGCCTGAGCAGCTTGTATGACGCGACCCCCACCTGCGGATAGACCGCATTCACATAGCAGGGGATGAACAGTCCTATTTTCATCAGAAGATTCCTTTTCCCGGCAAAATTAATCAATCTCCCGCTTTCTTGTCATAGCGAGGGACAGATTTTCAATCCGAAAACGGCAGGGAACGAACCGGGGCCGCACCATCCGGCACGGCCCCGACCATATTCACAGAAAGGCTGCACGGCCTACTTGATATGGGCGAATGCTTCCGTCACCTCGTAGCTGACCGCCTTCTTCAGGCTGACCTTCGCGCTTGTGCTCAGGTCGTTGACGTCCTTCGAGAAGTAGAAAGTATAGCTGCCTGCGGCGGTCTGCCACTCGTTCGCGTCGATGTTGAACGACGCAAGTTCGTAAGGAGTGACGCTGAAAGTCAGAGTCTCGCTCTCGCCGGGCGCCAGAAGCTTCGTCTTGTCGAACGCCTTGAGCTCCCTGACGGGCTTCTCCATGCCGCCGGCGGGCGCGGCCACGAAGACCTCCACAACCTCCTTGCCCGCCACCTTTCCGGTGTTCGTCACGGTCACGCTCGCCGTGATGTTACCGTCCCTGTCAGTCTTGACTACCGGCATCGAATACTCGAAGGTCGTGTAGCTGAGTCCGTAACCGAAAGGATATGACACAGCCTTGTCCCGAGTCGTGAACCAGCGGTAACCCACCCAGATGCTCTCGTTGTAGTCGGTATAGTCCCAGTTCTTAACAGGCTCGGCGGGGCTTGAGCTGCGCCTGTAACCGCTCCTCTGATTCTCGAGCCCGGTAGGGAAATTATATGAGGAAGGATGATCCATGTATGCCACGGGGAAGGTCATGGGAAGTTTTCCCGAAGGGTTCACCTTGCCGGTCAGCACGTCGGCGACAGCGTCACCTCCCTCCTGGCCCGGCTGCCATGCGAGCAGGATCGCGTCAGCGAGGTTCTTCCAGGATGCGGTCTCGATCACGCCTCCTATGTTCATCACGACCACGACCTTCTTGCCCGCGAGATGATAAGCGGTGGTCACGTCGTTGAGCAGCTGACGTTCGGTCTCGGTCAGGTTGAAGTCGTTGTCCACCCTGCGGTCTCCGCCTTCTCCGGCATTACGTCCGATCACCACGATGGCTATGTCGCTCTCGGGAACGAGCGAGTTGATATAGGTCTTTGAAAGTCCGGTCTCGGGAACCTTGGACTCGCCGAGCAGAATCGACTCGCCGCCTATCCTCATATTCAGCTTCTGGAAATCGACATACTTCTGATTGAAATCCTTGAGCGACTCCACGAGGGTGAAACCGGCGTTCTCCAGACCCTGCACCATGTTGATCACGTATGCCTTGTTCACATTGCCTGATCCGGTTCCTCCTGCCACGAAGTCAACGGAAGAGATTCCGAACAGAGCCACCTTCTCCGTGCCCTTCAGAGGGAGCACTCCGTCCTCGTTCTTCAGCAGAACCATGGACTCGGTCGCCGCAGCGCGGGCCACCTTGGCGTGGGCCTTGAGGTCGGGGGCGTCGCTGTACTTGTAACCCTTGAAATGAGGAGTCTTCACGATGTACTCCAGCATCCTCTTCACGTTCCGGTCGAGGTCGGCCTCGGGAAGTTCGCCGCTCTTCACTGCGTCGACCAGCCTCCGGACCTCGGTCTCGTTGCCGGGCATCATCAGGTCGTTGCCGGCGGCCGCAGCCTTCACGGTGCCCTCCTTGCTGCCCCAGTCGGTCATCACGATACCGTCGAAGCCCCACTCGTCGCGCAGGATCCTGGTCAGCAGGTCATAGCTCTGCTGGGTATATTCTCCGTTGAGCTTGTTGTACGAAGACATCACCGTCCAGGGTTCGGCCTCCTTGATTGCGATCTCGAAGCCCTTGAGGTAGATCTCGCGCAGGGCGCGGGTGTCCACGCGGGAGTCGTTCTCATGACGGTTGGTCTCCTGGTTGTTCACTGCGAAGTGCTTGACTGAAGTTCCGACTCCGTTGGACTGGATTCCGCGCACATACGCCGCACCGATCCTGCCGGTCAGCACGGGATCTTCGGAATAATACTCGAAGTTGCGGCCGCACAGAGGGTTGCGGTGGATGTTCATCGCCGGTGACAGAATCACGTCCGCGCCGTACTCAAGAACCTCGTCTCCCATGGCCCTGGTCATGTTCTCCACGAGTTCGACATCCCATGAAGACGCGATGGCCGTTCCTACCGGGAAACCGGTTCCGTAATAGGTGCGGTCGCTGCCCTCTCGGGTGGGGTTGATGCGGATGCCGGCAGGACCGTCAGGCAGGGCTGTCGCTGGGATGCCCAGACGGGGTATGGCGCGGGTGGTGCCGGCAGCACCGGGCACGAGCGACTGCGTGCTGAATGTCAGACCGCCGAGCTGATGGCCCCAGCCGAGACCGACGCAGATCTGCGCCTTCTCCTCCAGCGTCATGGCCTTCACCACTTCGTCGATGTTGTCGGCACTCAGCTTCGGCTGGGCCGTCATCGGCAGGGCGCACAGGGCGGCGCCCAGAATCATTAGTGCTTTCTTCATAAAATTGATTAATAGTTTATGGTGTGTAAATGAGTTCAAATGTCTTCTGGTCGCGTGAGAAATGCCTGAAGAAGTCCCACATCAACCGAGCCGCAGGCTTGAAGTTCCAGTGGCCGTAGTCGTTGATGACCACGAATCTGATCAGGGGCATGTCCCCTTTGTAGGTCTGGCCGAATTCCATGGTGATGCCCGGCTGTTTTCCGCTGTCGATGGTCCTGCGGTCGCTCACGGCAAAGCCGAAGGTCGGATCGACGCTGAAATCCAGCCTGTCGGTGACTTCAAGGCCGTTCATGGTCTGATAGGCGTTCCAGGCGTTGAGATAGCTGTTGTCCTCGTAATTGTCATGAGTGAAGAACGGAACCACGTCGTCGGCGGTACCGGTCACGCTACAGTAGGGCATCTCGACGCAGCCTCGCTTCTGCGCCGCCTCGTTCATTATGGACTGATAGTTGGAAGCGGGATGCGACTTGCCGAAAAGTCCTCCGGAATGCCCTCCGACAGCCGCAAACAGATGCGACTTGCGGATTCCGAGCAGGGTCGAAGTCATCGAACCGGCGGACAGGCCCTCGCAGTAGACCCTCGAAGGATCGAGCTGGGGATATTTGGCGAACAGCCCGTAGAGCGTGCTCTCTATGCCGTCAAGTCCCATGGCTCCGGCGGTGCGGCTGCCCTGCCACTCCATTTCCACCACGAAGAAACGCTCCTCTCCTGCCACTTCAAGGAAACCTGAAGTCTCGGCCTGTGTGCGGGGGTCGTTGGCGTTGCCGTGCAGCAGAACCATCACGGGCACGCTGCGAGCCGGGGCGCCGTCGATGAGTTCCTCCGGCCAGTATTCATACCAGAGCCAGGGCAGAGCACCGCCGCGGCGCTCCTCGACAACCACGTTGCGCACGATGCCGAGCCTCTCCCAAATGGTATAGGGTTCGAGTTCGTAAGCGCCGAACTGGCCGAAGGCTGCACCCATGTAGTGCGTATGCCTGTAATTGGAGTAGCGGTAGTTTCGGCTCAGGACCAGATCCCAGGCATCCGCGAAGACCTCGCCGAGATCCGCGGCCGGTCTGTCATCCACCGCCACGCGGAGCAGAGGTTCGGTGGCGTTCTCATATATCTTCCTGCCGCCTTCGGATCCTGCCGCCTCCGCCCGGTCAGCCTCGATATAGGCTGCGGCCGCTCTGGAGGCGTTTTTTCCTGCAATATATGCAGGCACGCCGTCGGACCCGTCTTTTGCGGCCCGGCCAGTCTTTCCGTCAATCGACAGGATACCGGCTATATGCCCTGCCGCCCTGGGCAGCAGAACTCTGTTGACGAAGCTCGCGCCGTCGCCTATGCCCACGACCTTGAGGTTGCCGGGGCGCGAACGGTTGAACATCCAGACGAAAGCGTCGAAGTCGGCGGCATCGTCATACTTCCCTTCCGAGGGATTGATCACATACAAGCTCGCGTGGAAGTCACGCACGATGTCAGGCAGTCCGAGTTCGGAAACCAGGGCGGCCGCGGACACGGAGTCGAGGGCCGCGTCCGGATAGATGAAGAACAGCGGGGCGTTGTTCGAAGAACGGCCCTCGAAAGTCCTTGCCGAAGTGTCGCGCACCGACAGCACGACATGCTCCGGGAGCGGCGGCAGCTGGAAGCCCGGTCCGCGTCCGGGAACGTTCCGCCCCACCCGCTCGATCTGCTGCGCGGAAACCGTCAGCCCCGCAAGCAGCACGAATGCCAGAATCAGCAGTTTCTTGTTCATCCGAAATCGTTTGAAAAGCGGGACAGTTCGAACTGTCCGTACTGCCCCGCAAAATATAGTAAAATTATTCCGACACTTCAATCAGTCTTTCCAACCGGGATTCTGCTCCAGGACGGCGCCGGAATTGAGCTGAACCACGCTGAAAGGTATGGGGAACAGAGTCCATTCAGGGAAATCCTGACCCTTGTAGGAGCCTACGTCGAAGGTGTACATCGAGTAGTTCTCAAGCTGCTGGTGCATGACCTCGTTCTTCCCCTGTCCGCCCATGCGGAGCAGAGTGGGCCAGCGCATTTCCTCCCAGGAGAGCTCTCTCGCCCTCTCGTCGAGAATGGCGAAGATACCGGTCCTCGCGGTGCAGTCATCGGTCTGAAGATCAGCCGCGCTGTATGTCTTCGTGGCATTGGATCTCGCACGAACCGCATTCAGATCGTCAGCGGCACCCTGATAATCACCCTGGCGGTACTTGACTTCCGCCCTGAGCAGATAAGTCTCCGCGCTGCGGGCGATGTACCAGTCGCGACCGTACTGATTGCATATAGGCGCTCCGAAAGAACTCATGTGGTCCTTGTTCCATCCCCACCAGTCCCAGGTAGTGATCTTGCCGGAGACTCTCGAGAGAGAAGCGGGCGTCGAGAGCATGTCCTTGGTGACAACCTGAAGATACTGAGGACTCTTGGAATCCATGACCACTGGATCATAGCGGTTGATCTGGGCGTTGCGGTCATCGGCGGCGAAATCGTCTCTCCAGACAAATTCGTCCGAATAGTCCGTGGAACCGATAAGGCCCCATGTTCCCATGCTGAGATACAGGCCGAGCTGCTGGCCGGGGAAGACATCCTCGATAATATTGTTCGTCCAGGGTCCGCCGCCGGCGCCGGCATCCTTGTTCTGGTCGACATAGGCTTCCGACCAGGTAAGGTCGCGGTATGCAGGTCCGCAGGTGACTCCGAGGGGCAGGATATGTCCGCCGTAGACAGCCACGTCGTCATAGAGCGGCTGCACGAATATCATCAGGGACTCGGTGTTGCCGGGATACTCATAGTTTCCGGCCACGAAAAGGTCGAAGTAGGTGTTGCCCGCGCTGCCGTTGAGCTTGTAGTTCTCATCCACGACACGGGTGACTCCGTTGTCGGGAATGCCGGCAGGCTGGGAGCCGCCCGCGCTGCGGGAGCCGAAACGCCGGGTCATGAGCGGATGATGGCTGATCACCCAGTCCGCCGCCGCAAGGGCGTCGGTAAGATTCTGCTCGACACCGGTCTCCACATACTGGCCGAGATAGGCCTCGCAGAGGAAATGATTGGCCACACCCTTGGCCAGACGGCCGGAAAGTTCGGGATAGTCGGGCAGGTTCTGCGCGGCATATTTGAGATCCTCGATGGCGAAGTTGTAGGTGGCTTCACGGGTCTCGCGCACATAGTCGAACTTGAGCTCCTCGGAGAATTTCTCGACGATGGGCACTCCTCCGAAACATTCCGCAAGCCTCATATAGGCCCAGCCGCGGAAGAAACGGGCCTGGGCGGTAAGGTATACCGTTTCAGCATCGGCAGGATCGAGCCCCATCTGCTCCATGCCCGAGATGGCGAGATTCGCGTCGGCGGCCAGCTGGTAGAGCGAAGTCCACAGCGTGCTGAAATCGCCGGCGGAGGTTCTCAACGCCCAGTAGTTCGAAAAGGCGGTGGAGGCGCTGGTGTCTCCCTTCGTTCCGTCAAGCACATCGGAGCCGTTGCCGTGAAGGAAGTTGGAGGCGGGGTCGCCGCCAGCAAGGAAGTTGTAGTATCCGTACAGCATGTCGAATTTGGAGTACGCGTTCACGATAGTGGCGTCTATCTGCGAAACCTTCTCGAATGCGTTGTCCTCGGTGTAGATGGTCTTGGGGTCCTCCCTCAGGAAGTCCTCCTCGCTGCAGCCGGCGAAGAGACCGGCGGCGAGCGCAAGCGATACTATGTATGATATCTTTTTCATTTCCTTTTAGAATCTTAAGTTAAGTCCGAAGGTATAGGTTCTCCTGAGCTGCTGTGACTGGAAGCTGCGGACTTCGGGGTCGCTGTACTCCCAGCCGGGAGCTATGAAGAAGAGGTTCTGGCCGGAAACGAAGACCTGAAGGTTCTTGATGCCCACGACCTTGAGCCACCTCTGGGGCAGAGAGTAGGAGATGTTGAGGTCCTGCAGCCTCACGAAGCCGTAGTTCTGGAGAGCATAGAGTTCTCCGCCCACGTTCCAGGGCTTGGGGTAGACGTTGCTCTTGTTTTCCGGTGTCCAGAAAGGATGGTTAAGGGTGTTGAGGTACTGCATGTTCTCGGTAGAGGAAAGGTAGGCGTTGTTGTTCAGGGCCTTGCCGTACATGCCGCCGGAGAAGATTCCGTTGAACAGAGCGTACACCGTGAGATTCTTCCACCTGAAGGTGGTGGCGAGAGACATGCGGAACGCCTCCTTGTCGTAACCGAGGATGGTGCGGTCGTTCTCGGTGATATATCCGTCGCCGTCGATATCCTTGTTCTTGATGTCACCGGGGGTCACGCCGTTTCTCTCCATATATTCGGTATCCCACTCCTGAACGACTCCGTCCCAGACATAGCCGTAGATGGCTCCGAGCGAATGGCCGATGAAGAGATTGTTCACGATATCGTCCTTGCCGTCGCCGTAGAGTTCGACAAGCTTGTTGCGGTTCATCGTGAAGTTCAGTGTAGCTGACCAGTCGATGTCATCGGTCTTGATGATCTGCCCCCTCAACGAAGCCTCGATACCCCAGTTGTCGACACGTCCCATTGTGGCGGACTGGTTGGTGATTCCCGCACCCATCACGGGGATGGTCCGGTTGAATATCTGGTCAGTGGTCTTGGAGGTGTAGGCGTCGACTTCGAGATGCATGCGCCTGTGGAGGAAATCAGTCTCGAAACCGAAGTTCCATGAAGTCGTGGTCTCCCATCCGAGGTCGGGATTTCCGAGGGTGGTCATGGCCTGTCCGAACACATGTTCGTCACCGAAATAGCCCACGATGCCGCCGGTCTTGCCCATGTCCATTCTTGAAAGGGTGCCGTAGGGAGCGAGGGACTGGTTTCCGTTCTTACCCCAGGACGCCTTGAGCTTGAGGTAGTCGAGCCACTTGGCCCCCTTCATGAAGTTCTCGTCGGAGATTGTCCATGCCACGCCCACTGCGGGGAAGTTGCCCCACTTCCTGTCGGATCCGAACACCGAGCTGCCGTCGCGGCGGATGGAAGCGTTGAGGTGGTATTTGTTGGCGTAGGAGTAATTCACGCGGGCGAGGTATCCTATATCATTGTGGAGAGTGTAGGAAATCTCGTCGATGGTCTGGGTCTTCGCGTTCGAAAGGCCGTAGAACCCGAGTGTGGTGTTGCCGATGTCGGAGAAATCCGTTCCGGTCACGTTCGTGCCTTCACGAAGGGAAGAGTCCATCGTATAGACGAGAGTGGCGTTGACGTAATGGTTGCCGATCTCTCTGTCATAGGTCAGGATGTTGTCGAGAACCCAGTCGATGTTCCTGCGGTTGGTGATATACCCGGTGGCCTGGCTCAGATACTTGTCGAAAAGCTCGGTCGTGTATTCGTCGCCGTCGGTCGCCTGGATGTAGTATTTTTCATGATTGAACCTGCGGGTCAGCATGTTGCGGGTGCTGTAGTTGCCGGTAATCCTGTAGCTCAGGCCCTTGACCCAGGGAATCTCTATATTGAGGTTTCCTCCGACTGTCACCGCGTTGCCGCGAAGCTGGGAGTCGACGCTGCCGCTCTCGATCGGCCACAGAGGGTTGGTCGCGGTCTCCTGGGTGGGACCGATGATATACTTCCTTATGCTGCCGTCTTCGAGGGTCGGCTGTCCGTAGGGAGAGAACCAGCGTGAGTAGCCGGGACGCACGCCGTCGTCCTGGGAGCTGGACCAGTTGAAGTTGAATCCGAGGGAGATGTACTTGTTGACATTGGCGTTGATGCGCGCTGTCACGGTCTCACGGATGAAGCGGTTGCCCTTGATGAAGTTGGTGAGGTCGGAGTAGGACGTTCCCACATAGTAGTTCATGCCCTCGCCGCCTCCGGACACGCTGACGCCGTATTCCTGCTGGACGCCGGTCTGGGAGATATAGTCGACCCAGTCGGTCTCGCGCCCGGCCTCGTAGTTGGCAAGTTCAAGAGGTGACATCCAGGAAGTGGAACCTTCCGGCTCTCCGCGTCTTGCGTTGATGAGCTCTATATACTGCTCACCGTTGCGGAGCTCGGGCTTGTAGTTCTGCTCCACGAGACCCACCGACGCACGGAAATCCACGGTCGGCTTGCCGCGCTCGCCCTTCTTGGAGGTGATCATGATCACGCCGTTTGCCGCCTGCGAACCGTAGGAGGCCAGAGAGGTAGCGTCCTTCATCACGCTCATCGATTCGATGGAGTTGGGGTCGATGTCGTTGATCTCTCCCTTGTAGATCACCCCGTCGAGCACGATCAGAGGGTCGCTGCCTCCCGAGATGGATCTCTGGCCGCGCACCTGAAGCGAAGGGGACTGGCCCGCGATACCGGACTGGCTCATCGCAAGACCCGGGGCGATACCCCTGAGCATGTCGAGGGCGCTGGTCTTGGGCACGTTGGCCACTGGACCGTCAGACACGGAATAGGTGGCGACCGAACCGGTGAAATTGGTTCTCTTGACAGTACCGTAACCGATGACCACGGTGCCTTCGAGAAGCTCGGCGTCATCAATCATGGTGATTTCGAAAGTGTTCCTGCCGGAAGCGGAAATCTCCTGCGTCTGGAAACCGAGGCAGGAAATCTCGAGAACCGCGTCCTCGGGAACCTTGAGGGTGAAGGAGCCGTCGAGGTCGGTCATGGTTCCGACCGTCGTGCCCTTTACCATTACTCCGACTCCGGCGAGGCCTTCGCCGCTGGAGTCATACACGGTACCGCTGATTTCTTTGTCCTGGGCGAAAGCCGCCGCAGCTGACATCAAAACCGCAAAGCATAGAAATAGGACTTTCTTCATAAGCGGATATTGGTTTATTAGTGTGTTTTGGTTGTTGCAAAGATATTCCGAAGGGGTTCGGAGGGCATTTCAAACGCTTCTAAAAACATATCCGAATCTTCAGAAAATGCTTATCTTCGCATTCACAAGCACTGATAACCAAAATGAGACTTATCCATAGAACCTTTGCTGCATTCTGCGTCCTTGCGGCCGCAAGCCTCACAGCCGGAGCAGCCTTGCCTGAATTCTCATATCATCTTTCGAACAACCGCATCAATGCCATCGCACAGGCGCCCGACGGCTTCCTGTGGTTCGGAACGGCCCACGGCCTCAACCGCTATTCCGGAGAGAATTTCCTGACCTGGTATGCGTCCGACCAGCCCGGAGACCTCAACAACGACCTCATATATGACATCTGCTTCGATGCCGAAGGCGTGATGTGGCTCGCGACAGAATGCGGGATCATCCACTACGAGGACGGCGGCTTCGTCAACCGCAACAAGGCCGTCAGCAATCCCGTGCACCGCGTCATCCCACTGCCTGACAGCACCGTGATAGCCTCCGGACGCGACGGACTGCTGAAGATGAGCCGCGAGACGGAAGTGCTCGGACGCTATTTCATCCCGGGCATCAGCTGGGCGAAGAACATCGTCGTCGACAGCCTCGGGCATCTGTGGGTAGTCGAGGAAATAGGCGATTCGGTGGAGGTAATCGTGCTGGACTCCATGCTCAATCTCCTGAAAAGTTTCACATTGGGCCGCGGAATGGACATCAGCTGCATTGATGCCGGCCGGACAGGAGTATGGGTCGCCGCCGGAAGCACAGTCCTGCATTTCGATCCGCAGACGATGAGCGCTACGGGGGGGTCGGCTGCGCTTTCCCGGCTCGCCTCGGGTTCAGAATGCGTTTTCATCAAGGAATTCGACAGTTCCCGCATACTTGTCGGAATCCGAGGGAAGGGGATGTTCCTTCATTCGGTCGCCGACGGCAGCGATGTGCGGATCAACCCTGAAGAAGATCTCGAAGGAGATGCATTCAAGGTCCTCGTGGACAGGGACAGGAACATCTGGTTCTGCGAGGAAGGCGGCGACTTCAAGGTATTCCCGGACAGGAGAGACTGCGTCAACCACTCCGGATTCCTCGACGAGGCCGGCGCATCCCTGGTCAGGAACATGGAGAGCGACAGCAGGGGCAGGATATGGATGAGCCTCGAAGACGGATATGCCGGCTACGATCCGAAAAGCCGAGAGCTGATATGGAGGGAGCGTGAGCGCGCGCAGTTCACAAGCGTGTTCGTGGACAGCCGCGACAGACTCTGGACAATCAGCAACCTCTACAATGTCAAGCGCTGGTCGCTGAACGGCGACACTCCGGTGCTTGAAAGGACATTCAGCTTCAAGTCCAATGTGTCCTCCGTGAGCGAGGACGCCGAAGGCAGGATATGGATAATCAACAACTTCTGCTTCCACATGATCGACCGGAACGACAACATCCGCGAAATCGGCGCCATAGAGACCGGTTCCGGCAAGGTGGCGCACACCATGGCGATCAGGGACGCGACTTCCGGCCGGGTGTTCGTGAACACCGTGCGCGACGGACTTTATGAATGCTTTCCCGACCGGGAGTTCATCCCGGTGACTCTCGGCGGAGGAGTTTCGGGCATCAATTCGCTCGTGACTTCCGGCGACGGGACCATGTGGATGGGCAGTTTCAACCAGGGGCTGATCCACTTCAATCCAGCCAGCGGCGACATACGCCGTTTCAACCTCTCCACCGGCCTGTCCAGCAACTCCATAGAATCTCTGCTGATTGACGGCCGCGGCAGAATCTGGTTCAACACGCC
>DVLC01000111.1 GCA_018715685.1 Candidatus Cryptobacteroides merdipullorum
ATTCCCGCTCCGCCTTCTCGCCGAAGGATTCACAGCCAACATCAGCGGCGGCTCCTTCCTCACGAAGTCCCTCAACCACCTGTTCTCGGCGTTCCTGAGCGACACCACGAACATCCTCCCCTGCTGGTGGGCCTACTCATGCGCCCTCTGCGTCTTCTTCGTGGTGCTGCCGTTCACCCGCTACATGCACATCCCTTCGGAGATTCTCCTGATTCCCATGCGTAACGCAGGACTCAAGATACGCAACGCCCGCAAGGGCCTCGCGAAGGCGCAGGTATATTCCTGCCCGGGCTGCGGACTCTGCATCGACGCCTGCCCCATGAGCGTGCAGAAGGCCAACACCAGGGACACGACCGTCTACCTGAACAGGCAGATACGCCGGAACAACGAAAGGCGCATAGAGGAGATAAGCGACAAGTGCCTGCTCTGCGGCAAATGTACCGCCGTCTGCCCCGTGGGCGTCCAGGGCGACAGACTGCGCATAGCCCAGAGGACGGTGCGCCGCTATGGCATAAACCCCGACTACTCCTCCATTGACACGGCACCTCTGACCACGGGCAGCCGTGGCAAAGTGCTCTATTATGCCGGCTGCATGACCGCCCTGACCCCCTCGATCAAGAAGTCCATGGAGTCACTGCTGCGCAAGGCCGGAGTAGAATACGAACTCATGGACAAGGACGGAGGAATCTGCTGCGGACGGCCTATGTGGATGGCAGGACGCATCAAGGAGGCCATGCAGATGATTGTGAAGAACACGGAGATCATCCGCAGCTCCGGAGCCGACACCCTGCTGCTCACCTGCCCTATATGCTACCGCATCTTCAAGGAGAGGTACAAGCTCGACGGAATCAGGATAGTCCACCATACCGAATTCATAGACGAACTGATATCGCAAGGACGCCTCAGAGTCAGCGCGGGAGATCAGACCTATGTCTACCATGACCCTTGCGAACTCGGACGCGGTTGCGGGATATACGAGCAGCCACGCAATGTGCTGCGCCATGCCGGCACCCTGGTCGAGGCCGCCAAGAACCGCAAGGAGAGCATCTGCTGCGGAGGAAGCGTAGGCAGCCTCTCGCTGGGCCTGGAGAAACGCAGGGTGATGACCGAAAACGCCCTGAGCAACCTTACGGTGGCATCACCCGACGTTATCGTGACAGCCTGCCCGCTCTGCCTCAACACCTTCGGGCGCTACGCCGACAGGAAGGTAGAGGACCTGGCAGAAACCGTGGACAGGAATGCATCGTAATCCCGAAGCAAGAACATGCCAGACCGCATAGCAGACGAGAAGAAGGTTGTCGCACTGATGATACGGATGTACTGCCGCAGACATTGCCGGCAGCAAGGCCGGACCGCCAGAGCCGACCTGACCAATCGGACCGGACGGACTACCGACACCAACCAAGCCGGCCGAACCGGCGCGCTCCACAACACCCGCCCCCTCTGTCCCGAGTGCTCGGCGCTTCTCGACTACGCCCACAGGAGGCTCGACAGCTGCCGCTTCGGGAACGGCAAGCCCAGCTGCCGCAAATGCCCGGTCCACTGCTACCGCGCAGACATGAGGGAGCGCATACGCACGGTCATGCGCTGGGCCGGCCCGAGAATGATATTCCGCCACCCCATTGCCGCGACAAGGCACCTGCTGCGCGAACTCCGCTCACCGGAACCTGCGAAATAGCCAGGCCGCGTCGGAATCCCGAGAATTATGCTAACTTTGTCAAGCGGCAAGGCCGGACGGGCCGGAGCCGCCAACCAAACGGACCAATAAACAACCGATAAGCATAATACCAGAATGAACAAACGCATAATCGAATGCGTCCCCAACTTCAGCGAGGGGCGCGACAAGGAGAAGATACGGCAGATAGTCGAAGCCATCGAAGCTTCAGGAGGCGTGAAAGTCCTCGACGTCGATCCGGGCGAAGCCACGAACCGTACAGTGGTCACCTTCGTGGGCGAGCCCGAGGCCGTGGTCGAAGCCGCCTTCGCCGGCGTGAAAAGGGCTGCGGAGCTCATAGACATGAGGCATCACCACGGAGAGCATCCACGCATGGGCGCGACCGATGTGCTGCCTCTGGTCCCCGTCTCCGGAATCACACTTGAAGAATGCGCACCGCTGGCGCGTGATCTCGCCCGCAGAATCGCCGACGAGCTGCACATCCCCACCTACTGCTACGAAGCCGCAGCCCTGCGCCCCGAACGCAAGAACCTCGCCGTCTGCCGCGCAGGCGAATATGAAGCTCTTCCCGACAAGCTCTCTCACGAGGATACCGCGGCCGATTTCGGAGCGCGTCCCTTCGATGAAGGCGTCGCCCGTACCGGAGCCACGGCGGTAGGCGCGCGCAACTTCCTGATCGCCGTGAATTTCAACCTCAACACCACCTCCACCCGCCGAGCCAACGCCATTGCGTTCGACGTCCGCGAGAAAGGCCGTCCCGTGCGCGAAGGCAACCCCATAACGGGACCCATAGTCAGGGACGCCGACGGCAATCCCGTGATGCGCCCCGGCACGCTCCCGGCGACCAAGGCCATAGGCTGGTACATCAAGGAATACGGAATCGCGCAGGTTTCGATGAACCTGACCGACATATCCCGCACTCCCCTGCACGTCGCGTTCGATGAAGTCTGCCGCAAGGCCGACGCGAGAGGAGTGCGCGTCACCGGCACCGAAATCGTCGGGCTCGTGCCCAAGCGCGCCCTGATCGACGCGGGCCGCCATTTCCTGCGCAAGCAGCAGCGTTCCACCGGAATCTCCGAGGAGGAGATCATGAAAATAGCCATAAAGTCCATGGGACTCGATGACCTCAAGCCTTTCCGTCCGGAAGAGAAAGTCATCGAATACCTTATCGCAGCCGACGACAGGAAGGACCAGCTCATTGACATGAGCTGCAAGGCTTTCGCCGAGGAGACCGCCAGCGAGTCACCCGCCCCCGGAGGCGGTTCCATTTCCGCCTACATGGGAGCCCTCGGAGCGGCGCTCGGAACCATGGTGGCCAACCTCTCGTCGCACAAGGCCGGCTGGGACGAGCGCTGGGAGGAGTTCTCCGACTGGGCTGACCGCGGACAGAAGCTGCTGGGAGAACTGCTGCATCTGGTCGACGAGGACACCGAGGCTTTCAACCGCATCATGGCCGTATTCGCGATGCCGAAAGGCAGCGACGAGGAGAAGGCCGCCCGCAGCGCCGCCCTACAGGAAGCCACTCTGTACGCCACGCAGGTGCCCCTGAGGACCATGAAAGCCGCAGCCGAAGTCTTCCCCATCGTCAAGGCCATGGCCGAAACCGGCAATCCGAATTCCGTCTCCGACGCCGGAGTCGGAGCCATCGCCGCCCGTGGCGCCGTGCTGGGAGCCTGCCTCAACGTAAAGATCAACGCAGCCGGACTCAAGGACCGCGCAGTGGCCGAATCGCTGACCGCCGAAGCTGACTCCATCGCGGCGGAAGCAGTACGCCTCGAAGCCGAGGTCCTCCGCATCGTAGAAGATAAAATAAAGAAATAGCCATGACTCTCGAAGAATTCCAGGCGGACATCCGAGCCGGCATCCCCGACATACTGCCCGAACCGAAGCCCTACGACACGAGCATCAACCATGCGCCCAGGCGCAAGGACATACTGACCCACGCGGAAAAGGAGCTGGCGCTCCGAAACGCCCTGCGCTACTTCCCCGCGAAGCATCATGCGCTGCTGGCCCCGGAGTTCGCCGAAGAACTGCGCAGATACGGCCGCATCTACATGTACCGCCTGCGTCCCGACTACGACATGCACGCCCGCCCGATCGACGAGTATCCTGCGAAATGCCGCCAGGCAGCAGCGATCATGCTGATGATACAGAACAACCTCGACAAGGCTGTAGCGCAGCATCCCCACGAACTCATCACCTACGGCGGCAACGGAGCCGTGTTCCAGAACTGGGCGCAGTACCGTCTGACCATGAAATATCTCTCGGAGATGACCGACAGCCAGACCCTGGTCATGTACTCGGGCCATCCTCTCGGACTCTTCCCCTCGCACCCCGACGCTCCACGCGTGGTCGTGACCAACGGCATGGTGATTCCGAACTACTCGAAGCCCGACGACTGGGAGCGCATGAACGCTCTCGGAGTCTCACAGTACGGCCAGATGACCGCCGGATCCTACATGTACATAGGCCCCCAGGGCATAGTGCACGGAACGACCATCACGGTGATGAACGCCGCACGCAAACGTTTCACCGACGGACGCACTTCGGCACGCGGGATGCTCTTCGTCTCCTCCGGACTCGGAGGCATGTCGGGCGCCCAGGCCAAGGCCGGCAACATCTCGGGCGTGGTCTCCGTAATCACAGAAATCAACCCCAAGGCAGCCCGCAAGCGTTTCGACCAGGGCTGGGTCGACGAACTGCACGACTCGCTCGACGAGCTGATCCCCCGCATACGCAAGGCGGTTGCTGACGAAGAAGTCGTCTCCCTCGCCTATGTCGGCAACATAGTCGACCTCTGGGAGAGACTCGCCGACGAAGGAGTCAAGGTCGACCTCGGCTCCGACCAGACCTCGCTGCACAACCCCTGGGCGGGCGGCTACTACCCCGTCGGACTCAGCTACGAAGAATCCAACAGGATGATGGCCGAAGAGCCGCAGCGTTTCCGCGAACATGTGCAGGAGTCGCTGCGCAGGCAGGTAGCGGCAATCAACCGCCTGGCCGCCGAAGGCATGTACTTCTTCGACTACGGCAACGCCTTCCTGCTCGAATCCTCCCGCGCCGGCGCTGACGTGATGCGCGAAGACGGACGCTTCCGCTACCCCTCATATGTGCAGGACATCATGGGTCCGATGTTCTTCGACTACGGCTTCGGCCCGTTCCGCTGGGTATGCACCTCCGGAAAGCCGGAAGACCTTGAAATGACCGACAGACTGGCCGCAGAAGTCCTCGAAGACATGTGCCGGACGGCTCCCGAGTCGATTCGCGGACAGCTCGAGGACAATCTCCACTGGATACGCGAAGCCGGGCCGAACAGGCTCGTCGTAGGCTCGCAGGCCCGCATCCTCTACGCCGACTGCGAAGGACGCACCAGAATCGCGCTCGCATTCAACAAAGCCATCGCCGAAGGACGCATCTCGGCCCCCGTCGTGCTCGGCCGCGACCACCACGATGTCTCCGGCACCGACTCTCCCTACCGCGAGACCTCGAACATCTATGACGGCTCCAACCTCACGGCCGACATGGCTGTCCAGAACGTCATCGGCGACTCCTTCCGCGGCGCGACCTGGGTGTCGATCCACAACGGCGGCGGTGTCGGTTGGGGCGAAGTCATCAACGGCGGCTTCGGAATGGTCATAGACGGTTCGGAAGATGCGGCGCGACATATCCGCGAGATGCTCTTCTGGGATGTCAACAACGGCATCGCCCGCCGCAGCTGGGCGCGCAACGACGGAGCCGTGGAGGCGATACGCCGCGAGATGGAGCGCACCCCGCAGCTGCGCGTGACCCTGCCCAGCTTCGCCGACGGCGAACTCATACGCAAGGCGTTGGCAGAAAACGAATAATCATCAAGGAACATAACTGAAAGACATGGAATACCATCATATATCCTCCGAGCGTCTGACCATTGCCGGACTCAAGGAGCTTGTCGACAGCAGGAGGCCGATAGCGTTGAGCGACGAACTCCGCCACAGGATCATCCGCTGCCGCAAATACCTCGACCGCAAGATACAGAACTCGGACCAGCCCGTCTACGGCATCACGACCGGCTTCGGTTCGCTCTGCGACATCTCGGTCGGAAGCGACGAACTCTCGCAGCTGCAGCGCAATCTGGTGATGTCGCACTCCTGCGGCACCGGAGAGCAGGTCCCTTCGGAAATCGTGAGGCTGATGCTGCTGCTCAAGATACGTTCGCTCTCCTACGGCTATTCGGGAGTGAGGCTGGAGACCGTCGAGCGTCTCGTGGATTTCTACAACAACGACATCCTCCCCGTCGTCTACCAGCAGGGCTCGCTCGGAGCATCGGGAGATCTCGCGCCGCTGGCGCACCTGAGCCTTCCGCTGCTCGGTCTGGGTGAGGTCGAACATGCCGGACGCCGCCGCCCCTCCGCCGAAGTCCTTGAAGAATTCGGCTGGAAACCCCTTGATCTCCAGTCCAAGGAAGGACTCGCGCTACTCAACGGCACTCAGTTCATGAGCGCCTACGGAGTATGGGCGATCATGGCGGCAAGACGCCTGAGCGACTGGGCCGACCGCATCGGGGCGCTCTCGCTCGACGCCTTCGACGGACGCATAGAACCGTTCTTCGACGAGGTCCATCTGATACGCGCACACCGCGGACAGCTCAGCACGGCCCGCACGGTACGCCGCCTGCTTGAAGGCAGCGAGCTGATACGCCGCCCCAAGAAACATGTGCAGGACCCCTATTCCTTCCGCTGCATGCCGCAGGTCCACGGAGCGAGCAAGGACACCATAGACTATGTCGAGAGCGTGCTCGAGACGGAAATCAACTCCCCCACCGACAACCCCACGATATTCCCGGAGGAGGACATGATCATCTCCGCCGGCAACTTCCACGGACAGCCCATCGCCCTCGCGATGGATTTCCTCGCGATAGCGCTCGCGGAACTCGGGAACATCTCCGAACGCAGGATATACAAACTTATCTCGGGAGCGCGCGGACTCCCCCACTTCCTCGTGGCAAATCCGGGCCTGAACAGCGGCTTCATGATACCGCAGTACACCGCGGCGTCTATCGTAAGCCAGTCGAAGGGCCTGTGCATGCCCGCTTCCGTCGACTCCATACCCTCGTCGCAGGGCCAGGAGGACCATGTCAGCATGGGAGCGAACGCGGCCACCAAGCTCTACCGGGTGGCGCTCAACACCGAACGCGTGCTGGCTATCGAACTGCTCAATGCCGCGCAGGCTCTGGAATTCCGCCGTCCGGCCCGCACTTCTCCGGAACTGGAGGAGCTGGTCGCCGGCTACCGCACGAGGGTGCCGTTCATCGACAACGACACCGTGATGTATCCCTACATCGAAGCGTCCGTACAATTCCTGCGTGAGCGATGAGGACACTGGTCGACAACATCGGATGCATCTTCGGCATCGAACGGCAGGGCCGGCTGCGGCTCTGCGGCGAAGAGATGGGGAGCATGGAGACGCTCGAAGACGCCTGGCTGCTCGTCGAGGACGGACGCATCTCGGCATTCGGAAGCGCGTCGGAAGGTATGCCGGAGGATGTCGACAGGCGCGTTGACGCCGGAGGAGGCATGCTCTTCCCCTCATTCTGCGATTCGCACACCCACCTTGTCTACGCGGGCAGCCGGGAACAGGAATTTCTCGACAAGATCAACGGACTCTCCTACGAAGAAATCGCACGCCGCGGCGGAGGCATACTCAACTCCGCCGACCGGCTGCACGCCACTTCGGAAGACGAACTCTACGCCACGGCGATGGAACGCGTGCGGGAGATTGCCGCAATGGGCACCGGCTGCGTGGAAATCAAGAGCGGCTACGGGCTGTCGACCGAAGACGAACTGAAGATGCTGCGCGTGATAAGGCGTATACGCGAAAGCGTCCCGCTGGAAGTCAGGGCCACCTTCCTCGGGGCGCACGCTGTCGCGCGGGCATATCGCGGACGCCAGGGCGAATATGTGGACCTCGTG
>DVLC01000112.1 GCA_018715685.1 Candidatus Cryptobacteroides merdipullorum
ATGATGGTGAAGGTCAAGTTCCGCAAGGGCGACGTCGGCGCCATGCACTCCCATCCCCACAGCCAGGTGACCTATGTCGCCGAAGGGAAGTTCGAGTTCACAGTCGGCGACCGCACCATGATTGTCGAAGCCGGAGACGCTCTGTTCAAGCAGCCGGACATCGTTCACGGTTGCCGCTGCCTGGAGGACGGAGTGCTCATTGACTGCTTTTCTCCGAAGCGGGAGGATTTTTTGAAGAAGTAGCGTCCTTCGTCCGCGTTCTCCTGTATTCGGAGGGCGTCATTCCGAATTTCTTCTTGAACGCCTTGCTGAAATAGTGGGCGTCGTTGAATCCTGTCGCGTATGCGATCGAGGCTATGCTGTATTCGTCGGAATTCAGCATTTCGGTGGCCTTTCTGAACCTGAGTCCGCGCAGATACTCGAGAGGTGACATGCCTATTATGTCCCGGCATTTCTCGAACATCGCCGAGCGGCTCATGTTCATCGCCGACGCCATCGCGGCTATGTCGAGGTCGCCGTCGTCGATATGCCCGTTCAGAAATTCCGTGAATTCCCGTCGGAAGCGGCTCTCCTCGCTCTCTGACGTTTCCTGACTGGTAGCCGTGATTGTCACCGGCTTCCTGGCCGTTGCGGCGGACACGAGCGCTCCTGCGAGAAGTATGGCGAGCAGAATATACTGGACGGGACTTCTGCCGACCCTGATCCTGATGGCCTTTTCGTTGTCGACTGCAAGTCCGTCGGCGTTTGTGGAGCGCAGCCTGAGAGTATATGCCCCGGGCTTCAGATTCTCGAGCCTGATTCTGGGGTTCGTGCCGAGGCTGTGCCAGCCCTCGTCCCGGCCTTCGAGCATATAGTAATAGAGCACTCTCTCCGGAGCCGTCAGGTCGATGGCGGAGAACCTGATGTTGAGCATGTCCATCGCCAGCATTCTCACGGTTCCGTCGGCGTCGGGAGCGTTCCTTTTTCCGGGAATGCTGAGCGACTGGACGACTATTCTGGGGACGTAGGAGCTGTTGGAGACTTCATCAGGGTCGAAGTGCATGAGCCCGCGGGTGGTGTTGAAGTAGATGTCGCCGTCTTCCGCGAGCAGGGGGCTGCCCTCGTTGAATCGCATGTCAAGACCCATCCGCGGATACGAGTAGCCTATGATGCTTCCGGTCTCGGGGTTGAATTTGTTGAGGCCTCCGTTGGAGGCTATCCAGATGTTCCCGGACTTGTCCTGGACAGCGCTGAGCACGAAGTTCGACATCAGTCCGCTGCTGGAATTGTAGATCTTCACGGCGCTCTCGCTGTCCGTAGTGTCGAAACTTATGAATCCGTTTCCGGAAGAGGAGGCCCAGAGCCTGCCGTCGCGCGTGAAGAGCAGATGCTGTATGTCATAGTCCCTGACCCGCGTGAAGCGCTTGAATTTCATGTCTTCCGGCCTTCCGTCCGGCTCGTCGCAGACGAACACCCCCAGATTCCCGCAGGAGTAGAGTCTGCCGTCGGGCCCGAAGCAGGAGAATCTGGTCATGTTCAGCTGCTCCGTGGGGAAGGATATGAGGTTCTTCTTGCTTATGAACCTGCGGCGGCTGTCGCCGAGGTCGATGTATGACAGGCTTCCGTCGAATGACGATATCCACAGCCTGTCGCCTCCGTCCGCGTTGAGGTCATATATGAGGTCTCCGTTGGGGGCGTAGTATGAGTCGCTCCTGCGGTAGCGTCTCGGCCTGTATGCCGGGCTTCCGGCTGTGTTCTCCACTATGCCGCCGCCTTTCGATCCGAGCCATATCCTGCCGTCGTCCGTCGCGGCGATCGAATATACCTGTCCGAAACTCGGCCACACGGCGATTTCGTGCAGCTCCTCTCCGAGCAGGTGAACTTTCCCGTCGCGGGTCGCCGCGTAGATGATCCCGTCGTTTCCCTGGCAGACGGCCCTGACATTGTTGGACTGGGGCTCGGCTTCAGGACTTGAATCGAAGATTTTGAGCTTGAATTCTCCGGAATTCGGACTTGCACGTTCCAGTCCGCCCCACGAGCCTGATATCCAGAGATTTCCCTGATTGTCGACCAGCATTGAGTTGAGATAGGTCTCGGCGCTCCATGCGGACTGCAGGCTGGCGTTATAGAAGGGGACAAGTTCTTTCGCGTCCTTGTCGTACCATTGCAGGCTGCCTTTTTCCGAATATATCCAGATGTTCCCGAATTTGTCGGTCTGAAGGTGCAGGCTGCCGCTTCCGGTCCATCCCTCGCACTTCACTGCGGTCGTGTCGCCGAGTTCCCCGATGCAGAAAAGTCCCTCTTCCGCCGATGCGGCGAGCAATTCCTTTCCGCCGGGTACTTCCGTCAGGAGTCCGATGTCTCCCTGGAGTTTTGAGTTGAAGACCGTCAGAATTCCGCCGTCGAACTTCAGGATGCGGCCGCCGGAACTTCCGAAATATATTCCGTCCTGGTTTTCGCGCCAGCAGAGGCCGGGCAGAGCGGCCAGCTTCTCCCCGTTGCGCCAGATCGACTTGTCGGTCAGTGTCCAGGCGTTACCCTCCTTGTCCGCGAAAATGTGAACGACCGTTTCATTCTGCGGAATCCTCATGCATTCGGTCAGCGAACAGCCCGAGCCGTTTCTGTCGTATTCGCTTCTGAAGATGGCTCCGTTGTCGGTGACGAAGCGGAAATCAGTGCCCGACAGTCTGAAAAGCGAAAGTATGGGGGTTGAGGTCGGCCGGACCGTCTCTCCGTTCTCCGGGTCGAACCTGTAGAGGGCGTTGTTGTGGGTCAGAAGCCAGAGGCGGCCGTATGAGTCGCTCTGTATGTCGGCGAGTCTTCCCTGCGCCGGACTTATTCTCGTTTCGGCCGGCCCGGTCCTGTAGTTCACGAATTCCATTCCGTCAAAGCGGTAGAGACCCGACCAGGATGCCAGCCACAGGTATCCGTTGTCGTCCTGGATTATTTTCTCCACCGTGGTGGTGGGTATGCCGTTGCGCTCAAGATATCGTGTGAAGGTGTAGGAAGGCAGGGCCGCGGCGCTTGCTGCGGATAAAATAAAAATATTTATTAATAAGGCCGCCCTTATCATAATTTATGTGCTTTTCATACAAAAATACACATAATTTTTCATTCTGGACGATTTTCCACTTTTTCGAGATTGCAGTAAACCTTATTGACGGGCCGCTTCTATATCTTTGTGCCACTTGGATGATTCTAACCAAACATCAATATCGGCCGGCGGCAGAATGGTTCATTGTGGCAATTGGCATTGCCGGCCAGCTTAATCCTAACTTAAATTATTCCTGGGTATTAGCGGTTAATAATTTTGTATTGAGGACAGGAAGGCATTCCAGGAAGCCATTCCTGTCCTTTCTTTTTTGGAAGCCCGTTTCGTGATTTATGACAAATCTCAAAACGGGCTTCTGGCTTATTGTTGCAGAGACTGGGGGAAGAGATAGAATTTCCTGTCTGTGTCGAAGTCAAGCATCCATTGGTCGAGGATGATATGGTCGTCGACCGCTTCGAACTCAAGGCTGTGGTCTCCGGCTTCGATTTCCACGGGTATCTTCACGAGGGCCTGCTGCCGCATCACGTTGACTTTCCATTTCTCGCTCCTGTAGGGTTCCTTGATTGAAATGGTCTTCATGTCTCCGCCGTCGATGCCCACTCTGAATCTGATGTCCCCTCTGTCCATCGCCTGTGTCGGGATCACCGCGATTCTTATCACGGCCTCACCGCCCCTGTCGGTGTGGAAGCTGTAGCTCAGGCTTTCTCCGCGGGGTACGGGAACAGCGGCGGCGCTGTGGCCGAGATTGCGTACAGGCTCGGGTGTGAACGAGGCTGAACTGAAGGCTTCGGCATCGCCTGCCACCCAGTCTGCGCCGTTGAAATTCTTTCCGTGCCGCCGTATGTCCCATGCTCCTGCTTTCCATTCATCGGCGTACGCTCCCCAGTGCCGGCGCTCTTCTTCATTCAGCGCCACCGGGAGGTCGGGGTTCCAGAACACATAGAGGCTTCTGGGCATGTCGGACATATTGCCCCTCCATTTGCCTCCGGCGATGCCGTAGTTGTATTCTTCGGTGAGACTGCGTATTTCCTGATAGGCTTTCTGGCTCAGCGCGCAGGCGGCCAGCATCACGCTGTCGGCCTTCCACACGCCCGGCGAATATGTAGTCAGCGCGCGGCTCCGGGCCAGCTGGGCATAAAGCATCTTCTCCGCCATCAGGCCGGCGGCGCGTACCGGATATTCCACAGCCGCGAAATAGGCGTCTCTGTTACGCTCCGGCACGAGGGCGGCGGCTTCCTGCACGCAGGCTCCGATTTCCCTGAATCTGTCGATGTGCCTCTGCGCCTCGCTTCCGAATTCGCTGAAACTGAACTCGGTATCCCTGGGCTTTGAAAGGCCGAGGGGGTATCTTTCGCGGTCGGGAAGCTCGACCTGGCTCCATCCCATGAATTCCGGTTTGCGCATCGCGCACAGCCTGTAGAATTCAGAGACGGCTCCCGAGATTCTTTCCGCCGCCGCATCTCCGAACTCCCTTGCGAGCCAGGCTTCAAGATGGCCGTCTATGCTGCCGGCATCGATGGAAGCGATGTCCCACGCCATGTCGAGAAAGAATTCCATGTCGTAGGCCGCCGCTTTGGGATCGTGGACATTGGCTATCCAGAGCTTGCGCACATTGTGGTTCCACGCCTCCATCATCTCGTGATATATCAGTCCCGGCTGGGTCGTGGAGAGCCATAGATGATCGTGTGGCCGGCCGCAGTAGCTGAGGTGGTAGTATACTCCGGCGCCGCCGCTGCGCTTCTGCTGCTCCGTGTCGCTGAGGCGCGTCATGTAGCCGTAGTTGTCGTCGCACCAGACTATGGTCACGTCGTCGGGGACTTCGAGCCCGTTCTCCATGATCTGCAGCACCTCCTTGTAGGGCATGAACATCTGCGGAATCTTGCTGACATCGTCGTCCACATATTCGCGCAGGAGCTCTCTCTGGTCATGAATGACTTCCTGGAGGGCGTCCGTCTTCTCCTCAAGAGTGCGCACTCCTTCCATGGAGCCGTCGTGTATGCCCCTCATGCCTATGGTGTAGAGGGCGGGAATGCCTTCGGTCTCCCTGAGTCTCTCGGTCCAGTAGTCGAGCACGGCCTGCCTGTTGGTGATATAGTTGTATCTTCCCCGTTCGGCGACGTCCCATTCGCCGACATTGTTCCTCAGCAGGGGCTCGCAGTGCGAGGTTCCGATGAAGATGCCGCAGGAGTCGGCCGCCTCCATGGCCCCTGGAACTTCGAAGAAGGGAGTGGTCCCGGGATGCATCGCAGGCCAGAGGGTGTTGGCTCTGAGCCTCAGGAGCAGCTTGAAGACCTCCCTGTAGGTGTCGGCGCTGATGGTTTCAGGGTTGTCCTGCGGCGAGAAGGTCTGGGTGCTCCACGGACGGAACGCCCAGTCTTCGTCGTTGATGAAGATTCCGCGGTATTCCACCGACGGATGCTGGAAGCTGCTGTAGCCGTCGGGAAGTTCCAGCCGTTCCCGTTTCTGGGGACGGGAGTCTCCCCACCATGTCCAAGGCGACACTCCGGCGAGTCGGGAGATTTCGAGGATCCCGTAGGCGGTGCCTCGGGCGTCCGATCCCGCGACAATTATCTGTCCGTCGTGCGTGCCTATGTAGAACGCCTCCTTGACGAAAGCCAGGGAGTCCGCTATTTCAGCGGGAACTCCGAATTTCCCGAGCTTCGTCCGGTCTTTGTCGTACTGGATTATCCTGATGCCGGCCTTTCCCGGAGCTGTCTCGACCGGCCGCATTCCCGTGACCTCCTCGAGGTCGTCCTGCATCATGTCCGCGGCGATCTCCACCACGGGATCGGCGTGCCTTGAAACTGAAAAGTTCAGCGGAGACTGTCCGCTGAACCATACGAATGCCAATATTACAAGGGCTTTCATCGCATTCCTATGCTACTTTCACCTTGAATATCGCCTTGTGGATCATGCCTTCGCCGATCAGGGGCGCGTGGGCCGTGTCAGTGTCGAAGGTGACGGGCTTGCCGGCCTCCACGGTCACGGTCTCCCAGTCCTTGTCCTTGAAGAACAGGATGTCCTTCTCGGCGTTGAACTCTCCGTCGGCCTCCCTGCAGGCGCTGCGGGGCTTGACACCGAACGATTCGCTCTTCGAAAGGGGCACCTGGATGTCGATGTACTTGTCGTGGACCTCAAGTCTGGCCTCCTCGGGGGTCTTCATCTTCGAGTCGACTATGTTCACGAAGAGATTGTCGCCGTCGATCAAATGCTTTCCGCTCTCCAGCGAGTTGAGGTCGGTGTTCCTGATATATTCAAGAGCCCTGGCGTAGTTGGGATTGTTTTCGAGCTTCATATTCTTCTAGAAATTGAAATAGTTCTTGGCGTTGTTGTAGGAGATGTCCTCGACCATGCGTCCGAGGATGTCCATTTCGGAGGCGGGCAGCTTGCCTTTCTCCACATCGGAGCCTATCACGTCGCAGAGTATGCGGCGGAAGTATTCGTGGCGGGGGTAGCTGATGAAGCTGCGGGAGTCGGTCAGCATTCCGACGAAGCGGCTGAAGAGTCCGAGCACCGACAGCGCGTCCATCTGCCTGCGCATTCCTACTTCCTGATCGAGGAACCACCAGCCTGAACCGAACTGCATCTTGCCCGGGACGCTGCCGTCGTTGAAGTTGTACAGCATGGTCATCATGACCTCGTTGTCCTTGGGATTGAGGCAGTAGAGAATTGTCTTGGCAAGCTTGTTCTCGGAAGCCAGCCTGTCGAGGAACCTGTTGCCTGCGGCCGCGATCTCCTGGTCGTGGATGGCGTCGTAGCCGGTGTCGGGTCCTACGAGCTTGAACATGCGGGAGTTGTTGTTGCGTATCGCGCCGATGTGGAACTGCTGCACCCATCCGGCCTCGGCGTCCATCACTGCCTGGTCGTACAGGAAGGCGCTGCGGAACTTGTTCAACTCGGCCGGTTCGGGCTTTCTGCCTGCGAGCACGCCCTTGAAGATGTTCTCGATTTCGGCTTCGGTGTAGTCTTCGGCGTAGAAGTTCTCGAGGCCGTGGTCTGAAAGCTTGCTTCCCATTGAGCTGAAGTAGTCGTGGCGTCTCTGGAGAGCCTCACGCAGGTCGGCATAGCTACGGATTTCGATTCCGGCGGCCTCTCCGAGCTTCTTGAGATATTCGTTGTAGGATGCGGGATCCTCGATGGCCATGGCCTTGTCGGGCCTCCATGCAGGGATCACTCTGGTGCCGAAGGGATGCTCGGCTATCATCTTGTGCCAGCGCAGGTCGTCTGCGGGGTCGTCGGTGGTGCAGACGGTCTCCACATTGAACTTGCGAATCAGCGCCTGTCCGCGGAACTCGTCGGTCGCGAGCTTGGCGTTGCACTCTTCGAATATTTCGCGTGCGGTCTTGGGACTCAGCAGCTTGTCGATTCCGAACACGCGCTTGAGTTCGAGATGGGTCCAGTGGTAGAGAGGGTTGCGCATGGTGTAGGGCACGGTCTCGGCCCATTTCTCGAAGGTCTCCCAGGCGCTGTGCTTTCCACCGGTCAGGTAGTCTTCCGAAACTCCGTTGGCGCGCATAGCCCTCCATTTGTAGTGGTCTCCGTAGTGTCCGTCCACCAGCCAGAGCTGGGTGATGTCGCGGAACTGGATGTTCTCGGCTATCTGCTGCGGCACGAGATGGCAGTGATAGTCGATGATGGGCATTTTCTCGGCATGCTCGTGATACAGCTGCTTCGCGGTATCGCATGAGAGCATGAAATCGTCGTTGATGAATGACATGATGATATTGATTATAGTGTTAGTTTCAATAGACCTCCACGGAGCCTCCGTCGTTCTTCTGTATCTCCGCCGTGGCGAAGCAGCCGATCTTGGCTCCTATCCATTCGCCTTCCCTGGCCTTGAATTCCGGGCCGAACTGCCTGAAGCGCCGCCCGTCGGGACTCCACGAGAAAGTGCAGACGCAGTCGCCGTCCACCTTGACCTTAATATATATGTCGGTGTATTCGGGCTTGCCTTTTCCCTGGCTTTCCCCGAGCTTCTCCGAAGCGGACACTTTCTCGGGATCGCCGTTCTCCGCTCCGATGCAGTCGCGGCGCTGGAGGAAGACGGTCGTTCCGTCATAATAAAGTTCTATGGTGCCGTAGTCGCGTCCTGTCACTATGACTCCTGTCCGGTCGCCGGCATATGAGGGACGGAACACGAGCCGGGTCGTGAATTCGGTCTCGGGACCCACGATTTTCTGCGCGAGTATGTTGGGGGTGTCGCGCAGGTTGCGCCATCCTTCCGGATTCTTGATGCAGTTGAGCCTCAGGCAGCCGAGTTCGGGGTTGGGCATGTACCACCAGAACTTGGGGTTGGCCTCCCACTGCCAGTTCAGCGGTATCGAAGTGCCGGTGAATCCGGTGGTCGTGGCCAGCGCGGAGACGCCGCCGAACATCCGTGCACCGGGGTCGCTCGCGGGCATCTTCCATTTCTTGACGGGTTCTCCTATGCCGTCGCCGTCGATGTCTTCTCCCATGATGCACCATCCGTCATCGGACCAGCTCATGGGCTGAAGGTGGCAGATCCGCCCCCACGGCCCTTTGTCCTGGAAATGGATGAACCAGTCGCCGCCTTCGACGTCAGTAACCCAGCCGCCCTGATGAGGGCCGTTGATTTCCGTATCGCCCTGATGCAGCACGTTCCTCCATTCGTAGGGGCCGTAGACATTTTTCGAGCGCAGCACCAGCTGCCAGCCTTCCTTGACTCCTCCGGAGGGCGCGAAGATGTAGTACCAGCCGTCGCGCTTGTAGAACTTGGGGCCTTCGACGGTCTCGTTGCCGTGCTTCTTGCCGTCGAACACAAGTATCTGGTCGCTGATCGCGCGGGTGCAGGCGGAGTCGAGCTCGCATATGCTGAGCACGCTCTTGAAGCCGGCTCTCGATCCCGCCCAGCTGTGGACGAGGTAGACCCTTCCGTCGTCGTCCCAGAGCGGACTCGGGTCTATGAGGCCTTTCCCGGCAATCACGAGCTGCGGCCGGCTCCATTCTCCTCGGGGGTCGTCCGCATGTATCTGGAAGATGCCGTAGTCGGGGTCTCCCCAGAAAATCCAGAACCTGCCGTCGTGGTGGCGTATGCAGGGAGCCCAGACGCCGTTGCCGTGGGATGGCGTGTCGAATTCTTCGGCCGGCTCCAGATACGGAACCGCGGCGTTGACTATCTCCCAGTCCACGAGATTCGTCGAATGGAGTATCTGCAGTCCGGGATAGCAGGTGAACGAGGATGCGGTCATCCAGTAGTCGCCTCCGACACGGATCACGTCAGGGTCGGAATAGTCGGAGAACAGAATGGGGTTGGTGTAGCTGTCCCCGGCTTGTGCGGGCGCGGGTCCGCCGCCAGGTTCCGTTGCGCCTGCATGGCCTGCGGTGGCCAGCAGGAGGGATGCGAGAAAAGGGATGAGTTTCATTCGTGTCAGTGTCATTAATCAATGGCCTTGGACCAATCATACAAAGATAATAAAATTTATGGTTTTCCGGGTATTGCTCTACGGTTGGCGGAGAAGTCCGGACGCTCCATTTATAGCGGTCGGCAGCTCCGTCGGTTTGATTGGCAGACTGATCTTTCTACCGCGATGACAGGTCTCTGCGGAAGTACACTTCTCCGCCGATGAAGGTCCGCGGTCCGGGCTGCGCGAAGGCAATAAAAAACAGACCTGCGGGGCGTTGTCGCCGCGGGTCTGTCTTCTATGAATATGCCGTATCGGGCTACTTCAGGCTGTCGACCAGAGCGAACCAGTCTTCGGCCGTCTTGATGTCAGCCTTGGACCAGCATGAGCCGAACCAGTAGCTGAAGGTCTCGCCGGGCATGATGCTCTTCGAGCAGAGTCCGTGCATGCCGTCCTCGGTCACGCAGACATTCTCGCATCCGGGCACGTAGACCGCGACGCCGAGCATGCCGTCCTCGGGCTCGATGCTCTGGTCGGAGGCGTGCTCCCAGATCGCGTAGCGGTCAGCCCCGCTGCGCTCCTGCTCGATGGTCTGCTGTTCGGGGTGACGGAAGACGCCGGCCGCCACAGTGAGGCTGTCGGCCCCGCTGAAGCTGTAGCTGTCCTCCACCTTGCAGAAGTAGCTGTCGGCGTAGACGCTGATCTTCTTGTCGAGCGACACTGTCACGTCTCCGACCTTCCATTCGGGATAGCTGAGCACGAACTCCACGGTGTCGGGGGTCTGCTTCACGATCTCGTATGCGCGGTAGTTCGTGGCGGGATAGGCGAGCTGTCCGTCGATGACGGGCACTGAAGCCCCTGCTCCGAGGCTCACCGCAACCTTATAGCAGTCCTTGCCGTCGCCGTGGTTGTGGTGGTAGTAGTTGGGATCCTCCTGTGCGGCCGCATACCATTCGTCAGCCACGAGCTTTCCGGGCATCTTGACCCAGATGTCGATTCCGGGCGCCGTAGGATTGCCTTCCAGGGCCTTGCCGTAGATGCGTCCGGCGATCAGGTTGTTCTCGAACACGAAATCGTCGGCGCGTTCGGGAACCGCGCGCGCCATCACCTTCTGCTCCTCCGTCTTGGGGGCGCAGGCGGCGAGGGTCAGCAGCGCTGCCGCGATTGCAATGGTCTTTTTCATTATCTGAGGTCTTTTGTCTCGCATCCGTCCATGTCGTTGTAGTCGTCGTTCTCTCCGCACATGCCCCAGATGAAGGTGTAGTTGCGGGTCGCGCAGGCGGAGTGTATGCTCCACTGCGGTGAGATGACGGCCTGCTCGTTGTGCATCCAGATGTGGCGGGTCTCCTGAGGCTCGCCCATGAAGTGGCATACGGCAGCGTCTTCGGGAAGTTCGAAGTAGAAGTAAACCTCCATGCGACGGTTGTGGGTGTGGGCCGGCATGGTGTTCCAGGTGCTGCCGGGCTCAAGCTCGGTCATTCCCATCTGAAGCTGGCAGCTGGGCACGACCTCCTTGACGAGCAGACGGTTGATGGTGCGCTCGTTGGCTTCCTCGAGGGAGCCGAGATGCATCACTACCGCATCCTTCTTGGTCACCTTCTTGACTCCGGTCTCGCGGTGGGCGGTGGCGGAGCAGAAGTAGAAGCGGGCGGGCTTGTCGGCCGAGTCGCTCCTGAAGGTCACATGGCGGTTGCCGCGTCCTACATAGAGTGCCTCCTTGTAGTCGAGATGATACTCCTCGTCGCCGACGAGCACGCTTCCGGAACCGCCTACATTGATGATTCCGAGTTCGCGGCGCTGGGTGAACCATTCGGCGCGCAGGATGTCAGGGGCGCTCAGCAGCAGCTCCTCCTTCACGGGCACGGCTCCTCCGGCTATGATGCGGTCGAACATGGAGTATACCATGTTGATCTCGTCGGGTGCCATTACCTTCTCCACCAGATATTCCTGGCGGATGCGCGCGGTGTCATAGTGCTTCGCGTCAAGATTGCTCGACGCCTGGCGTACTTCGCAGTTGAGTTTCATGGCCGCTGACTATTTGGGCTGCTTTCCGATGTAGGCGAGGATACCTCCGTCGACATAGAGTATATGTCCGTTCACGGCGTCAGACGCGTGTGAAGCGAGGAACACTGCGGGGCCGCCGAGTTCGGAAGGGTCGAGCCAGCGTCCTGCGGGAGTGCGGCTTACGATGAACTGGTCGAAGGGATGACGGCTGCCGTCCGGCTGGCGCTCACGGAGAGGAGCGGTCTGGGGAGTGGCGATGTAGCCGGGTCCTATGGCGTTGCAGTTGATGCCGTATTCGGCGTATTCAGCGCAGATGTTGCGGGTGAGCATCTTGAGTCCTCCCTTGGCGGCGGCGTAAGCCGAAACGGTCTCGCGTCCGAGCTCGGACATCATTGAGCACATGTTGATGATCTTTCCTTCGTGGCGCTCCATCATCTCGGGAAGCACCGCTGAAGATACGATGTAGGGACCGACGAGGTCGATGTCGATCACCTGCTGGAACTGGGCGCGGGTCATCTCGTGCATGGGGATGCGCTTGATGATTCCGGCGTTGTTGACGAGGATGTCGATGTTGCCGACCTCCTTGTGGATCCTCTCTACGAGAGCCTTGACGTCATCCTCCTTGGTCACGTCGCATACATAGCCCTTGACATTGGTGATGCCGGCTTCCTTGTAGCTGTCGAGGCCTCTCTGCACGAGCTCCTCGTTGATGTCGTTGAAGATGATGGTCTTGATGTCAGCTGCGGCGAAAGCCTTGGCGATGTTGAAACCGATACCGTAGGAAGCACCTGTGATCCAGGCGTTCTTTCCTTCAAGTGAGAAAAGATTGGTCATAATAGCAGAATTAAAAATTATATGTTCTACAAACTGCAAATTTAATAAATTCCAACGGGAATGAAAAATTTAATAATCGGAGAAAAATGGTTACTTTTGCAGGTCATGACCAATATTCTATCCGCATGAAACACAAACTGACCACAATCGCGGCGGCTCTTGCGACAATCGCCGTCTGCGCATGCTCCTCCGGCAACAAGGGAGAGTTCGACTATCTTTACGAAAACCTTCCGTTCGACATGCCGAGGGTGTCAAGGCCCGACATTCCTGACTACAGCGTGAACCTGACTGACTTCGGAGGAGTCGGAGACGGTGTCGAACTGAACACCGAGGCTTTCAAGGCCGCGATGGAGCATCTGAGCTCGAAGGGCGGAGGACATCTGGTCGTGCCGTCGGGCATATGGCTTACCGGCCCGATCGAGCTGCTCAGCAACTGCGATCTCCATGTGACGGCCAACGCTATAATCATATTCGATCCTGACCGCGACCTCTATCCCATCATAGAGACCGTGTTCGAGGGGCTTGACACCCGCAGGTGCGAGTCTCCGATCCATGCCGAGGGCGCGAAGAACATCTCCGTGACCGGAACGGGGGTCATCGACGGCAGCGGCGAGGCCTGGAGAATGGTCAAGCGCGACAAACTCACCGCAGGCGAATGGACGAAGCTCGTGGCCTCCGGAGGAGTGGTGGTGGACAACAGGCTGTGGTATCCCGACGAGGGCTTCGTCAAGGGAACCAGGATCAGCGAGATGAATGTGCCCAGAGGAGACCTCAGCGAGGCGGAGTGGAACGAGATCAAGAGTTTCCTGCGTCCGAATCTCGTGTCCCTGAGAAACTGCGAGAACGTGCTGCTCGAAGGCTGCACCTTCCAGAACTCACCCTGCTGGAATGTGCATCCTCTGATGTGCAAGAACTTGATAGTCAATAAAGTCAATATACGCAACCCCTATTATTCGCAGAACGGCGACGGAATCGACATTGACAGCTGCGAGAACGTGCTGGTGGTCAACTCCTCGTTTGACGCCGGCGACGACGGCATCTGCATCAAGTCAGGAAAGGACGAGGACGGCAGGCGCAGAGGACGCCCGTGCAGGAACCTCATCATCGACAACTGCACCGTATACCATGGTCACGGCGGGTTCACCGTGGGCAGCGAGATGAGCGGAGGAGTGGAGAACATCAAGGTCTCCAACTGCCGCTTCCTCGGAACCGACGTGGGCCTTCGCTTCAAGAGCACCCGCGGCAGGGGAGGAGTCGTCAGGAACATCTACATCAATGACATCTATATGAAGGACATCATAGCCGACGGCATCCTTTTCGATCTGTTCTATGGCGGCAAGGCGGCCACCGAATCGGCTGCCGACGAGGCGGCTTCGGCGAAGGCCGTGGAGATTCCGGTCGACGAGACCACGCCCGAGTTCCGCGACATCTATATCGAGGACGTATACTGCAACGGCGCCCGCAGGGCCATGTTCTTCAACGGACTGCCGGAGATGCCTGTGTCCAACATCAACATAAAGGACTGCACCATCACGGCGGAGACAGGAATCGACATCCGCAACTCGCAGGACATCACGCTTGAGAATGTGAAATGCCATCCTGAAAGAGGAGAGGCCGTGAAGACCTGGAGAGTCAGGAATTTCACCAATATTTAACAGGACTGCAATATGAAACGCTTGCTTGTGATTCTCGCGGCAGCCGCCGCCCTTGCCGCCTGCGGAAAGCAGGAGACGACCATGTCGGAGAAGATGGTATACTCGCAGATGACGCGTTGCCCCAGGGCCACCCTGCTGGACTACACCAACGACCGTCTCAAGTGGAACTACACTCCGGGCCTCGAACTGCGCGCCTTCCTCGACGTGTATGAGGCTTACGGCGACCAGAAGATATATGACTATGTCTTCGACTGGTACGACGCCATCGTCAACGAGGACGGAACCATACAGTCCTACGATCTTGAGAAGTACAGCACCGACCTCATCTGCCCCGGCAAGTCGCTTTTCTATTTCTACGACAAGACCGGCGACGAGAAGTTCCGCAAGGCCATAGAGCTGCTCAAGACGCAGATAGACGGCCAGCCCAGGACTTCCGGAGGCGCGTTCTGGCACAAGAAGGTCTATCCCTGGCAGGTGTGGCTCGACGGAGTTTACATGGCCGAGCCCTTCTATGTGGAGTACGCCGTGCGCTATCTCGACGGTGAGGAGCAGCAGGAGGCTTTCCGCGACATAGTCAACGAGTTCGTCATAGCCGCGGAACAGACATACGATCCCGTGACCAAGCTCTACCGTCACGCATGGGACGAGTCGCGGAGCATGTTCTGGTGCAATCCCGAGACCGGGCAGTCGCAGCACTGCTGGGGCCGTGCGCTCGGCTGGTACTGCATGGCCATACTTGACGTGCTTGACTGGCTGCCCGAGGACTTCGAAGGCCGCCAGGTCCTGATCGACCGGTTGCAGGCCATCTGCGCGGAGCTTCCCAAGTGGGCTGATCCCGAGAGCGGCGTATGGTATCAGGTGCTCGACCAGCCGGGCCGCGAGGGCAACTATCTTGAAGCCACCTGTTCCACGATGTTCTGCTACACCTTCCTCAAGGGTGTGCGCATGGGCTATCTTGACGCCGGACTGCTGCCTTACGCCAAACAGCTCTACCAGGATGTGGTCGATGAGTTCATAAGCACCGACGAGCAGGGTCTGATAAGCCTGGAAAAGTGCTGCGAGGTCGGCGGCCTCGGCGGCTCGGACAACCGCATGGGCGACTATGCGTATTATCTGAGCGAGCCGATACGCCCCAATGACTCCAAGGGAGTGGGCCCCTTCATCTGGGCTTCTCTCGAAATGGAAAGACTTAAATGATTTTCGTCATATATGAAAATAGGAATCTGCAGTGACCATGCCGGGCTGGACTACAAGACCAGGCTCATCGCCTACCTGCTCGGCAAGGGTCATGAAGTCGTGAACTACGGCACCGACTCTCCGGAGAGCTGTGACTATCCGGACTTCGCCCACCGGCTCGGTGATGCGGTCGACAAGGGTGAGGTGGATGCCGGAATCGCTCTCTGCGGCACTGGAAACGGCATGGTCATGACGCTCAACCGCCATCCGTCCGTGCGTGCCTGCCTTGCGTGGAATACGGAGATAGCGAGACTTACCAAGGAACACAACAATGCCAATGTGCTCGTGATGCCCGCGCGCTTCGTGTCATACCGCATGGCCGTGATGATGGTCAGCACCTGGCTCAAAACCGAATTCGCCGGAGGACGGCACCAGCGCAGAATTGACAAGATACCTCTCCACTGACATAGCCGACTATCCGGAGGGGATAGTTCTTCCCGTGGACAAGCCGTGGCGCTGGACCTCGGCAGACCTTGTGCGCAAGATCAAGTTCACCGCCAAACGGCATTTCGGGAAGAAGAATCTTAAAGTCGGTCATGCCGGCACCTTGGACCCTCTGGCCACCGGCATACTTCTCGTGTGCATAGGTCCGGCTACGCGCAGGGCCGAGGAGCTTCAGGCTTCGGTCAAGGAATATGTGGCCGGGGTAAGTTTCGGGGCGGTGACGGCTTCGTATGACCTCGAGAAGGAGGTCGAGGCGGGGCTGCCGCTTGACGGAGTGTCGGAAGCGTCGCTCAGAGCCTTGCTCCCTTCGTTCCTCGGCGAGCAGGAACAGATTGCACCGCTGTTCAGCGCCAAGTCGGTCGACGGCGTCAGGGCATACGAAATGGCCCGAAAGCTTTGGCGTCAGGGCAGGAAGGCTGACGCGGAGGGCATAATCAGCGCGTCCCGTATCAATGTCTACGACCTGGAGCTGCTGTCGTGGTCGGACTCGATGCCTCTTTCGGATATCGTGCCGCCTTTCGACGCCCAGGACAGAAAAATAAAGGTGGCCGACGTGTCGGGGATCAGCCTCCCCACGGCTATGATACGCGTGTCGTGCAGCAAGGGGACCTATATCCGCGCCCTGGCCCGCGACCTCGGCGAAGCTCTCGGCACCGGCGCCTTCCTGAGCAGCCTCAGGCGCACCGGCAACGGCGGCTACGGCATCTCCGAGGCTCTGAGTCTCGACGATGCCCTCGCTCTGTTTTCCGTTCCCGGACAATAGAAAAGAGGCTGTTCCGGAACGAGGGAACGAATTTGCAGTCCGCCGGCTCCCCGGGACTTGCGCAAACCGTAGGTCTCAGCAGCGTACAACAAAAAACTTGGGAGCGCCGTCCTTTCGGAACTGATTATCAATCAATCTTTTAAACTTGTGCGATGCTCCCAAGTTCCTGCCCTTGTTCAGCAGGATCTCCAGATCCGCCGGAACGAGAGATTCGCCGGAACGAGTTTGCAATCCGCCGGCTTTGCGGACCGCCGGTGGCTTTCGGCTCATGCGTGTGCATTATGATTTACTATATCGCTGAAACCAAAGTAGATCCGACTCTTTCTCGCACACGCAGAGGACTTCGGGACCCCGATCCGTGTGCGGTCTTAAGACTCAATATGTTGATTGTTGGCATGATGGCGGATATTGCCGTACAATCAGATTTTGGTCGGGCCGGAATTCCGTGACGGGATCCCTGTTGAAGGCCATTCCTGACCACATTTGCGGACTCATGGAAAAGGCATTATTTTGACCATATCGGTGACAATCTTCGCAAAGACAGGCATATAAGTCTGTCGCGGGGATTTGTCACCCGAGATGTCCACCCCGCCATTTGGACTGCAAGTCCGATGCAGGACAAAAAATTACGACCCGATATCACATCGGGTCGTAACGGCAATTCTAACCTAAAATTAAACCTATGAAAAAACTATTCGTCAAAATGTATTGCCAATTCCGTGCCAGTAACGGCGGTTCGCCATGAAATCTTGAGTTTTTTGCGCCGGTCTCCGTTTCTGGGGAATCAGTCGTGTGGATTCAGGCTCCGAGCCTTTCGATTGCGTAGCGGACGCGGTCGAGCGCTTCGGACTTGCCTGTGAATGACACGATGTCAGCGATGCCGAGGCCGCTTGCAGCGCCTGTCAGAGCGAGTCTGAGGCAGTTCATGACCTTGCCGAGAGGCAGACCCTTGGCCCGGATGTATTCCTCGATTCCGTCAGCATCGGCATGCTCCAGCGCATCGAGAGCTGCTGTATAATATTCCTCTTTCCAGAATTTGTCCGCATCCTTGGCGAGGAACGGCGCGGTGGCAGCGTCGTCGTAGACCTTGGCTCTGGGATCGACTGGACGGTTCGGGTCGACTGGTTTCTCCGATGCGGCTCCGGCCTTGATGCCGTATTTCTCGAACTCCTTGGGGGCCACGAAAAGATACGAGGCTATGGTCCAGAAGTCCGCCACGAAAGTGGCCCTTTCCTTGATGAGCCCTACGACCTTCTCCACGAACACGGGCTCCGCCCTGACCCCTTTCTTTTCGAGCACGGGCATGAAGAGTTCCGCAAGTTCCGAGTCTGAACGCATGCGCAGGTACTCCCTGTTGAACCAGCGTGCCTTTTCAGGGTTGAACTTGGCGCCTGACTTTCCGACTTTGTCGAGGGAAAAGGCGTCAATCAACTGGTCCATCGAGAATATCTCCTGCTCCGTGCCGGGATTCCAGCCGAGCATCGCGAGCATGTTCACGAAGGCGTCGGGGAAATATCCGTCCTCCCTGTAGCCGTGGCTCTTCTCGCCGTCGGCTGACGTCCATTCGAGGGGGAACACCGGGAAGCCCATCTTGTCGCCGTCCCTCTTGCTGAGCTTTCCGTTGCCCACGGGCTTCAGGAGCAGCGGGAGGTGTGCGAAGCGCGGCATGGTGTCCGTCCAGCCGAAGGCCTCATAGAGCAGCCAGTGCAGGGGCAGCGAAGGCAGCCACTCCTCTCCGCGTATGACCTCGGTGATCTCCATGAGGTGGTCGTCGACGATATTGGCGAGGTGATAGGTCGGCAGTTCGTCCGCCCTCTTCCACAGCACCTTGTCGTCGAGCGTGGAGCTGTTGACCTCCATATGCCCGCGTATCAGGTCCTCCATCTTCACGATGCGGTTTTCCGGCATCTTGAAGCGTATGGTCCAGTCGTCCCTCTCCTTCAGCAGCCTTGCGGTCTCCTCCTCGCCGAGCGTAAGGGAGTTGCACATTCTGCCGCGGGTGCTGAAGTTATAGATGAATGTCTCTCCGGCGTTCTCGGCGCGCGAGCGCATGAGCTCGAGATCTTCAGCGCTGTCGAAGGCGTAGTAGGCCTTGCCGGCGGCCACGAGCTGTTCGGCATATTTGCGGTAGATTCCGCGCCTCTGGCTCTGGCGGTACGGGGCGTGGGGATGCTTCTCGGAAGGAGTCTCGACTACATGACCTCCGGCGTCGACTCCCTCGTCAGGGACGATGCCGCACCAGTTCAGGGCTTCGATTATATACTGCTCGGCTCCGGGGACGAAGCGGTTGGAGTCGGTGTCTTCGATCCTGAGGATGAAATCCCCGCCGTGCTGCTTGGCGTAGAGGTAGTTGTAGAGAGCGGTACGTACTCCGCCCATATGCAGGGGCCCCGTGGGTGACGGAGCGAATCTGACTCTTGTCCTTCTCATGGTAGTGAAAATTAGTCCGGCAAAATTACTCAAATTTTCAGCTATTTGATCCTCCGTATCGCGGGTGTGTTCTCAAGCTCTGCCAGATTGTCTCCGGGGGAGACCGCGAGACAGGGCCTGTTGTCCGCTTCGAAATTGAAGCTGCGTACGTTGCACTTGTTGTAGCCTATCTGCTGCGAGCCCATGTCCTCGTAGAGAGATATGCCTTCGCCCCGGGCCGTTTCTGATTTGTCGTAGACGAAGTCCTTGTCTATCATTATATAGTTGCCGATGTCCCTGGTGGGGCCTATGATGTCGGAGAAGCGGAGTCCGGTGACTATCGAGGTGATTCTGACGGTGTCGCCTATCTCGGGATCGTCGTCCCAGACCAGACCGCTCTTGAAGTTGTTGGCCTTTCCCGTGTATTCGTCGATCTTCTGGTTGATTTCCTTGAGGTCGTCCATCGTGAGGCCCTGTTCGTTGTGTCCGCAGGTGATGTTGATCAGCACATTCTTGGCTGACTTGAGGTCGAAATCGTTGAGCAGGGGGGACTCGAAGGTGGCCTTGACCGCTTCTTCGATTCTGTTCTCGCCCTTGCCTTCTCCGCTGCCCATCAGCGCCATGCCGCTGTTCCTCATCAGGGTCTCCACATCCTTGAAGTCCACATTGATGTAGCCGGGTTTCTTTATGATTTCGATGATTCCGCGCACTGCTGTGGCAAGCACCTCGTCGGCCTTGGGGAAGGCGTCCTGAATCAATTGGTTGCCGTAGAATTCGTGCAGTTTCTCGTTGTTGATGAGCAGCAGGCTGTCCACGTTCTTCTCCAGTTCATGTATGCCGTCTATCGCTCTGGACAGCGACTCGTTGCCTTCGTTGAGAAAGGGCAGGGTCACCACGGCCACGGTCAGGATGCCCATCTCCTTGGCCATGTTCGCTATCACAGGAGCCGCTCCTGTGCCTGTGCCTCCACCCATGCCGGCGGTGATGAAGAGCATTTTGGTGTCGGATTCGAGCACGATCTTCTTTATCTGGTCACGGCTTTCGAGTGCGGCGTTGCGTCCGTTGATGGGGTTGGTCCCGGCTCCGAGTCCGCGCCCCATCTGAATCTTGGTGGGCACGGGGCTGCACCTGAGAGCCTGCGAATCGGTGTTGCAGACAATGAAGCTGCATCCCTTGATGCCCTTGTTGAACATGTAGTTGACGGCGTTGCATCCGCCTCCTCCCACTCCGAGAACCTTTATCATTTCGTCGGAGGTGACCCAGTTCGCGGGGGTTATGTTTTCGAGTATCCTGTCTTCTTCCATAGCGGTCTATTCCATTGAGTCAAACAAAGTGCCTACGGTATTGTCGAACGCGCGTTCGAATACGTCGTTGATTTTTTTCTTCTGTTTTCCGAACCATGTGACCTTCCCTCCGTGGTCATTGTTTTTCTTGTTCCCTGAAGGGGTGATGATATCTTCCTCCTTGAACAGCGTGGCTTCGGTCTTGCCGTCGGGAATCACCGGCCCGTCGTCCGGAGTCTGGCTTTCCCCGGCGCCGTCATGTCCTTCCTGCAGCGTCGTTGCGGATTCCTCTATGCAGTTCAGATGTATGTCCCTGCGGGCTTCGAGTATCATTCCTATGGATGCTGAAGCCGAAGGCTCCGTCGCTCCCGGACATCCGCCGGAACTGAACACCTGAGTGCGCGGATAGCCGATGCGTACGGTGTAGCCGGACATCTCCTTGAGCATCTGGCACATGTTGACGAGCATGGCCCCTCCTCCCGTGATGACGACACCGTTGCGGAGCTGGTCGGCGTAGCCGCTCTGCTGGATCTGGTACAGCACGGCCTCGAGTATCTCCCTGACGCGGCAGGTGATGATCTGGGAGAGATATTTTACGGACAGCTGCTCGTAGCTGCCGTTTTCATTGTCGTTGATCTGGATGATTTTGTCGCTGAGATTCTGGAGCTTGTCAGGCAGACAGGCGCCGAAGGCCAGCTTGATGTTCTCGGCGAGAGCTTCGGTGAATCCGCATTCGCTCTTGATGTCGTTGGTGATGCTCCTGCCACCGAAAGGGATGGAGGAGTAGTGCCGCAGAAGCCGTCCCCGGTAGATGGTCACGGATGTGACTCCGGCGCCGATTTCGACAAGCGCCACGCCGTTTTCCTTCTCGGCTTCGGTGAGCACTGCCTGCGCCGCCGCGTTCGGCGAGAAGACCTTGCGGGCCAGGGCGACTCCCATCTCGTTGAGCATCACGTCGATGTTGCGCACCGGCCTCTTCGCTCCGATGAATATCTTGAAATTGCCTTCCAGAGTCTCGCCGGGCACTCCGATGATGTCGCTCTCGCTGGCTCCCGTGATGTCGGTGTCGGCAGAGAACGACTGGGCAACGGCCCCGTAGATTTCATCCTTGACCTCGTCGTCGAGGGTGTAGGAGTCTATGGCCATGCTCTTGAGGTTGTTGATCTCCTCGCGCGTGATGCATGAATCCGGGTTGCTGCGTTTCATTCCGGCGCTTCCGGCCACCTGGGTCACATAGTAGCGCGGCAGCCCGACGACGAGCTGCAGAATCCTGATCTTGAGTTCTTCCTCGGCTTCGGTCACCGCGGCCTTCAGCGCGGTCGCGGTGCGCTGCGGAGCGAAGACCGAACTGTATCTTACTCCCTCGGAGCGGGTTTCCTTGTAGTAGATCAGCTGCACGTCGTCGCCTTCTATCTTCGCGACGCTCAGGGCTATCTTCGAAGTCCCTATGTCCGCAGCCGCTATGTATCTTTCTGCCTGCATATTATTTGGTTTTTATATTTCAGATTCACTGTCCTGTAGTATCCGTCGCCGACTTCCGGCCGGATTTCCCTCTGGTATCTGGCTATGCCGGAGAATTTCTCGTCCAGTCTGTCCGGGTCTCCTATTATATACAGTTCGTCGCCCGAGCCCAAAGTCAGGGCGATGTCTCCGTTGTCCCGTATTATCGTGCGGCTGATTATGTCGTCCCATGTCCTTGAGGCGCTCACCCTGCGCTCGAACTCCAGCATTCCGGCTATCCATTCCCTGTCGGAGTCGGATTCGGGCTGTCCGCTGAATCCCGCCGCCGGCCGCACCGGTATGCTGCCTTCGATGACCCTGACGTCGGCGGTGTAGCTGCGGTGCAGAGGGAAGATGTACCCGTCGGCGTCGACATAGTATCCGCCGGTGTCGCCGTAGCTGAAACGCAGCACGGGCTCGCGCTGGCGTATCTCTATGTGCAGCACCCCATGGTCGTCAGTCCAGGCTTCGCATCCGACTATGGGCCCGCGGCTCAGCAGCATGTTCTCGATTCTCTGGAGGTCGAGACTGTCGAGCCTCTGTCCCGTGCAGACACCGTAGTTCCTGTCGAGCCATGAAGTGATCTCCTTCGCGCTTACGAATTTGAGGCTGTCCCTGAACTCCACCTCCACATGCTCGCATGCCAGCAAGGCCCTCTCCTTCCTGGTCTCGCGGAGCAGCAGGAGGGCGGCCAGGCAGAGCAGGGCTGCGAGCGCGGCGGATATGGCGTAGCGGACTTTCCTTCTCATCGCGTCTGTCGTTTTTCGAGCATTTCAGTTATCGCGGGCACGAAGCGGTCGATGTCTCCGGCTCCGAGGGTCATCAGCACGTCGGTCCGCTCCCGGGACAGATAGTCCATGAGCCCGTCCTTGGTCAGCAGCACCTTCTCGGGGCAGGTCACGTCCTTGAATATGAGTTCGGAAGTGACTCCCTCTATAGGCTCTTCGCGAGCTGGGTATATGTCGAGCAGTATGAGCTTGTCGAGCAGGCTCAGCGCTTCTGCGAACTCCGGGGCGAAGTCCCTGGTGCGCGTGTAGAGGTGCGGCTGGAAGATTCCGGTGATCTTCCTGCCCGGGAACACCTGCCGGACGGAGCTGATGGCGCTGTTCAGTTCGGCAGGATGGTGGGCGTAGTCGTCGATGTAGCAGATGCCGGGGCGGTTCACATGCACCTCCAGCCTTCTGCGCACGCCCTCGAAGCTTGAGAGCGCGTGTCTGACCTTCTGCGCGTCCATCCCGTTGCAGAGGCATGCCGCGGCCGCGGCTATGCTGTTCTCCACATTCACCCAGCCGATGGCTCCCACGCGGATGTCGCTGAGCGTGCCGCCGGGGTACACGAGGTCGTAGGTATAGTGCCCGTCGTCTCCAAGCCGCAGGTTGGCGGAATGGAAGTCGGCCGCGGGGTTGTCGAAATGGTAGCTGAATATCTTCGCCTGCACGTCTCCCGCCTTTATAGGGAGACCGTATTTGAGAATCAGGGTCTCGCTGATCTGGGAGGCGAATTCCCGGAATGCCTGCTGCACGTGCGCGAGGTCGCCGTAGATGTCGAGGTGGTCGGCGTCCATGGCAGTGATCACTGCGATCGCCGGGTGCAGCTGGAGGAACGAGCGGTCGAACTCGTCGGCCTCGGCTACGACGACCGGGGTGTCGCTGACGAGCATGTTGGTTCCGTAGTTCCTCGAAATGCCTCCGAGAAAGGCTGAGCAACCGTTGCCTCCTTCAGTCAGAATGTGGGCGATCATCGTCGATGTCGTGGTCTTTCCGTGAGTGCCGGCCACCGCGAGGCACCTTTCTCCACGGGTGAGCTCTCCGAGCATGCGCGAGCGCTTGATTACCTCATAGCCTTTCTCGCGGGCGTATGCGAGCTCTCCGAAGTCGCCGGGGACTGCCGGAGTGTAGACTACGAGCGTGTTCTCCCGGTCTTCGGGGAGCATGGCGCTGTCGTCATTGTAATGTACGGGAATGCCCTCGGCTTCGAGCTGGCGCGTGAGGTCGGAGGGAGTGCGGTCGTAGCCCGAGACTCTGCATCCCTTGAACTTGCAGAAACGGGCGATCGCGCTCATGCCTATGCCGCCTATGCCTATGAAATATATGTTCTGATACTTCATCGTGCTATTCTGTAGATTTCGTCGGCTATGGTCTGCGCCGCGTCGGGAAGCGCCATCGCCGCGGCGTTCTTCTCTATCTCGGCGATTCTCGCGCTGTCGTGCACGAGACTGACTGCGGTCGCAAGAAGCTTCTCCGCCGCCTCGTCGTCCCTGACCATCAGCGCCGCCCCGCGCCTGACGAGAGCCATGGCGTTGTGGGTCTGGTGGTCTTCGGCCACGTTCGGCGAGGGTACGAATATCGCCGCCTTTCCGGCCGCGCAGATCTCCGAGATGGAGGAGGCTCCGGAGCGGCTGATCAGCACGTCGGCCATCGCGTATGCGAGATCCATGCGGGAGATGAAGTCGCTGTATCTGATGTTGGGCAGCTTGCGTCCCTGCATGAATCCGTCTATGCCCTGCTTGTAGTAGCGTCCGCACTGCCAGAGCACTTCGACGTCCTCGCCTCCCGGGCATCCGGCTTCGATCCAGTCCTTCATCGCCTGGTTGAGGGTGCCGCTGCCGAGGCTGCCGCCGGTCAGGAAGATGTGCCTGCGGCCTTCGCTGAAGCCGTAGAATTTCAGGCCTTCGGCGCGCTCGGCCTCCGAGTAAGGGTGTATGTCCGAACGTATGGGGTTTCCCGTCAGCTTTATCTTGGCCGAAGGGAAGAACCTCTCCATGCCCTCGTAGGCCACGCAGATGCTGTCCACCTTCTTTGCGAGCATCTTGTTCGTGAGTCCGGCGAAGCTGTTCTGCTCCTGTATCAGTGTAGGGACGTGCATGCGCTCGGCTTCCCTGAGCAGGGGAGCGCTGGCGTAGCCTCCCACTCCTATCGCGACGTCGGGCTCGAACTCCTCGATGATGGTGCGCGCGCGGTTCTGGCATTCCATGAGCTTGAACGGTAGCTTGAGGTTCGCCATCAGGTTGGAGAAGCTGAGCTTGCGCTGCAGTCCGGCTATGGGCAGTCCGACGATTCTATAGCCTGCGGCCGGAACCTTCTCCATCTCCATCCTGCCCTCCGCTCCCACGAAGAGTATGTCGGTCTCCGGATTCAGCTGCCGGAGCTTGTCGGCTATGGCCACGGCCGGGAAGATGTGCCCTCCGGTGCCGCCGCCGCTAATAATTGCCTTGAGTTTCCTGTATTTCGTCATCGTTGTCGAATTTTCCTGATTCAAATGCGTCGAGGTCGTCGAGCGTAGCGCTGACCTCGTCCCTGGTCTCCATCAGAGGCTCCGCCTCGCGGGTTTCCTTCTCTATGCGTCTCGCGGCGATGCGGCTGAACGAAAGTATCACGCCGAAAGCCACGCAGAAGCAGAGGAAGGCGCTGGCGCCGTGGCTTATCATCGGCAGGGTCTGGCCGGTCATCGGCCCGATGTCGGCGTTCACGAACATGTGCAGGAAAGCCTGTCCGCTGATCAGCAGGCAGAGTCCCGCGACGCTTAGCTTCGCGTAGAGGTCTTTCCCGCAGTTTCTGACTATGATAGAGCCCCTCGCGAGCAGGGATACATAGAGGCAGATCACGAGAATGCCTCCGAAAAGTCCGTATTCTTCTATTATGAAACTGTACATGTAGTCTTCGGAGATGTCGGGAACCACATAGCGCTGGGTGCTCTGACCGGGGCCCTTTCCGAAGAGCCCGCCTTCATGTATGGCTATCTTGGCGCTGTAGGGCTGGCGCAGCTTGTCGAGGGCTTTCTGATATTCGTCCGTGCCCGGCCTGGAATCGAGAAACATCTCCTCCCAGTCCGGTTCGCTGACTCTGGAGATTGCGGTGCCGATGCGCTCCATGTACTCTCCGTCTGACGCCTTGTATATTCCGTAACAGGCTCCGATTATCAGTATTCCTGCCGTGAACAGCACCAGCAGATCCTTGAAGTTGCCGCCTCCGAGCAGTATCACGAGGAACATGATACCCCCGATGAACACGGCGCTGGAGTTTCCTCCGGGCAGAATCATCACGAAGATTATCAGGAACGGGGCGTAGATGTAGAGTATCTTCTTCCATAGCGGGCTGAGTCTGGCGCCCTTGAGCTCTCCCTTCCTGAAAGCGTCCAGAGCCCAGGCGAGGTAAAGCACCATAGCGACCTTGACGACCTCGAACACATGTATCTGAAGGCTGCCTACCTGAAGAATGCGGTATGCCCCGTTGACATAGATGGCCTCGATGACATTCGGAATCCTGATCCTGAGGTCGAGCAGAAGCAGCAGCAGGAAGGGGACGGAAAAGCCGAAGACCATGCTGCACCATCGGAACACCTTGATGTTCCTGATGTTGTACATGATTATTATGACCACCAGCCCGGCGCCCACCAGGATGGCCTGCTCCCTGACGAGATCAAGGCGGGTGGTGTCGCCCTTCAGAAGGCGGGAGGTGGACGAGAACATGCAGACAATCGAGATCAGGCAGAGCATGAGCAGGATTATCCAGACCACCTTGTCTCCTTCAAAGCGGTCCGCGAATGTCCACAGAGAGAATTTCCTGGTCTTGGTCGCCATGTCTGCCTGTTTCTATAGTCTTCTGACGGCTTCCTTGAACTGCCTGCCCCTGTCCTCGTAGTTGCTGAACAGGTCGAAGCTCGCGCAGCAGGGGCTGAGGAGAACCACGTCCCCCTTGGCCGCGAAACCTGCCGCTGCGTTGACGGCCGCCTCGGCGCTGTCGCAGTCGCAGATGTGCGAGCTGCCTACGATGTCCTCGAAGGCAGCGTGTATCTTTGAGTTGTCGACGCCGAGGCAGACAATCGCCTTGACCTTCTCGCGCACGAGCTGTTCGAGCACGCCGTAGTCGTTGCCCTTGTCGGTGCCTCCGACTATCCAGACCACGGGTCTGGTCTGGCATTCGAGGGCGTACCATGCCGAATCCACGTTGGTCGCCTTGGAATCGTTGATGTACAGCACGCCTCCCACGCTCAGCACGGGCTCCAGCCTGTGCTCTATGGGCTTGAATGTCTTGAGGCTGCGGCGTATCACTTCGTTGCTTATGCCCGTGGCCTTGGCCGCGAGGGCGGCGGCCATCGAATTGTAGAGGTTGTGCCGGCCGCCGAGGGCGAGTTCCTGAAGGTATATTTCCGTCTCCTCGTCTTCGTAGCGCAGCACCATGCTGTCGCCGCGCACGAAGGCTGCCTGTCCGACTTCCGTCTTCTGGCTGAAAGGCAGCATTCTGGCCTTGAGCACGATGCTGCTCAGGTTCTCGATGGTGATGGCGTCGTCGGAGTCGAAGATGAAGCAGTCCTCGGGCCTCAGGTTGCGCACGAGGCGGAACTTCGCCGCGGCGTACTTGCGTATGTCGTGGTCGTAGCGGTCGAGGTGATCCGGGGTGATGTTGGTGATCACCGCGATGTCGGGGCGGAAGTCGTAGCAGTTGTCGAGTTGGAAACTGCTGATTTCCAGTACATAGTAGTCGTGCTTCTCGGTCGCTACCTGCATTGCGTAGCTCTTGCCTATGTTGCCTCCGAGTCCGGCGTCGAGACCGGCCTCGCAGAGCAGATAGTGGATCAGCGAGGTTGTGGTAGTCTTGCCGTTGGAACCTGTCACGCAGATCTTCTTCGCGTTGTCGTAGCGTGCGGCGAACTCTATCTCCGAGATTATGCGCGTGCCCTGGGCTTCGAGAGCCTCGACCATTGGCGCTGTCGAGGGGATGCCGGGGCTCTTGACCACCTCGTCGGCGTTCAGCACCAGCTCCCGGCTGTGGCCGCCCTCCTCGAAGGGGATGTCCCATTTCCTGAGGGTTTCAGCATATTCGGGCTTTAGCTTTCCGCTGTCTGAAAGGAAAACTTCGTAACCCTTGACCTTGGCGAGCACCGCGGATCCGACTCCGCTTTCTCCTCCGCCTAAAATTACCATTCTTGCCATGACACTATCTGATTTTGAGCAGCGCAAGCGTGCTTATTGCCAATATTATCCCTATTATCCAGAAACGCGCGACTATGCGCGGCTCCGGAATGCCTTTCTTCTGGTAGTGGTGGTGCAGGGGAGCCATCAGGAAGACCCTCCTGCCTTCGCCGTATTTCCTTTTGGTGTATTTGAACCATGACCTCTGGATGATCACCGACAGGCTCTCGACGAGGAAGATGCCGCAGAGGATGGGGAGTAGCAGCTCCTTGCGTATCAGCACTGCGCTCACTCCTATGATTCCTCCTATCGCGAGACTGCCCGTGTCGCCCATGAACACCATGGCCGGGAAGGTGTTGTACCACAGGAAACCTATGAGCGCGCCGACGAAGGCCGCCATGAACACCGCCACCTCGCCGGATCCCGGGATGTACATGATGTTGAGGTAGCGGGAGTCGAGGGCGTCGCCGCCGAGCCAGGCCATCACGCCTATCACCACTCCGACAATCGCCGAGGTGCCGGCGGACAGTCCGTCCATGCCGTCTGTCAGGTTGGTGCCGTTGGAGCAGGCGAGTATCACGAGGATGATCATGATCATGTACAGCCCCCACGAGGTGTAGACCCCGAGCTGGCCGCTGAACGGCGAGAGCCACGAATAGTCGAATTCATGCGCCTTGACGAAGGGTATGGTGGTCACGAGCCTCTCCGTCGGGATGTCGGGGCTGATGCATACGGTCAGCGCGATGACGAGCCCGAGGCCGAACTGGAGCAGCAGCTTGCCTTTCTCGCTCATGCCCTCCTTGTTGTGCCTGAACACCTTGATGTAGTCGTCGGCGAAGCCTATGCCACCGCACCATACCGTGGTCAGAATCAGCAGCAGGGTGTAGATGTTGTCGAGGCGGCAGACCAGAAGCGCAGAGCCGAGCAGCGAGAGGATGATTATCACGCCGCCCATGGTCGGGGTGCCTTTCTTCTGCATCTGTCCTTCGAGTCCGAGGTCGCGTATGGTCTCTCCTATCTGCCTGCGCTGGAGCCAGGCGATGATCTTCTTTCCCGCGAAGAAGGCTATCAGCATGCTTATCACTGCCGCGAGCAGCGCCCTGAACGACAGGTAGTTCATCAGGCCCATGCCGGGGATGTGGACTCCCAGGCTCTCGAGCCAGTCTATGAGGTGATACAACATTTACTTCAGTGTTTTGAAAATCTCTTCTACAATCTCTCTCTCGTCGAAATGACTCTTCTCCTTTCCTATTATCTGGTAGGTTTCGTGTCCTTTCCCGGCAAGCAGCACGGTGGCCCCTCCGCCTGCGAGCATCAGAGCCGTGCGTATGGCCTCCTTTCTGTCGGAGATGCTCAGGGTGTTCCTGAGCGCGTCCGCAGGTATGCCGGCGCGGATTTCGGCCATTATGTCCTCGGTCTTCTCGCTGCGGCTGTTGTCGGAGGTCAGGATGATCCTGTCGGCGTATTTCGCGGCGACGGCACCCATTTCCGGTCTCTTGCTCCTGTCGCGGTCGCCTCCGCAGCCGAACACGCACAGCAGCTGCCTCGAAGGTTCTACCTCCCTGAGGGTCTTCAGCACATTCTCGAGTGCGTCGGGAGTGTGGGCGTAGTCGATGACCACGCTGACCCCTCCCGGGCCGGGAATGGTTTCGAGCCTGCCCCTGACGGGTTTCAGCTTCGACAAGGCCAGAAGGGCCTCCTCAGCCGGAGTGCCGAGCGCGAGGGCGGTGGAATATATTGCAAGCAGGTTGCATGCGTTGTGCGCTCCCGTGAGCAGGGTCCAGACCTCGGCACCGTCGATTTTCAGCAGCATGCCTTCGATTGTCTGCTCGACTATCCTGCAGCTGTGGTCGGCGAGGCTGCGGCAGGAATAGCTGATGACAGAAGCTCTGGTGTTCTGCACCATGACGCGGCCGTTCCTGTCGTCGATATTGGTTATGGCGTACGCACTGGCGGGCAGCATGTCGAAGAACATCTGCTTGCAGCGCAGGTAGGCGGCGAAAGTGCCGTGATAGTCGAGATGGTCGTGGGTGAGGTTCGTGAATATGCCCGCCCTGAACTCCAGCCCGTCTATGCGGTGCTGGTCGACTCCGATCGAGCTTACCTCCATGAAGCAGTGGCTGCATCCGGCCTCGACCATCCGCGCGAGCAGGGAGTTGATCGTCACGGGGTCGGAGGTCGTGTTGGCGGTCTCCAGCCTGCGCGCTCCGATGTAGTTCGCTATGGTCGACATGAGCCCGCATTCATGGCCGAGGCTCCTGAACATCTCGTAGAGCAGAGTGGCCACGGTGGTCTTGCCGTTGGTACCGGTGACTCCGACGAGACGGAGCTTTCCGCTCGGGTGTCCGTAGAAGCTGTCGGCCGCCATGGCGACCGCCCTTCTGCTGTCCTTCACGACTATGCGTATGATGTCCGCAGGAAGTTCCCTGACGGCCGCTGCTGCCGCCGTGTCATCGCCAGAGGCTTCGTACATGACCGCCGACGCACCTGCTGCCGCGGCCGCGCCGAGGTAGGCTCTTCCATCGTTGCCGCAGCCGTTCACCGCGATGAAGAGGCATCCCGCGCCGGCCTTCCTGGAGTCGTTGGTCACGGAGAGTATTTCCGCTCCGGTGTCGCCGTGCAGTTCGAGTATGCCGCAGTTCCGTATTATGTTCTCAAGCTTCATTTTCCGTCTGCCGATAAGTCAAGGTCGAGGTTGTAGAGTCTGTCGATCACGGTCCTCACCGCGCTGGCGGGGATGCCGCCTCCCTGGAAGCTCCTTGAGGTTGGTTTGGAGTAGACCGTGCAGATTATCGAGTATTTCGGGTCGTCCGCCGGGAAGAATCCCACGAAGGTGCCCTGGTACTTGCGTCTTCCGCGTTCGTCTGCGTACTGGCCGTTCTCGTAGGTGCCGAACGAGGTTCCGGTCTTTCCGGCCACCGTGCACCTGGCTCCGCGGAGTCTGCGTGCGGTTCCCTCCTCGGTCACGGCCTTGAGGGCGCGGGTTACGGTGTCCGCCACGGCGCGCGAGCAGATGGCGGCGTTGAGCACAGCGGGACCGCGTCTGCGTATCACCTGTCCTTCGCTTTCGATGTCCTCCACGAGATAGGGCTTCATCATCCGCCCCTTGTTCGCCAGCGCGTTGTAGAAGGTCAGTATGTGCATCGGAGTCATGCTGGTGCTGTAGCCGTAGGCTATCGAGCCCAGGTCGGTGTCGGTCCAGTAGCGTGTCTCCGGACTCGGGATCGTGGGCGTCTGCATGCCGTCGAGGTCGAAGTCGAAAGCCTCGCCGAGCTTGTAGGTGTAGAGGTTCGAGAGGAACTGCTCCGTGCGGTCGCCGCGTCTGTTGCGGGCGTAATTGTCGACCGCCAGTTTGGCGAACACATAGTTCGAGGAGATCTTGAATCCGTCGATTATCGAGATTTTGTCGGTATTGTGGTCACGCGCATAGTCGGGTATGTGCTTGTCGGTGATCGCGGTTCCGTCGACATGTCCGTCGGTGGCGGGAAGAGTC